>NZ_JAPYKS010000003.1:122500-364231 GCF_037179605.1 Mesorhizobium salmacidum (SeqCode)
CTGTTTGACATCGTAAAGAGAAGATTTGTTCGAACTTCATGAGCCGCAAGGGTCATGATTTGTCGCAAGGGACGCTCAATCCCTTGCATATGATGGGTTTGCCTAACCGCACCCTCGAACCGATCTCGAGAAGCTGGTCTTTTTGTGCCAATGACATCAAGTGATAATCCCGCACAGGATTGCGCTTATGCGACGATCCCTTTGGGATCGCGCTTGGGCTAATCCCGCAAGGGGTTAGCTGAAGCGACGATCTCTTCGAGATCGCGCGGGTGGATATTGGCAATGAGAACGATCAAGTGTCTTAAGGGCAATTGGTGGATGCCTTGGCATGCACAGGCGATGAAGGACGTGATACGCTGCGATAAGCTACGGGGAGGTGCGAATACCCTTTGATCCGTAGATTTCCGAATGGGGAAACCCACCTAAGGTGCTTGGAAAATCAGAGTAGCAGGGTGACTACGCAAAATCCGCAAGGATTGCGCGTGAGGCGACGATCTCTTCGAGATCGCGCAAGCTTGCTGCTGTGGTTTCCAAGTATCAGATATAGGTAACTTATCCTGAATACATAGGGATAAAGTGGCGAACGCGGGGAACTGAAACATCTAAGTACCCGTAGGAAAGGACATCAACCGAGACTCCGGAAGTAGTGGCGAGCGAACCCGGACCAGGCCAGTGGCGATTGAGAGACAAGCGGAACCTTCTGGAAAGTAGGGCCATAGTGGGTGACAGCCCCGTACGCGTAATGCAATCAATCGTCCTCGAGTAAGGCGGGACACGTGAAATCCTGTCTGAAATTGGGGGGACCACCCTCCAAGCCTAAGTACTCGTGCATGACCGATAGCGAACTAGTACCGTGAGGGAAAGGTGAAAAGCACCCCGACAAGGGGAGTGAAAGAGTACCTGAAACCGATTGCCTACAAACAGTGGAAGCCCAAGGTTCGTCCTGGGTGACCACGTACCTTTTGTATAATGGGTCAGCGACTTAGTGTGACGAGCAAGCTTAAACCGCTAGGTGTAGGCGCAGCGAAAGCGAGTCTGAACAGGGCGTTCAGTTCGTCGCATTAGACCCGAAACCGAGTGATCTAGCCATGAGCAGGTTGAAGGTAAGGTAACACTTACTGGAGGACCGAACCCATAACTGTTGCAATAGTTCGGGATGACTTGTGGCTAGGGGTGAAAGGCCAATCAAACTCGGAAATAGCTGGTTCTCCGCGAAATCTATTTAGGTAGAGCGTCGACCGAATACCCCAGGGGGTAGAGCACTGGATGGGCTAGGGGTCCTCACCGGATTACCAAACCTAACCAAACTCCGAATACCTGGGAGTACTAGTCGGCAGACACACGGCGGGTGCTAACGTCCGTCGTGAAAAGGGAAACAACCCTGACCTACAGCTAAGGTCCCCAAGTTATGGCTAAGTGGGAAAGGATGTGAGGATCCCAAAACAACCAGGATGTTGGCTTAGAAGCAGCCATCATTTAAAGAAAGCGTAACAGCTCACTGGTCTAAATAAGGGTCTTTGCGCCGAAAATGTAACGGGGCTAAAGCCATACACCGAAGCTTAGGGTTTGGTCCGCAAGGGCCAAGCGGTAGCGGAGCGTTCTGTAAGCTGATGAAGCCATACCCGTGAGGGGTGGTGGAGGTATCAGAAGTGCGAATGCTGACATGAGTAACGTAAGGGGAGTGAGAGACTCCCCCGCCGAAAGACCAAGGGTTCCTGCTTAAAGCTAATCTGAGCAGGGTTAGCCGGCCCCTAAGACGAGGCGGAAACGCGTAGTCGATGGGAACCACGTTAATATTCGTGGGCTTGGAGGTAGTGACGGATCATTGAGGTAGTCCAATCTTATCGGATTGAACGGGCTGCTGCGTGGTTCCAGGAAATAGCTCCTCCTTATAAACCGTACCCGAAACCGACACTGGTGGTCTGGTAGAGTATACCAAGGCGCTTGAGAGAACTATGCTGAAGGAACTCGGCAAATTGCACGCGTAACTTCGGAAGAAGCGTGACCCTTTTCTACGCAAGTAGAGGAGGGTGGCACAGACCAGGGGGTAGCGACTGTTTATCAAAAACACAGGGCTCTGCGAAGTCGCAAGACGACGTATAGGGTCTGACGCCTGCCCGGTGCTGGAAGGTTAAGAGGAGGGGTGCAAGCTCTGAATCGAAGCCCCAGTAAACGGCGGCCGTAACTATAACGGTCCTAAGGTAGCGAAATTCCTTGTCGGGTAAGTTCCGACCTGCACGAATGGCGTAACGACTTCCCCGCTGTCTCCAGCATAGACTCAGTGAAATTGAATTCCCCGTGAAGATGCGGGGTTCCTGCGGTTAGACGGAAAGACCCCGTGCACCTTTACTATAGCTTTACATTGGCATTCGTAGTGGCATGTGTAGGATAGGTGGTAGGCTTTGAAACCTGGGCGCCAGCTCAGGTGGAGCCACCCTTGAAATACCACCCTTATTACTATGGATGTCTAACCGCGGCCCGTTATCCGGGTCCGGGACAATGTATGGTGGGTAGTTTGACTGGGGCGGTCGCCTCCTAAAGAGTAACGGAGGCGCGCGATGGTGGGCTCAGAACGGTCGGAAATCGTTCGCTGAGTGCAATGGCATAAGCCTGCCTGACTGCGAGACTGACAAGTCGAGCAGAGACGAAAGTCGGTCATAGTGATCCGGTGGTCCCGCGTGGAAGGGCCATCGCTCAACGGATAAAAGGTACGCCGGGGATAACAGGCTGATGACCCCCAAGAGTCCATATCGACGGGGTTGTTTGGCACCTCGATGTCGACTCATCGCATCCTGGGGCTGGAGCAGGTCCCAAGGGTATGGCTGTTCGCCATTTAAAGCGGTACGTGAGTTGGGTTCAGAACGTCGTGAGACAGTTCGGTCCCTATCTGCCGTGGGTGTAGGAATATTGAAAGGATCTGTCCCTAGTACGAGAGGACCGGGATGGACGGATCTCTGGTGGACCTGTTGTGGCGCCAGCCGCATAGCAGGGTAGCTATATCCGGACGGGATAACCGCTGAAGGCATCTAAGCGGGAAACCCACCTTAAAACGAGTATTCCCTGAGAACCGTGGAAGACGACCACGTTGATAGGCCGGGTGTGGAAGAGCGGCAACGCTTGAAGCTTACCGGTACTAATAGTTCGATCGGCTTGATCGTTCTCATTCCTAATGTCCATTTGACGAAGTCAAATGGTTTGTTCTCACTCACGCTTGTTCCGCCCTTCGGGCGGCGCTACGTGGGTGCGGCGCATCGGCGCCGACGGTCGGTCGACCTTGCGAAGCTTCGCTTCGAAGGGCCAGACCCCAAGGACGGCCAAGGCACAAAAAGACCAGCGAAAAGCGCCGAGAAAGCACAAAATAGGTCCCCTATTCGCTCCTCTCTATGGCTATTCGCTCAAACCAGCTTCTCGAATAACGTGCGTTTTGCCGACCTGGTGGTTATGGCGGAGCGGCTGCACCCGATCCCATTCCGAACTCGGCCGTGAAACGCTCCAGCGCTGATGGTACTTCGTCTCAAGACGCGGGAGAGTAGGTCGCTGCCAGGTCTGCTAAGCGCACGTTCAAACTCACATCCAACCGGATGACAGAGAAATCTTCTCATTGCTTTGTTCGATGCATGTCGTTGCCCCAAAACCGCTAACACTTTTTGGGCGACATGCATAAAGGCCCGCCAAGGGATCCCGGGCCGCTCTAAGCGGCCCTTTCATTTGGTGGATACAGGAATGCCGCAGTCGCCAAAGTAGAGCGGCGATCGCGGTGGTGGCGCGGGGTGGAGCAGCCCGGTAGCTCGTCAGGCTCATAACCTGAAGGTCACAGGTTCAAATCCTGTCCCCGCAACCAAACTTACCAAAACGGCCCGCCAGGCGCAAAGCCGGCGGGCCGTTTTGCGTTCGGATAAGCGCCGCCTTGGAGTTGAAGGCCTCTTTCGGGGTGCGGCAGAACCGCTTTTTTAATGTAAGTCTTTGCCGACCTTCTGCTGCATCTCACAGCATGACGCTGCCGCGCGATCGTTTCTTCTCGGCGGTGGCGAGCAGATCCACAAACGCGCACACCTTGGCGGGCCGGAACCTTGCCGGCGGAAAGACAGCGTGAATGCCGCCAGTGGGCAAGGCCCAGTCGGCAAAGACCGGCACCAGCCGCCCCTCGGCGATGTCGTTGCTGACGCTGTAGTCGGGAAATACGCCCAGCCCTATGCCGGCAAGCACGCAGGCATGGGCAGCCGGGCTCTTGTCGCATGTGATGACCGGGTTGAGTTCGGTCAGCACCTTGTCGTCATCCCGTGAAAACAGCCATTGGCTGATGCCGTGAAGCTGGGCGTTTCCGACCCAGGCCAGTGATCGCGCCTGGCGGGGGCTCACGCCTTGCGGCAAGCTTGCGGCGAACGCAGGGCTTGCCACCACGATCTGCCGAATCGTGCCCAGGCGCCGCGCCTGGTTGGAGGAATCGGCAAGCCAGCCTACGCGGATGCCGCGCGCGAAATCTCGCCATAGGCGGCCTCCGCTTCCCGCAGGATGATCATCGCGCGATCATGGAAGAGGCGTCCCTCTTCGGTCGGCGCGACACGCCGCGTCGTGCGTCGCATGAGTGTCGCACCCAATTCCTCCTCGAGCTTGCCGATCTGATGGCTGACCACGGCTTTGGCGACGCCAAGCCGGTCGGCTGCCGATGTGAAAGAGCCGGTCTCCATGACAGTGGTGAAATAGACGAGGCGATTGAGGTTCAGCAGGTCGGCCACGGCGCTCGCTTTTGTCTGATCGGATCAGACAGTTTGTATGATTAGAGATCATTTATCGCAAGATCGTCGTCTGCCACATAGGAGCAAGACATTTGACGGTCAGATCGCGGACACGTCGCGCCAAGGGATATCAGGTAATCATGGCTCAGTTGGACGTGACTTATCTTTTCGATCCGCTCTGCGGCTGGTGCTACGGCGCCACGCCGATGCTGGACAAATTGGTGGCCAGCGGCGTGCGCGTCGAATTGCTGCCCACCGGCCTGTTTTCGGGAGCGGGCGCGAGGCCAATGGATGAAGGTTTTGCCGCTCACGCCTGGGCAAACGACCAGCGTATCGAGCGTCTAACCGGACAAGCCTTCACGCAGGCTTATCAGCGCAATGTCCTCGGCATCTGGGGCACCTTGCTGGACTCGCATGCCGCGACCCTCGGCATCAGCGCCGCCGGCCTGGAAGACCCCAGCCGCCGGTTGACCGCTCTCAAGGCGATCCAACGTGCGCGCTACGTCGACCGTCGCGATATCGTAACTGTCGAAGGCGTGTCTGCCGTGCTCGCCGACGCTGGCATGATAGATGCCGCCGCGATCCTGAACAGCCCGACCGAAACCTTGCTGACGGCGCACCTCGAGCTGGTCAATCGTGGCCGCGCGCTGTTCCAGCGCTTGCATGCGAATGGCGTGCCTTCGCTGGCGGTCATCCGCAACGAAGCGCCCCGGCTCATCGGTTCGAACGCGCTGTTCGGCAGCTTCGACAGTCTCGTCGCCCATCTCGCGGCGGCGTGATCTCCATCAATCAGCCCTCCAACAGGAACGGAAGAAGAAGACATGGCAAAAGTTGCTCTCATCGGCGCCTCCGGCGCTGTCGGTTCGCGCCTGCTCAAGGAACTCTCCGACCGTGGCCATACGGTCACCGGCATCGCCCGCAGCCCGGAAAAGATCGCGGCGCTGCCCGGCGTGACCGCCAGGAAGGGCGATGTCTTCGACCGGCAAGGTCTCGCCGATTTGATCCGTGGACACGATGTGGTGATCAGCTCCGTGCATTTCGTGGACAGCGACCCCGACACGCTGATCGCCGCGGTGCGTGCCTCTGGCGTGAAGCGCTATCTCGTCGTGGGCGGCGCGGGCAGTCTTGAAGTGGCGCCCGGCAAGCGGCTGGTCGATACGCCCGAATTCCCCGCGATCTACAAGGCCGAAGCACAGAAGGGCGCAGACTTCCTGGATAAGCTCAAGACGGTCGGCGATCTCGACTGGACCTTCCTGTCGCCGTCGGCCCTGTTCGTCCCAGGCGAGCGCACTGGCAAGTTCCGCCTCGGCAAGGACACGCTTCTCGTCTCGGACAAGGGCAGCAGCATTTCGTTCGAGGACTATGCCATCGTCATGGTCGACGAGATCGAGAAGCCGACGCATGTCAGGCAGCGCTTCACCGTCGGCTATTGATTGAGTGGCCGGTGCCGGCGGCGAGACGGGCGACGATTTTGTGCCCGTGGCTCGCCGTCACCAGCGACAGGCCCGGCCGTGCGGGCCGCCGGCGGAATTGCCGCCGCGTTTCCAAGGGAAGACTTTCGGTCTTCAGGCTGGAAACAGGAAGGCGGAAGCAGGATCGAAAAAGATCCGCCTGCCGGTGGCGCAATCCGCGCTATCCGGTTCCACCGCATCCGAAGTCGGCCTGACATCGATCTCATCGCCGCCGGCGGTTCGCGCTACGACGCGCTTGCGGTCGCCGAAGAAGGCGGTATCGACGATTTCGACGGCGAGTGCTGCGCTCGCTGGTCCAGGCGTGAGCCGGAAGGCTTCGGGGCGCACCATCAGCCGCGCCTTCTGGCCGCGATCGAAGGCCTGCGTCGTCTTCACGCCACTCACGACCGAACCATCGGCCAGGCGTACGGTCGACGCGCCATTGGCGGTTTCCAGATGCTCGGCGGGCAGGAAATTCGAATTGCCGATGAAGCCGGCGACGAACTCGCTGGCCGGCCTGAGATAAAGGTCCTCGCCGGTGCCGATCTGTTCGATGCGCCCTTCCTTGAACAGGGCGATGCGATCCGACAGATGGAGCGCCTCTTCCTGATCGTGAGTGACATAGAGGATGGTGACACCGGTCTCACGGTGGATGCGGCGGATCTCGGCCTGGATCTCCTGGCGCAGTTTCTTGTCGAGCGCCGACAGCGGCTCGTCCATCAGCAGGATCGGCGGATCGTAGGCGAGCGCACGGGCAAGCGCCACGCGCTGCTGCTGGCCGCCCGACAGCGCGCCGGGATAGCGGCCGGCGAAATTCTCCAGCCGCACCAGCGCCAGCATGTCGGCGACTTTCTTTTTCACTTCGGCGTCGGGGCGGCCGCGCACGCGCAGCGGGAAGGCTACGTTCTCGGCAACGCTCAGATGCGGAAACAGCGTGTAACGCTGGAAGACCATGCCGATGTTGCGCTTGTGCGACGGCACTGAAAGCAGCGACTTGTCCTCCAGCAGGACGTCGCCGGAGGTCGGGTCCTGGAAACCGGCGATCGCATAGAGCGTCGTCGACTTGCCGGAGCCCGACGGCCCGAGGAAGGTCAGGAATTCGCCCTTGGGCACATCGATGGTGACGTCGTGGACGGCGACGAAGGCACCGAAGGTTTTCCTCACCGCGCGTATGGACAGGAATGGCCGGGTCATCTCGATAATTTTCTGCGAAGGAGTGCGGTTACGATCATCAGGCACAAGGTCAGGCCGACGAGCAGGCTGGAGGCGGCGGCGACGACCGGACTGAGGTCGGCGCGCAAACTGCCCCAGATCTTCACCGGCAAGGTCTGCAAGGTCGGGCTCGCCATGAAGATCGCCACCACGACCTCGTCCCATGAGGCGAGGAAGGAAAAGATCGCCGCCGAGAAGATGCCGATCCGGATCGAGGGCAAGGTGATCCGCAACCGTGCCTGCAGCGGGCTGGCGCCGCAGACGATGGCCGCGTCCTCGATGGACTTGTCGAAACCCTCGAGCGCGGCGGTGATCGGAATGATGGCGAAGGGCAGTGCCAGGACGGTGTGCGCGATGACGAAGCCGATCGTGGTGCCGGCCAGCCCGATGCGCAGGAAGAAAGCGTAGACGGCGATGGCGAACACCACCACTGGCAGCACCATGGGCGTCAGCAGCAGCCCACGCAGGATCTGGCGCCCGCGAAATTCACCCCGGATCAAACCGAAGGATGCGAACAGGCCGATGCCGACGGCGAGGATGGCGGCCATGGCGGCGATTTTTGCGCTGGTCAGCGCGGCATCGATCCAGGTCGGGTCCGCCAACAGCTGCTCGTACCATTTCAGCGTCCAGCCGGGCGGCGGGAAGGCAAGCCAGCGTGAGGAGCCGAACGACAAGAGCACGATGAAAACCACCGGCAGCAGCAAAAAAGCCGCGACCAGCGCGGTAAAGCCGGCAAGCGCCATGCGCAGCCACCCGAGCCTGTCATAGTCGAGCAGCATGTCAGAGCCCTCCGGCGGGGCGCTTGGCGCCGACCAGACGAAGCTGGAGCGCGTAAAGCGCCATGGTGACGACGAGCAGGACGAAGGCGGCCGCACTGCCGAGCCCCCAGTTGAGCAGCGACTGCACCGTCTGGGCGATCATCTCGGCCAGCATCATGTTGGACGTGCCGCCGAGCAGGGCAGGCGTGACGAAGTAGCCAAGCGACATGACGAAGACCATCAGCCCGCCGGCGGCGATGCCGGGAAGCGACAGCGGCAACAGGATACGGCAGAAGGCCTGGAACGGGGTTGCCCCGCAAAGGGCGGCGGCGCGCAGCGTCATCGGGTCGATGGCGCGCAGCGTGCCGACCAGCGGCAGGATCATGAAGGGCAGCATGATGTAGACCATGCCGATGGTGACGCCGGTGAGATTGTTGATCAGCGGCAGCGGCTCCTGGATGATGCCCAGCTCCATCAGCGTCCTGTTGATCACCCCTGTGCGTTGCAGCAGCACCATCCAGGCATAGGTCCGGGTGAGGAGGTTGGTCCACATCGACAGGATGATGATGCCGAAGACGAGCGAGCCGAAGGCCGGCGGCATGATCGCCAGCATCCAGGCGACCGGAAACGCCACCACGATGGTGACGGTGGTGACGACAGCGGCGACGAGGAAGGTGTTCAGGAATACGCGCACATAGGTGCCGCTGCCGAACAGCGCGGCGTAGTTCTGCAGACCGGGCTCGGGATCGGTGACGCTGCGCAGCAAAAGGGCGACGACCGGTACGACGAAGAACAGGCCGACCAGAACGACGGCCGGCAAGGCGCCGCCGCTGCCGGCCGGCAGGCCGGCAATGGCGCCGCGTCTGAGAGAATTTCCTTGCATCGGCCGGTTCCCGTTACCCGAACGGGGCGCGGTTCCCGCGCCCCGTCGGTTTCTGTGGCGCTATTTGGTCTGCCAGGCGTACCAGCGCGTGGCGATCTCGTCGCGATGCTCGGCCCAGTAGTTCATGTCGAGGTTGATCTGGCCGTCGACATGAGCGTCGGGCAGGGCCTTGACCGCATCGGCCGGCATCTCGGCCTTGGCCTTGGTATTGATCGGCGCATAGCCGCTGGCCTCGGCGAATTTCGCCTGGCCGGCCGGGCTGGTGGCCGCGGCCAGGAACTTCATGGCGCTGTCCTTGTTCTTCGCCCCTTTCGGTACGACCAGAACGTCGGCGGCGGTTAGGTTCTGCTTCCAGGAGACGCCGACATCGGTTCCGTCCTGCTGCAACGCGAAGACGCGGCCGTTCCAGAGCTGGCCGAAGGCGGCCTCGCCTGAGGCGATCAGCTGCTGCGACTCCGCACCACCGCTCCACCAGACAATGTCCGACTTGATGGTGTCGAGCTTCTTGAAGGCGCGGTCGAGATCGAGCGGATAGAGCTTGTCCGCCGGCACGCCGTCGGCGAGCAGTGCGATCTCGATGACGCCCGGCGCCGACCATTTGTAGAAGGTCCGTTTGCCGGGGAACTTCTTGGTGTCGAACATGTCGGCCCAGCTCGCCGTGTCACCGGAGACCGCGGCCTTGTTCCAGGCGAGCACGAAGGAATAGTAGAAGCTGCCGACGGCATGCTCATTGCTGAAGCGGGGGTCGAGATCGGCCTTGGGCACGATCGCATAGTCGATAGGCTCCAGCAGGCCATCCTTGGCGGCCTTGATGGCGAAGTCCATCTCGACGTCGACGACATCCCAGGTGACGTTGCCGGCGTCGACCATGGCCTTGAGCTTGCCGTAGTCGGTCGGCCCGTCCTGGAGGACCTTGATGCCGGAGCTGGCTTCGAAGGGCGCTGCCCAGGATTTGGTCTGTGCCTCTTGTGTTGTGCCACCCCAGCTGGTGAACGCCATTTCATCGGCTTTGGCGGCGGTCGCCGCGAGCAGTCCGGCCAGAATGCCGGTCAAAATCAGTTTCATTTTGTTCTCCTCTGTTGGTCTGTTCTTGTTTTTCTCAGTGCACCTGCGTCACACGCTGTTCAGCGCATGACGAAGGGATCGGGGATCAGCTCGTCCGAGGTCTTGATCCAGACGGATTTGGAGCGCGTATAGTCTCTGATGGCATCGAGGCCGCCCTCGCGGCCGAGCCCGGAATGGCCGTAACCCCCGAAGGGAACGAGCGGCGACACGGCGCGGTAGGTGTTGACCCAGACGACGCCGGCATGGATGTCGCGCGCCATGCGGTGCGCCTTGCCGAGATTGCTGGTGAACACGCCGGAAGCCAGGCCGAAGGGGGTGTCGTTGGCGAGCGCCAGCGCTTGTGCTTCGGTGTCGAAGGCAAGCACGCTGAGCACAGGCCCGAACAATTCCTCGCGCACGCATGCCAGATTGCTATCGCCGGCAACGATGATGGTCGGCGCGTAGTAGAAGCCGGGGCCGCCGGGGCGTGTCCCTCCGGTGATCAGCGTGCCGCCCTTGGCGAGGCTTTCCACGACGATCTTTTCGATCCAGTCGCGCTGACGTTGTGTGGCGAGCGGACCCATTTCGGTGGCCGGGTCCTGCGGATCGCCGATCCTGATCGCCTCGGCCTTGCGTTTCAGCCGGGCGAGGAACTCGTCCTTCACCGAACCTTCGACCAGCAGTCGCGAGCCGGCGACGCAGCTTTGGCCGGTCGCGGCAAAAATGCCGGCCACCACCGCGTTGGCGGCGCTGTCGAGATCGGCATCGGCGAAGACCACGACCGGGCTCTTGCCGCCGAGCTCGAGCGTCGTATAGGCGAGATTTTCCGCTGTGTTCCTGACGATCGCACGCGCCGTGGACGGGCCGCCGGTGAAGGCGACGCGCGAGACCAGCGGATGGCTGGTCAGGCGGCGGCCGCAATCCTGGCCGAAGCCGGTGAGGATGTTGACGGTGCCTTCGGGAAAGCCGGCCTGCTGGACGAGTTCGGCGAAGGCAAGCAACGGCGCCGGGCCGTCCTCGGAGGCCTTGAGCACGACCGTGCAGCCGGCGGCCAGCGCCGGGCCGAGCTTGACGGCGGACAGGAAGAGCTGCGAATTCCAAGGCACGACCGCGGCAACGACGCCGATCGGCTCGCGACGGATGGTGACGTCGAGATCCGCCTTGTCGATCGGCACATGCGCGCCTTCATGCTTGTCGGCGAGCCCGCCATAGTAGCGGTAGTAGTCGCCGACATAGGCGATCTGGGCACGGGTCTCGCGAATGATCTTGCCGGTGTCGCGTGTCTCGAGTTCGGCAAGACGCCTGGCATTGGCGGCGACGAGGTCGCCGAGCTTGACCAGCAGTTTGCCGCGCGCGGTGGCGGTCATCGCCGTCCACGGGCCCGAACGCAGTGCCCGGTGCGCCGCCTCGACGGCACGGTCGACATCGGCTTCGCTTGCCGCCGGCATCCTGGCCCATGGCGCGCCGGTCGACGGATCGATGCTGTCGAAGGTCGCGGATGGCTCGTCGAAGCGGCCGTCGATGAAGTTCCTGAAAAGAGCGTCGGTCATGGGCTCGCTATCAGAGGAAGGCCGGCATCACCCGGTCGATGAACAGTTGCAGCGATTTCTTCTTGCGTTCGTGCGAGAGCCCGCTGTCGATCCAGATCGAGTACTGGTCGTAACCGAGTGCCTCATAGGCCTTCAGCCGGGCAATGACTTCGTCGGCTTTGCCGATCACCAGATTCTGCCTGATCTTGTCCGGCGCATATTGCGGCATCGCGGCGATCTCATCCTCTGTGAGCGGCTCCAATACGCCTTGATGCACCGGCTTCTCGTTCTGGAACCAGGCGCCGAACTGGCAGTAGAAATTCGACAGGTCCCGGGCGAGCCGATCGGCGTCGGCCGCATCCTCGGCGACGAATGTGTGCATCAAGAGCATGATTTCCGGCCGGGCGATGTCGGGATGCGCGTCGCAAGCAGCGTTGAAGCGCTGCATCAGGCTCGACACCTCGTCGTCGCCTGAAGCCAGCGGCGTTACCTGGACCTTGCAGTGGTTGACGACCGCAAAATCGTGCGAGTTCGGGTCGCGCGCCGCTACCCAGATCGGCGGATATGGTTTCTGCAAGGGCTTGGGCGAGGAAGTGGTCGGCGGGAACGACCAGAACTCGCCGGAGAGTTCGAAATCGCCGTCCCATAGGCCACGGATCGCCGGCACCATCTCACGCATGCGCTGGCCCGCGCCCCAGGCGTCGAGACCGGGGAAGAGACGTTGATATTCGTAACTGTAGGCGCCGCGCGCGATGCCGATGTCGAGCCGGCCGCCGCTGATGACGTCGGCCATCGCCGCTTCGCCGGCGAGCTTGATCGGATGCCAGAATGGCGCAACGATCGTGCCAGTGCCGAGACGGATGCGGCTGGTTTTGGCCGCCAGATAGGCGATGTTGACGAACGGGTTCGGCGAGATGGTGAATTCCATGCCGTGATGCTCGCCGATCCAGGCCGTCTCGAAGCCGGCCTGCTCCGCTTGCAGGACCAATTCCTCGAGCTCGCTCACCAGCTCCGAATGCGGCTTGGCGAGATCCGACCGTTCCATATGCACGAAGAGCGAGAACTTCATCTGTGGTCACCTGTATAGGAGGCAGCGGACGTGGGCGCTTTGCCTAGCGGCCTGACTTCGCCTTCCATCTCATTGCCGACATAGACGCCAAAGGCGTCCTGCATGCATTCCCTGACATAGCGGGTAAGCATCGAGCGGACCGCCGGATCGACGATCTTCAAGTCGCCGATCGCGTCGATGTCGACCAGCCGGATGCCACGATCGCTGGAGGCGGGCACGTCGAACGTGCCGCGATAATAAACATGCGTGCGCGACGAATTGCCAGCGTCGTCCCAGACGGCGAAAAGGAAGCCGAGCTGGGCCTCGATAGCCTTGGCGGCAAGCAGGCCCCGGAGGCTCGTGCCATCGCCGGCCGAGCCCAGTCCCCGGCCGCGCGGCAGGTCGAAGCCATCAGCCGTTTCCAGAAACAGGATCCTGCCGCCATTTTCGAGAATGGCGCCGACATCGGTGCCGGGCTGGGCGGCGGCAAGCGCCTCCTGGCTGAGGCCGGGTGCGATATAGGCGCCGCGGCAGTAGCCGAGAGGCTGCGAGGAGTTGTGCTCGAAATCGCGTACGCGGCCGATGAGGATGGAATGGTCTCCCGCGTCGACCAGCCGCTCCATGTCGCAGTCGAAGGACGCGACCGAGCCGTCCAGCAACGGGCTGCCGGTCTGTCCTGGACGCCAGGCCACGGATGCGAATTTGTCGGCCGCTTTCGAGGCGAAGATGCCGGACGCCGCCTTCTGATCCTCATTGAGGATGTTGATGGCGAAGCTCTTCGAGGTGGCGAAGACGGGATGGCCCAAGGCTTTGTGGGCGATACAGACGAGTACCAGCGGCGGATCGAGCGACACCGAGGTGAAGGAGTTGGCTGTGAAGCCGCGCGGCTCGCCTTCGGGCCCGATCGTGGTGACGATGGTGACGCCGGTAAGGAAGGAGCCGAGCGCGCGGCGGAAGTCGCCGCTGTCGAAACCGGAAGTCACCGTCCCGTCCCCTCGCTCCGTTGCTTCGAGGAAGCCGACGATGCGGCGCGTGGTGCGGTCCGGTGCGGCCACCGCCATCATGTGCCGTTCGCCGGCAAGCACGATGCAGCGGCCATGCGGCGCCAACCGTGCCAGAGCGGCCGACATCGCTGGCGAGGAGTTCCTGTCCTCGGACCCGGTCATGAACAGAGCCGGCACGGCAAGCGTTTGCAGGCGCTCGGCGTGGTCGCCGTCGGCGCGGGCGAACAGGCGATAGGTGCGGGCGTAGCCTTCCGGGTCGACCGCGCTGAGCGCGGACGCCGTCTTGCCCGCCGCCGCCTCGAGTTCGGCGGGCACCGGATCCCCGAACCAGCGGGCAATGGTCTGTGCCGTGCCAGTCGCGTCGCCCTGGCCGGTGAGGGCGGCCGCGCGCTGGCGGACGGCCTCGGCCAATTCGGGTGGGCGCCGGAACACGGCATTCAGCGATACGATGCCGCGAACGCGCTGCGGTGCCCGCAACGCAAGCTCCTGGGCGACGAGCGCGCCCATCGAGTGGCCGACGACCGACACCTTGTCGAGGCCGAGATGATCGAGCAAGCGAATGGCCTGGTCGGCATAGTCGGCCAGTTCCGGGCTCGGTGGCGGGAGCGGCGACCGGCCATGGCCGAGCATGTCGATGGCGATCACATCCCAACTGCCGGCCATCCTGTCGATCTGCGGCTGCCAGATCGCGGCATTCATGCCGACGCCATGGATGAACAGTACCGGCGCGCCCGAGCCGGCTCGAATGAAGCCGGTGCCATCAGGCGCCGTACCCTGTCGAGCCCATGCCGATGCGGGTGCGTCAGCCATGCAGGTCGCCCACTTCCTTGAGGTCCTGGTAGCGGTCGCCGATACGATGGTGCGGCCGGCCGCCGATCGAGGCGCCGAGAGCCACCACCAACTCGTCCGGCGCCGGCGCGTCGCCGATCTGGAAATGCACTGTCAGGTAGTGCGAGCGCCTACCCTCGTCGTTCTTGTCCATCAGCGGGATCATGATCGGTGTGTTCGGGCCGCCGCGCAGATTGGTGAAGGCGAGATAGGTCTTGGCGCCCACGGCACGGCGGTAGTAATTGCCGAAATGCAGCGTGTGGATCAGTGCCGAAGCGTGTTCGATCTCGCCCGACGTGCCGCAGATCGCGGCCTTGCCGTAGCCCTCGATGGCGTCGCCCGAACCGGCGACGGCGATGATTTCCCGGGTCAGCGTCTCTCCCAGCACTGGCGCACAGGCGCGGATTTCGGGCGACAGATCGTCGGTGAAGCCGCGTCCGGCCCACGGATTGGCAAGCACTGCCGCGACGCCGATCAGGCGCAGCGGCCGAGGCGCTGCCTTGCCGCCCTCAATCAGCGTGTTTTCGGTGTAGGTGACGATCTTGCGAATGACGGGCTGCATGAAGTCCTCGGTCGTCTATGCCATATCATCTTATGGTATACCATGGTATGGAGCGCCAAGAAACTTGTCAACCGGCCATGGAATCTGTTTTCGTGGCGAGGCAGGAGACCGCCCATGTCAGACGACACGCTTCGCATCGACCGCAGCGCCAAGACCTTGAGAACACTGGCGCTGGAGCGCATGCGCGAGGCGATCATGGATTTCCATTTCCAGCCTGGCGAAAGGCTGGTCGAGCGGCCGCTTTGCGACCAGCTCGGCGTCAGCCGTTCGGTCGTACGCGAGGTCTTGCGGCAGCTAGAGGCTGAAGGCCTGGTGCAGATGATACCGGGGCACGGGCCGGCGGTGGCCAAGCCGGACCTTGGTCGAACCGACGAGATCTATGAGCTCAGGGCCCTGCTCGAAGGCATAGCCGCGCGTGCCTGCGCCATGTCGGCGACGAACGCGCAACTGACCCTGCTCGACAGTGCGCTCGCCAATCTTTTCGAAGCTTGGGCATCCGGCAAGCCAGCCGAGGTAATGCGGGCGACGACAAAGTTCTACGAAGTGCTTTTCGAGGCAGCCGACAAGCGCGTCGCCTGGGAGATCGTGACCGGGCTCAATGTGCGCATCAATCAGCTGCGTTCCATGACCATTCTTTCGGTTAACCGTCGCGGACCGGCGATTGCCGAGATGACCGAGATCATGGACGCCATCAGATCGCGCAGGCCCGACGAGGCTGAAGCGGCGGCACGGCGGCATGTCAAATCCGCCTGGCAGATCGCCCGCGCGACGCTTCGGCTGCCACCGGCATAACCGGCGCTGGCACCTGAAGCGGCTCAGGCGTCGCTGGCCAGGGTCGCGCGCAGCCATGCGGCGATGGCATCGAAGTCGATCGGCTGCGTCGTATCGACGTCGAACAGCGGCCCGCGCCGCAGCGGTTCGGCGCGCTTGGCCAGTTCAATCAGTTCAGGGATATAGGCAGCGCCGGGATGGCCGGGTAGGCGCTGACCGAGCCGGGCGCCATAACGTTCGGCCAGAACCTCGCCGGGCGCGTGGCACCAGAATTCGACTGTGTGTTCGACGCCGGCCTTGCGCAGATGATCTTCGAGCACTTGCCGCGGCTGGAAACCGAACCAGGCATCGACGATGAAGGTGCTGCCTGCAGGGGCGTCGCCGACGAGCGACCAGATTGCCTGATAGCTGGCGCGGCCGAGCGTGCGATTGAATTCGCGGTCGGCGCCGCCGAGCACTTCGAGGAACGGATTCTTGACGGTATCGAGTGCAAGCAGCGGCCATCCCATGCGATCGGCGATGCCGCGTGACACTGTGCTCTTGCCGCTGGCCGGGATGCCGTTGACGAGCACGGCGCGTCTGGCGCGGCCAGGCTGAACGGAAGGCGATGTCGACGCTGTCGCCGAAAGCGCCTGCAGCGCGGCGCCGATCACACCGGCATCGTCGCCGAGCTGCGCCGGCGCTACCGGGCATTGGTACCACGGCGCCAGCGCCGGCGCGTGGCCAAGCGCTCTGTGTGCCGCCAGGCCAAGCCCACCGCCAAGCAGGACGAGATCGGGGTCGAACATGGCGACGGTGGTATCGATCGCCGCGCGCAGCGGCCTTGCCCAGGTCTCCAGTATGCCGCGCGCCTTGATGTCGCCGGCCGCGTCGCGGGCAAAGAGCTGGTCGACCGAAACGTTGGGGTCAAAGCCGGCGCGCGCGATATGGCGGCCAAGTGCCGTGCCGGAGCTGGTGGTTTCGACACAGCCGCGACGCCCGCAGGCGCAGACCTCGCCGTTGACGTCGACGGTGATGTGGCCAAGTTGCCCCGCCGTTGCCCGGCCGCGCATGATCCGTCGGTTCTGGAGGACGGCGCCGCCGATGCCTGTACCGATGGTGAACATCGCGATGTTGTCGTGGCCTTGGCCGGCGCCAAGGACCATCTCGGCGGCCAGCGCCATATTGCAGTCATTGTCGAGGACAACAGGCTTGCCGGTCATGCTTTCCAGCCGCTGCGCGAGCGCGGCCGAGGCAAGGTTGACGTAGCCTCCCGACAGGACCGCGCCGCGGCGCGCATCGACGCGGCCGGGAACACCGACGCCGATGGCCACCACATCAGGCGTATCGAGAAGGCGCACCATGTCGGCAACGCGGCCAAGCACCAGTTCCGGATCGGGCGCGCTCTTCTCGGAAAGGCGTTTTAGGATTTCACCGGTGCCCGAGATGCGGGCGGCACGCAAATTGGTGCCGCCGATATCGATCCCTATGGCCATCGACTTTTGTGGCATGACATCCTGCACGTGCCGGTGATCCAACAGGATATCAGGCGGCGGCCTTCTGCCGATAGTGCCCGATCACCGCCTGGATCTCGCGCAGTCGCGGCACCGCGATGGTCTCAAGCCTTTCGCGTTGAATGTCACGGTCGAGCGAGATGCAGTCCTTCCACAGTGAACGGCCGGCGATCACACCGGAGGCGCCGTTTTGCATGGCGATCTCGACCTGGCCGAGAAAGGTGGCGTGGTTGACGCCAGCCGAAAGCACGGCCCACGGCACTTCGCCGGCCATTTTTGTGATGTTGGCGCAGGCTTCCGGCGTTCCGGGGTAGGGAAGCTTCAGCACCTTCGCGCCGCAGTCCAGCGAGATCCTTGTACCCTCCTCGATCAGCCAGGGTGTCTTGGCCGCATAGTCCTCGGGGCTTTCACCTTCGAGCTGATAGGTCAGGAATTCGACCACGAGCAGCAGGTCCTCCTTGCCGAAATCGGTGATGCATTGGCGCAGGATGGCGATGTTGTGTTCGTTGGCCTGCGGCTTGTCGGCTCGCAGATACACCATGATCTTGCCGCCCGTGCCGCCGAGTTCGCGCACGCGCCGAGCATCGATGTCGGGAACCAGCCGAGACAGGCGGTAGCCTTCCGGCGAGACATCGAAACCGGAGGCGTCGAGGCCGATGAGGAGTGCGGTATCCCGGTTCAGCACGCCTTCATCGACAACCCGCGGCACGGCGCAGAGCGGGTCGAGCAGCACGCAGGAGGCCGCACTTGCCAGGTAGCGCGTGATGTCGGCCTTGGTGTCGCCGAGCATGTCGTTGGTGATCCTGGCCTGGTCCGCGGGGTCGGACGCCAGCAAGGTGCGCATGCCGCCGCGCTGGTCGCAAGCGATGGCCACCATGGCCCCGTCCTTGCCGCATATCTGCTGGTAGCCGCGCCGTTCCGCGGTGGTCATCTTCGTCATGGTCTTCTGTCCGATGTTGGCGCTCTCTCGCCGAGGGCGCTGATCCCGTGGATACAATGGTCAGTTTGCCCGCCTGCCGGCAGGGAGATTTTTGCCGCCTGAGGCATCGCCGGCCGCTGGGATAAGGAGCCTTGCCGGCGCTTGGCCTGGTATGGCCCTCAAGTTGCGAGTTCGCCGGATTTGCGCGATAACTCCCATCGGCGTATACGTGTGTAACACGTTGCTGAAAGGAATTGCAAGCTGTCTGTTCCCTCCGTCCAGGACGCGACCGCATCGCGCACCATGCTGCACACGGTTGCCAAGCTGCACTACGTGGAGGAGATGTCGCAGGTCGACATAGCGCGGCAGCTCGGTGTCTCCACCGCGACGATTTCGCGTCTGCTGCAGCGGGCGCGGGCGGAGGGTATCGTGCGCATCGAGGTCATCGACCTGGCGACGCCGGAAGATATCACCAGGGAACTTGTCGACGGATTGAAATTGCGGGACGCCGCCGTTGTCGAGACGCCGGCGGCGGGCGCGCTGACGGCGCTTTCCGCCCCGCTTGGCGCTTTGCTCAGGCAGGCGCAGCTGGTGGCCGGCTCCGTGGTCGCCATCGGCTGGGGGCGCGCCGTGCGCGAGGTCATTCGAGCCGGCCTGCCACGCATGCCAGGCGTGCTGACGGTGGCCGCAACCGGCGGCATGCAGCAGCACGCGGCGCATTTCCAGGTCAACGAATTCGTGCGGCTTGCCGCGGAGGAGTTCGGCGGCACGCCGCACTTCATCCACGCCCCCTATCTGCCGTCGAGCGAGCTGCGCGAGGTCTTCCTCGGAGACGCCACCATCCGCGATGCCGTCGCGCTGTGGGACAGGACTGATGTGGCGATCGTCGGCATTGGCCTGCCGCATGCCATCAACGCGCCCGAGGCGAGTGCCGCCACGCCGAGCGAGCAGGCGCTGGTCCATGCGGCCGGCGATGTCCTTCGGCATTATTTCGATGCCGATGGCGTGCTGATAGCCTGGGAAGGAGAGGGCCGGATGATCGCCATGTCGCCGGCGCAACTTCGGGCCGTGCCCTTGGTGATCGGTATCGCCGCGACGCCGGAAAAAGCGACGGCCATCATTGGCGCCGCTCGCGCCCGGCTGATCAACGCGCTGGTAACGGATACCAAGACGGCGCAGGCCATCCTCGCGGTTCTTGCAACGCGATAGCCGCCGGACTGATGCCTCGCTGTCGGCGCGGAGAGAAGCTGTTGCGAAATCGATTGTGTCGCCGGAGAGTCGGGACGATAGTTCGCCGGGGGCTCCGAGGAGCAGTCAGATGATGTCTGGAAAAGCCGGCGTTGTGGCCTCGGAAAAAACCGTGTTGCAATTTATTTCTGCAAAGTGTTACAAACTGCGAACCCGGCGTGCAGGCATGCCGGACGCGGTGGTTCCCTAACCTCGCGGAGGCGAGGAAAGCGAGCACGGCGATTGTGCCGGTCGGCTGGACCGGCTGACATTTAGACTGGAGGGCGCTTGGGAGGAGCTGCCCGCGAAAGGCAACAGGCGTTCCCGGCCGTCGGCATCCTGCCTCCGCGCGGATGACGGCCATTCCAATGTCACCGAAAACGGCAGAACTGCCAACAATGAGGAGGATGTCATGAAGAAGATCGTTGCCGCGCTCGCGGTACTTGCCGTCAGCGCGACGGTGCTGATGGCGCCGGCACAGGCGCAGGACAAGAAATACACCATTGCGCTCATTCCAGGCCTCACCACCGACGGCTTCTACATCACCATGCGCAAGGGTGCCCAGGCGGCGGCCGATGCGCTCGGCGTGAACCTGGTCTTCCAGGGCGCTCCAGACTTCAACCCGGTCACCCAGGTGCCGGTGCTCGACGCGGTCATCGCCAAGAAGCCGGATGCGATCCTGATCGCGCCGACCGACAAGGTTCAGCTGGTCGAGCCGCTGCGCAAGGCCAATGACGCCGGCATCCCGGTCATAACAGTCGATACCTTCATCGGCAGCGGCGTCTACCAGACGGGTGCCGGCGATGCCGATTTTCCGCTGGCCTACATTGCCTCGGACAATGTGCTGGGCGGGGAGATCGCCGCGCGCGCGCTGGCCACCGCCATCGGCGACAAGGGCAAGGTCTATGTGTCGAACGTCAAGCCCGGCATTTCGACGACCGACCAGCGCGAAGAGGGGTTCAAGAAGGAGATGGCCAAGCATACGGGCATCACCGTGCTGGAGACCCAATTCAATGATGACGACGCCAACAAGGCGGCCTCGCAGCTGCAGGCTGTCTTCGCGCGCAATCCCGATCTCGTCGGCGTGTTCGGCGCCAATCTGTTCTCGGCCCTGGGTGCCGCCAACGGCGTCAAGCAGGCGGGCCAGACGGGCACCGTCAAGGTCGTTGCCTTCGATGCACCGACCAGCATCGTCGACAACATCAATACCGGTCTCGTGGATGTGGCAATCGCCCAGCATCCCGCCGAGATCGGTTATTTCGGGGTCGTTTCGGCCTATGCCCATCTGACCGGCCAGTCGATCCCGGTCGCGATCGGCACCGGCTTCACGATCATGGACAAGTCCAACATCGCGGACCCGAAGATCTCGAAGTATCTCTACTCCGAGTAGGTCCAGACGAGCTTGGCTCCTCCCGGTATCGCCGGGGGGAGCTCGTGCCGGGTCCCGCGAAAGGCGGGGTCTTTTTGAAGGCAGCCGCGCCGCGGAGTATTCATGACCTCGACATCACCAGCCCAGCCGGCCGAGAAGCATGTCGCCCCCCAGGCCGATCATGGCGATCCGGCCAGGACCCTGATCGGACGCATCGCCGAAGGGCGCGCCTGGTTGTTCCTCGCCGGCCTGATCATCTGCTTCGAGATATGGTCGAGGTTCGCCTTCGGCGCGACGTTCGTGCTCAACCCGTTCAACTTGCAGTCCATCGCGATCTTCGCGATAGCGCCGCTGCTGCTGGCGACCGGACAGACCTTCGTCATCATTTCGGGCGGCATAGACCTGTCGCTCGGCTTCATCATGGGGCTTGCCGCCGTCGTTGCCGCGCATGCCACAAATCTGGCGGGTGCCGCCGCCATTCCCTTGCCGCTGGCCATGCTGGCTGGCATCCTTGCGGCGGTGATCGTCGCCAGCTTGCCCGGCATCATCAATGGCCTCCTAATCTCGCGCCTCAGGGTGCCGCCGTTCATCGGAACGCTCGGCATGTTCGGCGTGGCGCGCGGTGTCGCCTTCCTGCTTGCCGGCGGCACGACTGTGCCGGTGCAGAATTCCTGGTTCGCGCTGCTCGGCAACGGCAAGTTCCACGGCGTGCCTTATCTGGTCATGATCGCTGCCGTTTTCGTCATCGCGATGCATTATCTGCTCGGCCAGACACGGTTCGGCCAGCACAATTATGCCATCGGCGCCAATGTGCAGGCGGCGCGGCGTGCCGGTATCGACATCAGGGGCCACATATTGCGGCTCTATGTGCTGTCGGCGATGTGCGCCGGCCTTGGCGGGGCGCTCTACGCGGCGCGCTTCACCGCCGGCGCGGCACAAGCCGGCGAGCCGCTGCTGCTCGACAGCGTCGCTGCGGTGGTGATCGGCGGCGCCAGCCTGTTCGGAGGCTCCGGCACGATCCTGGGCACGGTCGCCGGCGCGCTGGTGATCGCGGTGATCCAGTACGGGCTGGTCTTCGTCAATGTCGAGCCGTTCTGGCAGTTCATCGCCGTCGGCGTCGTCATCATCATTTCCGTGCTCATAGACCAGGCGCAGCGCCGGTTCAGTGGAGGCCGCCAGGATGAATAGCACCAACGCGAACACCCCCTTGCTCGAAGTCCGCAACCTGTCCAAGCATTTCGGCGCGGTGCGTGCGCTCAGCGATTTCTCCATGGCCGTGAGGCCGGGCGAAGTGGTGGCGCTTGCCGGCGACAATGGTGCAGGCAAGACAACGCTGATCAAGGCGATCTCGGGCGTGTTCCAGCCAACAGGCGGCGAAATCCTGCTCGGTGGCCAGCCGGTGGCATTCGCGACGCCGCAGGAGGCGCGCGAAAAAGGCATCGAGACGATCTACCAGGATCTGGCCCTGGCCGACAATCTATCGATCGGCGCCAACATCTTCCTTGGCCGCGAACCGATGCGCAAGGCGTTCGGCTTTCTGCCGGTGCTCGACCGCAAGGCGATGGCCGACGCGGCCAGGGAGACGATGAAGCGGCTGGATTTCCACGTCAGCCGGATGAACGCCCCGGTCAGCAATTTCTCCGGCGGCCAGCGCCAGGCCGTCGCGATCGGCCGCGCCGTCTACTGGGACGCGCAGATCCTCATCATGGACGAACCGACGGCGGCATTGGGCGTGCCGGAGCAGCGCAAGGTGATTTCGCTGATCCACCAGCTCAAGGCGCAAGGACGCGGCGTGATCTTCATCTCGCATAATCTTCAGGATATCTTTGCGGTCTCGGACCGCATCGTCGTGCTGCGGCGCGGCGTCCAGGCCGGCGAGCGCAAGATTTCCGAGACCAACCATGATGAGGTCGTCCGGCTGATGGTCGGGGGTTAACGTGTGTCGATGTTCAGGTGATGCTCCGGTTCTCGGCATCAGCCGCTTTGGGCTCAGCCAGAGCTGAACCTCAACGCATTCTTAGGACGATAAATTGCTTAGCCGGCATCGCGATTGGTTAGTACGATGTGGCAGCAGCCGGAGCCGCGGCCCGGCGTCCAGGTGATGTTGTCGAAGCGCACGCCGGTCGCCTCGAAGAGGCCGCGGTCGAAGGCGCCGGCGATGCGGCAGAGCGTCGCGAGTTTGTCGTCGCCGACACCAGCCTCGACCCAGGCATCCTTCAGCGGGCAGCGCTTGACCTTGAAAGCGATGCGGTCATCGCCGCGTTCGATATCGGTCGGGTACATCAGGCCGCCATCCGGGCTGACAGCCAGAAACGCCTCGCCGATTGCTGGCGCATCGTTGGGGCCGAAGGCGGCAAAAGCGGCCGCTGCAACCTCCCTACCACGCTGTTCGATGGCGCGGATCATGATCGCCTCGGCCTTTTCGGCGCCCAGTTCCTCGGTCAATTCGTCGAGAAACAGGCGATAGAGATCGGCGCGGTTGCGGAAGGCGGAATCGAGCTCGCGCGACAGTTTCTCTGCTCTGGCTTCGGGATCGGTCATGATGCGTCCTGTGTGGTCCTGTGTAATCTCGGGGCGGCTGCCACCAGCGCTTGGCCGATGGCCGATTGCGGTGCACCGATGACGGTTCGGGCATCACCGTTCTCGGCGATCCGACCGGCATCGAGAAGGATGACACGGTGGGCGACCGCCCGGACGACGCCGAGATCATGCGAAATGAAGAGATAGGCGATCCGTTCCTCGCGCTGCAGGTCGAGCAGCAGATTGAGGATCTGGCCGCGCACTGAAACATCGAGCGCCGATACCGCTTCGTCAAGCACGATCAGCGACGGTTTGGTGGCGATGGCGCGGGCAATCGCCACGCGCTGCCGCTGTCCGCCGGAGATTTCGTGGATGGCGCGGGGCGCAAGATCGGCCGCCAGGCCGACCCGTTCCAGCAGGGCAGCGATGCGGCGCGGGCGCTCGGATCGCGAGGCGACGCCGTGGATGCGCAAGGGGTCGTCGAGGACGCGCGCCACCGTGGCGCGCGGATTGAAGGCGGCGAGCGGATCCTGGAACACCATCTGCAGGCGGGCGCGGCGCGCAAGCAAGGCCGCGCCGCGCAAGGCAAGGAAATTATCGCCTTCGAATTCGATGCGTCCGCCATCCGGCTCGATCAGTCGCAGCACCAGCCGCGCGATTGTCGACTTGCCGCTGCCGGAAGGGCCTGCCAGCGCCAACGTTTCGCCTGGCTCGATATGGAAGGAGACATCGTCCACCGCGGCGAGAGTCTTGCCGCCGCGACTATAGCGTTTGATGAGATTGGATACCGTCAGCAGGTTCATGGATTCAGCCGCTTCGGTTCAGCAAGGGCTCGGCGTCGAGGCCGATATGGGCGTCGAGCAGCGCGCGTGTATAGGCTTGCGTCGGTGCGTTGACGATTTGCCCAGTGCCGCCGATTTCGATCAGTTCGCCATGACGAAATACGGCGATGCGTTCGGCAAGCTCGGCGGCGAGCGCAATGTCATGGCTGATAAACAGCAGCGTCATGCCGTCCTCGGCCACCAGCCGTCGGATCAGCGCGACGATCTCGGCCTGCACGATGGTGTCGAGCGCGCTGGTCGCCTCGTCGGCGATCAGCAGTTTCGGCCCGGCGGCAATCGCGGCGGCAATGGCCACGCGCTGCTTTTGACCGCCGGAGAGTTGGTGCGGGAAGGCGTGAATGGTGGAGTCAGGGTCGGGCAGGTGGACGCGTTCGAGCAGTGTCTCTGCCCTGGCATAAGATGCTGGCCAGCCGAGACCAAGATGGGTGCGCACCACTTCCGCGATTTGTTTGCCGACGGTCATCACCGGGTCGAGGCTGGCTGATGGGTCCTGGAAGACGAAGCCGATGTCGCGGCCGCCGAGGAGGGTATGGTTTGGCACGGAGGCAGACTTTTGCCCCCTGCGCCCTGCGAGGCCCCCCTCCGGCAGGACAGAGGGGGGCGTCTTGGCACCCAACGATGAAAGGGAGAACCACTCGATGCTCCCTTCTGCCCTGGCGGACTGCGGCAACACCCCCGCCATCGCCAGCGCCAGCGTGCTCTTGCCCGAACCACTCTCGCCGATGATCGCCAGCCGTTCGCCTGCCTGGACATTGAGAGTAATGTTCTTCAGCGCCGCGACCTCGCTGCCATCGCGGCGGTAGGTCACCGTCAGATCGCGGATCGACGCCATCACCGTCACGACAGACCCCTGCGCACGGCCGTCGTCTCGACGATGCCTTCGCCGGCGAGATAGACGCCCAATACCGTCAGCACCAGCGCAATGCCCGGGACGATCGACAGGAACGGCGCGGTGCGCAGGACAGCGCGCCCTTCCGCGATCATGCCGCCCCAGGTGACGCGGTTGGGATCGCCGAGGCCAAGGAAGGACAGGGCCGCTTCAGTGAGGATCGCGGCGGCGACGATGACCGACGACATCGCCAGCACCGGCGGCAAGGCATTGGGCAGCACTTCGCGAAAGGCGATCTCCAGCGGACTCATGCCGATGACGCGGGCACCGGCGACATAGTCGCGCTCACGGATCGACAGCACTTCCGCGCGCGCAATGCGCGCTGGCCCGGTCCAGGTGCCGAGCGCTATCGCCACGACGACGACGCCGAGCGAGGGGCCAACCACGCTGACGAAGGCCAGTGCCAGCAGGAAGCCAGGTACGGTCTGGAACGCGTCGGTGATGCGCATCAGCACTTCGTCGACGAGGCCGCCGGCAAAGCCGGCCAGCGTGCCGACGATCGCGCCGATGACGAGGGCCGTGGCGGCCGCGGCAAGGCCGACAGCAAGCGAGGTGCGGGCGCCATGGAACAGTTCGGCCAATACGTCGCGGCCGAGCCGGTCGGTGCCGAGCGGCAGCGACCAATCCTGGAATGGCGGCAGCAGCGCGGGGCCGGCAATCGCTTGCGGGTCCCCGGGAAACAACAGCGAGGCCGACAGCGCCATGGCAAACAGCACCGTCAAAAGGATAATGCCGGCAACTGCCTCGGGCGTGCGCAGAAAGCGACGCAGACGGTTCATGCGCCCGCCTCACTGGCGCCGACGCGCGGGTCGAGGAAGGCATAGGCGATGTCGACAAGAAGGTTGATGAGGATGACCAGCACTGCGCTTGTGAGGATGATGCCAAGCAGCAAGGGGGTGTCGCGCGCGGCCACCGCTTCCTGCGCCAGCCGGCCGAGGCCGGGCACGGCAAAGACGCTCTCGATGACGACGCTGCCGCCCAGCATCTGCGCCGATTGCAGACCGAGCATGGTGACCAGCGGCAGCAGTGCGTTGCGGGCGACATGGGCGAGCACGATGCGGCGGCGCGACAGCCCCCTGGCGCGGGAGGCCAGCACAAAATCCTGGCGCCAGACCTCGGCCATGCCGGCGCGCATCATGCGCAGATAGAGTGCCAGATAGATGAAGCCGAGTGCGGAAACCGGCAGCACCAGATGGATGGCGATGTCGGCGGCGCGGTCGAGACCGGTCTTGTCCGAGGCCAGCGTCTCGACGCCGCCGACCGGCAGCCAGCGCAGGTCGACGGCGAAGATTACGATCAGCACCAGGCCGAGCCAGAAGCCGGGCACCGCGTAGAGCGCCAGCGAGGCGACGGAGAGAAAACGGTCACGCAAACCGCCGGGCCTTGCGCCGGCATAGATGCCGAGCGTAGAGCCGAGGCCGAAGGAGAGCGCGGTGGCGCTGACCATCAGGATGAGCGTGGCCGGCAGGCGCTCGAGGATGACGTCGCGGATCGGCCTGGAGAAGGTGACGGACTGGCCGAGGTCGAGATGCAGCAATGCCCAGAGATAGTTGGCGAGCCGCGTCAACTCCGACTGGTCAAGGCCCCAGCGGTGGCGCAAGAGCTCGATCATGCCGGCATCGCCGCCGGTCGAGACGATGTAGGCGTCGACTGCATCACCCGGGGCAGCTTCGAGCAAAAGGAAAGTGCCGATGACGACGATCAGCAGTACGAAAATGCTGCCGACGAAGCGACGGCGGAGGAGGACCAGGGCACGGGTCATGGCAGCAGGGCGCCGCTTGCAAACGCTAGAGGTCGCGCCCTACGGCGCCCCCCTCCGTCCTGCCGGCCCCCACACGGGGGGAGATTGGCGGCTTCAGCGCGGTGCCCAGTCCTGCAAAGTTGGCAATTGTTCGGGACGGCGATAACAGCCGATCTCCCCCCTTGCGGGGGAGATGTCCGGCAGGACAGAGGGGGGCGCGAACGAACTCTCATTCTCCGAAGCTGAGCACCCCGACAGGCAATCCGCAAGGAAGATCAGCCTGCCAAATATGTGTCCGCCCAGTTCGAAACCGCCCAGCGCGGGTTGTTGGCGATGTTGCCGACCTTGTCACTAGCGACGCTGATGAAGCTCCATTCGGCGACGTTGATCAGCGGCAGGTCGGCCGCGACCTGCTTCTGGAATTCCTTATAGAGGTCGGTGCGCGCCGTGGTGTCGAGCGTTTCGGAGGCCTTGGTGATCAGCGCGTCGAGCGCGTCGCTCTTGTAGCCGCCTTGGTTGGAGAACGGCACGCCATCGGGAATGCCACTCTGCACCAGGATGGTGGTCGAGATGGCCGGATCGCCCCGGAAGACCGGCGGGCCGACCGCGAGGTCGAAGGCGTGGTCGGTGTAGACCGCCTTGATGTGCGCCGCCGAGTCGTTGTTGACCAGTTGCGCGTCGATGCCTATTGCCGCGAGCGCCTGGCGCAAATAATCGCCGAACTGTTTTGTCTCGTTGAAATAGGGGGCCGGCAAGAGCTTGAGCGAGAAGCGGTTGCCGTCAGCGCCTTTCTTGTAACCGGCTTCATCGAGCAGCGCGTTGGCCTTGGCGACGTCGAAGGCATAAGTCGGCACGTCGGCGGTGTAGAATTGCGGATCGTTCTTCGGCACCGGGCCGGTGGCGGTGGCGGCATAGCCGAGGAACACCGTCTTGACGACGAAATCCTTGTCGATGGCATGCGCGATGGCCTGGCGCACCTTGATGTCGGCCAGTTCCTTGCGGCGATGGTTGATTTCGACCACGAGTTGGTAGGTCAGGCCCTCATAACCCTTGGTGATGACCTTCAGGCCGGGAACCTTGGAGATGCGGTCGAGGTCGGCCAGTGGCACGGCGGAGAAAGCCGCGAGCTGGATTTCCTCGGCTTCGAGCGCGGCAGCGGCCGAGGTACGGTCGGGCAGGACCTGATAAATGATTTCGTCGAGATATGGCTCGTCCTTGCCCCAGTAACCGGTGTTCTTCGTCAGCCGGTAATACTGGCCGGCCTTGTACTCGCCGAACTTGAACGGCCCGGTGCCGACCGGAGCATTGTTGGCCGGGTTGTCCTCGATCTTGCCGACTTCGTAGACGTGCTTCGGCACGACGCTGCTCAGCGCCGGCAAGGCATTTCGGATCAGCTGAAACGGTGTCGGCTTGGCGAATTTGAACACGGCGGTCAGATCGTCTGGTGTGTCGACCGCGCTGAGGTCCTTGAACACCGTGCGGCCGAGATTCTGCAGCGGCTTCCAGATCTGCAGCGCCGAGAAGGCGACGTCGGCCGAGGTGAACGGCTTGCCGTCATGCCATTTGACTCCTTCGCGCAGCTTGAACGTCGCCGACAACCCGTCGGCGGCCCCTTCCCAGCTCACCGCCAGCCGAGGTGCAAGCCCATCCTTACCGTCGAAGGAGGCTTCGGCCAACGTCTCGACGATCTTGCTGGAGATGAAGAAGACGCCGTTGGAGGCGACGATCGCCGGATTGAGGTTGCGTGGCTCGGAATCGGCGGCAAGCACGAGCCGGCCGCCCTTCTTCGGTGTCTGTGCCCAGCCCCGTGCCGGCATGGCCGTGGAGGCCAGCAGTATTGCCGAGCCGGTAAGCATGGTGCGCCTGGAAATGGTGAAACCTGACATGATCGAACTCCGTCCTCTCCGCGACCGGGCGCGACAACACCCCTCGAACGCCGGCGCGTGCATCGGCATTCTTGCGGCGGGATTATGAGCCTTGCCGAGGGTTTCGCCAGACATGGAATGGCGCATCCTTGCTTGGCTTTGAAATTTTCGTCCGCTGGACCAGTTAGCACAAGTCCATTCAATTCGACTGGCTGGTAGGACCAGATCCGCAGATATATGGACAGATGACGCTTGGTGACCGTCCGGGCGTTGCGTCGTAAACATTCTGGCTAGACCACAGTGGGAAAAATGGTGCAGATTTGATCGCGAGCCGGCGGATCGAGTGCGAAACAGCACCGATCCCGGGCAATTCAGGGAGAGAACGATGAACATTGCGCCGGGCAAGAGCGCCGTCAGCAATATCCCGTTCGACCAGGCGAGGGTCGACCGGCTTATGGAGGAGGCCGGCATCGACGTGCTGCTTGCGACCTCCAAGCACAACACGCAGTATCTGTTGGGCGGCTACAAGTTCATCTTCTTCGCCGCCATGGATGCGATCGGCCACAGCCGCTATCTGCCAATCGTCGTCTACGAGAAGGGCGGGCCGGACCATGCGGCCTATATAGGCAACCGCATGGAGGGCGGCGAGCACCAGAACCATCCGTTCTGGACGCCGACGCTGCATGCCGCCTGCTGGGGCACGCTCGACGCCGCCAATCTTGCCGTCGAGCATGTCAGGAAGATCGGCAAGGGCGGTGCTCGCATCGGCATCGAACCCGGTTTCCTGCCGTCGGACGCCTATGCCCTGATCCGCAGGGCTTTGCCCGACGCGAAATTGATCGACGCGACCGACATGCTGGAACGCATGCGCGCCATCAAGACGGACGCGGAGCTCGAAAAGCTGCGCACCGCCTCCGAACTGATCACCGATTCCATGCTGGCGACCATCGCCTGGGCACGTGAGGGCACGACCAAGAGCGAGATGATCGAGCAGCTGCGGCGCGAGGAGACCAATCGCGGCGCGCATTTCGAATATTGCCTGCTTACGCTGGGCTCCAGCCACAACCGCGCTTCGTCAAGCCAGGCGTGGAGGAACGGCGAGGTGCTGTCGATCGATTCCGGCGGCAATTATCACGGCTATATAGGCGACCTCTGCAGGATGGGCATTCTGGGCGAACCGGACGCAGAGCTGGAAGATCTGCTGGCCGAGGTCGAGACCGTGCAGCAGGCGGCCTTCTCGAAGGTGAAGGCGGGCACGCTTGGCGGCGACATGATTGCTCACGCCGAGGGTGTGCTGAAGACATCCAAGGTCGCGCCCTACACGGATTTCTTCGCCCACGGCATGGGCCTGATCACGCATGAGGCGCCGTTCCTGATGACCAACCATCCGGTGACTTATGAAGGCACTTATGCCGCCAAGCCGCTGGAGAAAAACATGGTGCTGTCGGTGGAGACCACCATGCTTCACCCGACGCGCGGCTTCATCAAGCTGGAGGATACGGTGGCGGTGACGGATGCTGGTCATGTGATGTTCGGTGATCGGGGCAGGGGCTGGAACAAGGGTGGTACGGCCTGATTGGATTGAGGTGCGCTGCCCCTCATCCGGCTGCCGCCACCTTCTCCCGTATAGGGACGGGCAGAAGGGAGCTGTCGCAACCTCCGCGCTCGTCCTGCACCGTTGAAAATTGACGAAAGCATCGGTGTAGCGTCTTTCTCACCGTCACTTCACGGGGAGAAATGTCCGGCAGGACAATGAGGGGCGGCGCCGCCCCGAGCAGATCATCACTGTCCCGCCGGGATCAGCCTGAAATCCGGCAATTCACGCAACCCAAGCTCCGGTCCCGCCGGCGAATAAACCACGAAGAGCCGCATAGGCCCGTCACCAGTGTTGAGCGTCGAGTGGAACCGGCTTTCCGGCACATAGATGGTGCAGCCGGGGCCGACATTCTCGACCACCGGATTGCCCTTCTCGTCCTCGACCATCTGTTCGCCATGGCCCGAGATGACGAAGATGATTTCCTCGGCGCCCGGATGGTTATGGCGGGTATGGCCCTTGCCCGAGGGCAGGTCGACGACGCCGCCGGAAAAGCGGGTCGCGCCATTCACTTCGGGCGCAACGGTCAGGGACAATTTCCCCCAGTCGAAACCGAAGGCGCTGACGTCCTTCGGGTAGACAAACACCTTGCTCTTGTCGGCCATCTCTCATCATCCCTTCTTTTTCTTGGCGGTCTTCTCGCCGCCGAGCGCCTTGAAATCCGCTGTCTGCCTGGCGATCGCGGCTTCCGCGGGCAGCCGTTCCATCGAGCTCGCGCCATAAAAGCCGTGCAGGCCTTTGGCATGGGAGAGGATGTAGCGCGCATCGTCGGGCATTGAGATTGGGCCGCCATGGCAAAGCAGGATGACATCCTTGCGTACCGAGCGCGCGGCCTCGGCAATGGCGTCGATGGCAACGACGCAGTCGTCGAGCGACTTGGCCGAGGTGGCGCCGATCGAGCCGCCAGTCGTCACACCCATATGGGCAACGACGATGTCGGCTCCGGCCTTGGCCATGGCGCGAGCTTCTTCGGGGGTGAAGACATAGGGCGTGGTCAAGAGATCGAGCTTGTGCGCCTCGGCGATCATGTCGACCTCGAGGCCGAAGCCCATGCCGGTCTCCTCGAAGCTCTGCCGCATGGTGCCGTCGAAGAGACCGATAGTCGGGAAATTCTGCACGCCGGAAAAGCCCATCGTCTTCAGTTCCGCCAGCAGCAGCGGCATGATGACGAAGGGATCGGTGCCGTTGACGCCGGCCAGCACGGGCGTGCGCCTGACCACCGGCAAGACCTCATAGGCCATCTCCTTGACGATCTCGTTGGCATTGCCATAGGCGAGCAGGCCCGCGGCCGAACCGCGTCCGGCCATGCGGTAGCGGCCGGAATTGTAGATGATGATGAGGTCGATGCCGCCGGCTTCCTCTGCCTTGGCCGACAGGCCGGTGCCGGCACCGCCGCCGACGATCGGCACGCCCTTGTCGATCATTCCCCGGAATTTCTTCAATATGTCCTTGCGCGGTATGGCTGGCATGTCTGGGTCTCACTGTCTGGCGATATCGAGAAAGGCAGCGACCGCGGCCCTGGCGAATTCGGGATCGTTGATGTGCAGCGGCAGGCGGGTGACGCGGCGCGTCGCACCTGGCCTGATGGTGCGCTCGATGGCGTCGAACAGGACGGCATCGGCTTCCGGATCGAAGAAGGCGCCGCCTTCGATATCGAGTGCGGAGACGCCTTTTTCCGGGATCAGGAAATGCACTGGACCTTCGCAATGGGCGAGCCTGGTGCCGATCCATTCGCCGATCGCGCGGCATTCCTGTGCGGTCGTGCGCATCAGGGTGACGTTCGGGTTGTGCTCATAGAACAACCGGCCGCGATAGCGCTCCGGAATGGTCGAAGGGGCCCAGAAGTTGACCATGTCGAGCGCGCCCACCGAACCGACATAGGGCAGGCCGGTGCGGGCGATGGCACCGAAACGATCCTGCGTCGCCGGCAGCACGCCATTGAACAGCAGGTCGCAGACCTCCGTCGTGGTGATGTCGATGACACCCGACAGCAGGCTGCTGTCGGCCAATTTCTCCATGCTGCGGCCGCCGGTGCCGGTGGCATGGAAGACGATGCAGTCGTAGATGTCGCGCAATTGATCGGCGATTGCGGTCACGCAAGGCGTGGTGACGCCGAACATGGTGAGGCCGATCGATGCTTTGCCGTCCGCTGCCGGCGCCGGATTGCCTGCCATGCCCGCTATCGCCTGGGCGGCGTTGTGTAGGACGACACGAGACAGCCGGTTGAGGCCAGCCATGTCGGTCACCGACGGCATCATGATGATGTCGGATATGTCCACATAGGGAGCGGTGTCGCCCGAAGCGAGCGTCGAGACCATGATCTTGGGCAGGCCGAGCGGCAGCGCGCGCATGCCCGCGGTGACGATCGAGGTGCCGCCACCACCGCCAATGCCGACCACACCTGATATGTCGGTGCACGACTGGACAAAGCGCGTGAATGCCCCAGCCATCGCCGCAACCGATCTGCCGCGGTCGTCGATGCCGAGCACCGCACCGCGGCCATCGGGATGACAGGCGGCGACCTCCTCAGCCGAGACGTCGACCGGCACGGTCGCGCCTCGCGTGCCGATATCGACACGGCAAACGACGGCGCCCGTGGCTGCGATCGCATCCGCGAGGAAGCCGAGTTCCTCGCCCTTGGTATCGGCCGTGCCCACCACATAGACGCGCTTCATCTGCGCCCCCCTGTGCTGGATGGCCCAAAGGTGGTGGTGCTCAGCAGATGAAAGCTTTGTGCGCCATAAAGCGTCAACATAGCCACTCCGGGATAAGGGGCTGCCATTGCAATTTTTTGAGACGCGCGTATCGTATTGGTATGAATGTCTCACGTCAACAACCCGCAACGAACGAAGACACCGGTGAGAGAGCCGATCGCGGACCCCGCGCGCGTACGAAACGGCTGATGCTGGAGACGGCGACAAGGCTGATGCAGGCGGGGGCGACGCCCTCGGTCAGCGAGGTGGCGGAGGCGGCCGAGGTTTCCCGCGCCACCGCCTATCGCTATTTCCCGAGCCAGGCAGCCTTGGTGCAGGCGGTCGTCGACGAGGGGCTCGGGCCGATCCTCACTTGGAAATCCACCGCCGCCGATGCCGAGCGCCGGGTCGCAGACCTGTTCGATACGGCCATGCCGCGCATCGAGGCCTTCGAGGCGACATTCAAGGCAGCGTTGAAGCTGTCGCTCGATCAATGGGCGCGACGCCAGGCGGGTACGCTGGGCGGCGAGCCGGCCTTCACGCGCGGCCATCGCGTCGAATTGCTGAAAGAGGCGCTCGCGCCGCTCAAGGGCCGCTTGCCGCCGCGCGATTTCAAGCGGCTGGCGCAGGCGCTGTCGCTCATCTTCGGCGTGGAGGTGCTGATCGTGCTCAAGGATATATGGGGGCTGGACAGCCGCCGGACGATGTCGGTCGCGCAATGGGCGGCGAGTGCGTTGGTGCGCGCGGCGATCGCGGAGTCGGCCACCGATACGGCTGGGATGACGCTGGCGACGACATAGGAATAGCGCTAATCTGGTTCTACCAGATTGGCGCGTCGACCACTGACAATACCCGCAATGCAAAAGTCCGCACAAGGCCAAAGCATATCAATGAGTAGGAAAATACAGAGAAAACAGCTGGATAAGTCTGAAATTCGACGGCTTGGCAGGCATTGTTGCGCAAGAAGGGGCTTGACGGGCATTCATAATTGGTAATACCAGATTTGGAAAGAAAAGCGGATCGAAAGTGAGGGCTGCGACCCGTTTCCGGACAGAGCGAGGAGGCTCCGAATTTCGGAAAGCGCGACCACCGGAGGAACTACCAGGGCCAGCTCCGTCGCCGGCTCGCAAGACAAGGTAGAATGCGCACAAGGGAGGAAATCATTATGCGCAAGTTAGTGACCAGCGTGCTTGCTGGTATCGGCTTAACGCTTGCCTGCGGAACATCCGTCTACGCGCAGGAAAAGTCGCTCACCATCTTCTGGGCGGAGTGGGATCCGGCCAATTACCTGCAGGAACTCGGCAACGAGTACGAGAAGGAAACCGGCGTCAAGATCACGGTGGAGACCACGCCCTGGTCCGACTTCCAGACCAAGGCCTTCACCGAGTTCAACGCCCATGGCGACGCCTATGACCTGGTCGTTGGCGACTCGCAGTGGCTCGGCGCCGGCTCCACCGGCGGCCACTATGTCGACCTGACCGACTTCTTCAAGAAGCATGATCTTGGCAACGTCATGGCACCGGCGACGGTGAAATACTATGCCGAGTATCCCGGCAACAGCGGCAAATACTGGGCGATCCCGCTCGAGGGCGATGCCGTCGGCTGGTCCTATCGCAAGGACTGGTTCGAGGATCCGAAGGAGAAGGAAGCCTTCAAGGCCAAGTACGGCTACGACCTCGACGTGCCGAAGGACTTCAAGGCGCTGCGCGACATCGCCGAGTTCTTCCACCGGCCGGATCAGAAGAGATACGGCATCGCCATCTACACCGACAATTCCTACGACGCGATGGCGATGGGCTTCGAGAACGCGCTGTTCTCCTATGGCGGTGAGTTGGGCGACTACACGACCTACAAGGTCGATGGTCACATCAACTCCGACAAGGCGGTGGCCGCGCTCGATGCCTATAAGGAACTCTACAAGTTCACGCCTCCGGGCTGGGCCAAATCGTTCTTCGTCGAGGACAACCAGGCAATCACGGAAAACCTGGCCGCGATGAGCATGAACTTCTTCGCGTTCTTCCCCTCGCTGATCAACGAAGCGTCGAACCCGAATGCCAAGAACACCGGCTTCTTCGCCAACCCTCCCGGTCCCAATGGCGACCAGTTCGCCGCGCTCGGCGGGCAAGGCATCTCCGTCATCTCGTACTCGCAGAAGCAGGAAGAGGCGATGAAGTTCCTCGAATGGTTCATCAAGGACGAGACCCAGAAGAAGTGGGCGGCCCTTGGCGGCTATACCTGCAGCCAGGCAGTGCTCAAGTCGCCTGAGTTCCAGAACGCCACGCCCTACAACAAGGCCTTCTACGAGACCATGTTCAAGGTGAAGGACTTCTGGGCGGTGCCGGAATATGCCGAACTGCTGCAGCAGCTGAACCAGCGCGTCTATCCCTACATAATCGGCGGCAGTGGCACCGCCAAGGAAACGCTGGACGCTTTGGCTGGAGACTGGAACGCGACCTTCAAGAAATACGGCCGCGGCCAATAATCATTCATGTCCCGCGGAGGGGGCGGTGTCGCCTCCTCCGTTTCTTTTTCTTGAACCGGGAGCAGGGTCTTGGCGACCACGATGATCACCACCCTCGACAGATCCTCGCGTGCCGCGGCGCGCGGCCTGAGCGATATTTCCATCCGCAATCTCTTCATCATCCCGACGGTTCTGTTCCTGATCGTCTTCAACATTTTTCCGCTGATCTACTCGCTCGGCTATTCCTTCACCGACTTCCGCGCGTCGACCAACGCGCCGGCGAATTTCGTCGGGCTGCAGAACTATCGCGACCTGCTCAACGACCCCTATGTCTGGTCGAACTTCGCCATCACGGCGAAATACGTGATTGTCTCGGTCGTCGGACAGCTGCTCGTCGGCTTCGGCGTGGCGATGCTGCTCAACCGGGATATTCCGCTCAAGGGTCTTATCACCACGCTGCTGCTGCTGCCGATGATGCTGTCGATGGCGGTCGTCGGGCTGTTCTGGAAATTGCTTTACGACCCGTCATGGGGGGTCATCAACTATGCGCTCGGGCTCGGCAATTTCGAGTGGCTGGCCGATCCCAAGATGGCGCTTTACGCCGTCGCGCTGACCGACATCTGGATGTGGTCACCCTTCGTCATGCTGCTGTCGCTGGCCGGCCTGTCGGCGGTGCCGAAGCATCTCTACGAAGCCGCCGCGATCGACCGCGCCGGGCCGTTCTACACCTTCTTCCGTATCACGCTGCCGCTGGTCGCTCCGATCCTGATGATCGCGGTCATTTTCCGTACCATGGAAGCGTTTAAGACCTTCGACCTTGCCTACATCCTGACCAGCCAGCCGACGGCCGAGCTGATCTCGATCCGGCTCTACAAGATGGCGTTCCAGGAATGGCAGACCGGGCGCTCCTGCGCGATGGCCTACATCGTGCTGATCATGGTGCTGGCGATCACCAACATCTACGTCAAATACCTCAACAAGGTGAAGGAGCGCTGAGATGGCCGCCGTCCGCACTTCTTCCGAGATCACCTTCAACCGCGTCGCCATCGTCGCCGTGCTGCTGGTGACGATAATATTCCTGGCGCCGATCTACTGGATCGCATCAACGGCGTTCAAGCCGCGCAATCTTGCCACGACCATTCCGCCGACCGTCGTCTTTCAGCCGGAGATATCGCCCTTCGTGAAGCTGTTCACCAAGCGATCTCAATTGCGCAGTCCGCCGTCGCCGGAAGAATACGCGGCGGCCCCATGGTGGGAGCGCGTCGTCTTCGACGGTGGCGAAAAGATCGTGCGCGACGGCAAGGGCCAGGTCCAGTGGTCAGGCTATCCGAGCCGCTTTCTGAACTCGCTGATCATCGCCATCACATCGACGGTGCTGGCGGTCGGCATGGGCACGTTCACCGCTTATGGGTTCTCGCGCTTCAAGGTGAAGGGAGAGGCGGACCTGCTCTTCTTCATCCTGTCGACACGCATGCTGCCGCCCGTGGTGGTGGCGATCCCGATGTTCCTGATGTACCGCGCGGTCGGCCTCAACGATACCCACATCGGGCTGATCATCCTCTACACCGCCTTCAACCTGTCCTTCTCGGTGTGGCTGATGAAGGGTTTCATGGATGAAATCCCGAAGGAATATGAGGAGGCGGCACTGGTCGACGGTTACACCCGCATGGAAGCCTTCTTCAAGATCGTGCTGCCGGAGGCCGCCACCGGCATCGCCGCCACCGCCGTCTTCTGCTTCATCACGGCGTGGAACGAATATGCCTTCGCGCTGATCATGACCAACCGCCGCGCCCAGACCGCGCCGCCGTTCATTCCCAGCCAGGTCGGCTCCGGCCTGCCGGACTGGACGGTGATCGCCGCCGGAACCTTCCTGTTCCTGCTGCCGGTCGCCATCTTCACCTTCCTGCTCCGCAATCATCTCTTGCGCGGCATGTCCTTCGGAGCAATCCGCAAATGAGCTTTCGCGCCATCAATCAGAAATATCTGGAACCGGGTTCGCAAATACTCATGGTGCTCGGCATCGTGGCCCTCTGCCAGCCCTGGAACATGCTGCTGCACGCCTATGGCCTGACCATCATCCTGGTCGGGCTGATCGGCTTCAACATCACCTCGAAGATCGCGCCCGAGGAACAGACCGGCACCGGCCATGGCGCGGACGCGCGAAATCCGGGAGCACAGCATTGACCCAGATCGAGCTTCGCGGCGTCCAGAAATTCTTCGGTGCCGTCCAGGTCATCAAGGACCTCAACCTCAAGATCGCGGACAATGAGTTCATCGTGCTGCTCGGCCAGTCCGGCTGCGGCAAGACGACGACGTTGCGCGCCATCGCCGGGCTGGAAACCATCGACGAGGGGGATATCCTCATCGACGGCAAACCGGTCCAGCATCTGAAGGCGGCCGACCGCGATATCGCCATGGTGTTCCAGTCATTTTCGCTCTATCCGCATATGAGCGTCTACGAGAACATCGCCTTTCCACTCCGCGCCACGCGCAAGAGCAAAAGCGAGATCGATCAGGAAGTACGTTCGGTCGCCAAAACGCTGCAAATCCTGGACCTGTTGGCCAAGAAACCGTCGGCGCTCTCAGGCGGCGACATGCAGCGCGTCGCCATCGGCCGGGCGCTGGTGCGGCGGCCGAAGGCGATGCTGATGGATGAGCCGATCGGTGCGCTCGACGCCAAGCTGCGCGAGGAGATGCGGGCCGAGATCAAGCGGCTGCACATCAAGCAGGGCTCGACCACCATCTATGTCACGCACGATCAGATCGAGGCGATGAGCCTGGCCGACCGCATCGTCATCATGCATGAGGGGGTGCTGCAGCAGGTGGGAACGCCCGACGAGGTCTATTCGCGTCCGGCCAACCTGTTCGTGGCGCAATTCGTCGGTAGCCCGGTGATGAACGTCGCCGACGCGGCGGTCGCCGAGACGGCGTCTTCCGTTTCGGTCTCGGTCGGTGGAGCGGCTTCCGGCTTCGAGTTTCCCCGCACATTGCTGTCGAAGCTCAATGGCCATGCCGGTGGCAGCCTGGCGCTCGGCATTCGGCCCGAAGGGGTGCTCATTCGCCGTGACGCGGCCGATGGCTTCATGGCCGTCGAGACGCAGATCGTCGAACCGCTCGGCTCCTTCGACATCGTCGACCTCAAGGTCGGCTCCAAGATGCTGCGTGCCCGCACCAAGAGCGGCTACATTTCAGGCCCCGGCGAAAAGGTCTTTGCCAGGATCGATCCGACGCAGGCGCATTTCTTCGACAAGGCAAGCGGCAAGTCGCTTGAGGTGAGGCTCTGATGGCCCATATTCAGCTCAAGAACATTTCCAAGAGTTTCGGCAACCACACGGCCTTGACCGGACTGGACCTCGACATCGCCGATGGCGAATTCTTTGTCCTGCTCGGCGAAACGGGTGCCGGCAAGACGACGACGCTGCGGCTGATCGCCGGCCTGGAGAAGCCGAGCGAGGGGCAGGTCTTCATCGACGGGGTCGACGTTGCCGACTGGGGCGCGGCCGAGCGCGACGTGGCGCTGGTGCTGCAGCAATACTCGCTTTATCCGCGTTACACGGTGCGCGAGAATCTCGAATTTCCGCTGAAGCCGAAGATCCGCCGTCTGCCGGACGCCGAGATCAAGGACCGCGTCGACCGCGCAGCCCGCACGCTGCGGATCGAGCACCTGCTCGACCGCAAGACCGACCGGCTATCCGGCGGCGAGATGCAGCGCGTCTCCATCGGCCGCGCCATCGTGCGCAAGCCGCGCGTGTTCCTGATGGACGAGCCGCTGTCGGCGCTCGACGCCAAATTGCGCGAGGCGCTGCGCACCGAGTTGAAGAACCTGCAGATACAGCTCGGCGCCACCTTCCTGTTCGTGACCCACGACCAGATCGAGGCGATGTCAATGGGCGACAAAGTCGGCGTGCTCAACCACGGCCGCATCATCCAGACCGGCACGCCGCACGAGATCTACAACAACCCGCGCGACACCTATGTAGCGAGCTTCGTCGGCTCGCCGCCGATGAACCTGATCGACGGCAGGCTGGTGAACGGCCGGGCGGTGATGGCGCCGTTGAATTTCGAACTGCCCTTTGCGGGGGCGGCCAAAATCTTTGGGGGGGCTGGGGCGAGTGGGGCGACCGACGGTCGCCCGCTCGTCTTCGGCATCCGTCCGGAGGATGTCTATCTGGAAAGCGGCGCACCGATCGAGGCGCGTGTCCACGACGTCGAGAATCATGGCGTGGAAAAGATCCTGACGCTGCGGGTCGGCGATACGACACTGCGCGCCACCGTGCCGGCCAGGACCGATGTCGCGATCGAGCAACCGGTGCGCTTTGCCTGGAACCCAGACAAGGTGGTGCTGTTCGATAAGGGCAGTGGGGTCAGCTTGCGGCACGCGTCATAGGGCGCGGCTATTTTGGCAGGTAGGTCTCGTATGGCGTGTCGTTGATCAACAGGATCACGCATTCCGTCTGCGAGAGGCAAGCGTCGTCATGCATCTCATTGGCCTTTTGCGTCCAGTAGGAACCAGGCGGCAGTTCGACCTTGGTCGCCTCACCGCCTTCCATCTGCCAGTGCGCCCACAGACCCTGGATGACTACGGCGCGATAGTCGGCGGTGTGCGCGTGAACAGGAGCGCGCCAGTTGCCCGGAACTTTCAGCAAGGTGCCGGCAGGCCCCTTGGCCCTTTCGCCCCACAGTGGTCCCAGGCGCTGCGGCTGGTCCGGCGCCTCGGCGACGTAAGGGATCTTGCCTGCCGGCAGATAGCTATCCTCGAGGGCAAAGGCGCGTCCGGGAATGACCGACAGGACACCAAGCGCCAGCAGTGCGAAATGATTGGCCATGGGATTTCCTCCACGGACCAGATTATCCGCCGGAAGCTGGCCGGCAATGACGCTGCGTCCAAAAGACCTGGCAATTCCTCCAGCCGGGAAGGATTGGAGCGATTTCGTTGCCCGAGGTCAGGACGGGTCGTCGCCGGCACCAATGTGGCGCAGATGGCTCGGCGCCACGCCCATCACCCGCTTGAAGGCGCGGCTGAAGGATGCTTCCGAATCATAACCCAGTTTCGCCGCCGCCACCGATACCCTCATGCCATCCCGGGCCAACCATTGCCTAGCCTGGTGCATGCGCACGCGCAGCACATATTTGGCCGGCGTCTCTCCGACCACTGTGGCGAAGCGCTGGGCAAAGGCGGAGCGCGAGGCTCCCATCATCCGCGCCAGCGTCTCGACGCTCCAATCGCGATCCGGCTGCAGGTGGATGGCTGCCAGCACTTTGCCGACGTCGGGATTGCGGACGGCGGCGATCCAGCCGGTGGCATCGCCACAGCCGTTCTCCACCCAGGAGCGGATGATCGTGGCGGCGAGCACATCGGCAAGGCGGGCAAGGATTCCGCCGGAGCCGACCCGGTCCATCGTCACCTCGCCGGCCATCGCGTCGAGCAGATGCTGGATACCGGGCGCGTTCGCCATCAACTTATGCGCCTGCATCAGGTTTGGCATCATGTCGAGCAGCGGGTGCGAGCCGTCGAGATTGAAATGCATGCTGCCGCAAAACAGCAACGTCTTGGGCCCACCGCACTCGTTGGAGACGTCGTATATGTTCTCGCACACCGGTTCGATCGTGTAGCGGCCGATCGGCACCGGGGGCACGCCGGGCGCGCTGGCCAGGACATTCGCGTCGCCGCGCGGGATCAGAAGCGCGTCGCCTACGGAGAGTTCGATCCACTCGCTGGCCGGCGAGAACAGCCAGCAACCCTGCTGGCCGATGAAATGAAACCGCGCTGCCTTCTGTGCGGGGAAGGAAACGGCCCAGGGCTCGCCCAACACGCAGCGGCCATAGTCGACGCCGTCGAGCCGTAATCCGCGCAGCATGTCGGTCAGCGGATCGCCAGAAGTCGGCAGCGCCATTTTGGACGAATTGTAATTCATTCTGGTGTTTCTAGCATGGAAACTCCAACTCGTCACTCCCATGTTGCGCTGCAGCCAAATGCTGCGCTGCAAACAAACCGAAGACCGGCCGCATAGCCAAGCCATGGCGGCAAGGCGTGTCACGGTAGCCCGAGCCGGTTCGTTTCTATGTGGCGCTGCAGACATCGGAGACTGACATGGCCGAACCCGCGACAGGCGCCATTGACGCCGCACTTCTGAACCCCCCAGAATCCGATGAACGAACCGAGCCCGCATGGGGCGCCGTGGTCTCACTCGCCCTTGGCGTTTTCGGTCTGGTCACCGCCGAATTCCTGCCCGCCAGCCTTTTGACGCCGATGGCGCGCGATCTGGGCGTAAGCGAAGGCGTGGCAGGGCAGGCGGTGACGGCAACCGCCATCGTCGGCGCCATCGCCGCCCCCACCATGGCCATCATCACAAGGCGCATGGACCGCAGGCTGGTGATGTGGATGTTGACGATGTTCCTCATCCTGTCCAATCTTCTCGCCACCTTTGCCTCGTCGCTGCCCATGCTTCTGCTTGCCCGTGTCGTGCTCGGCGTGGCCCTTGGCGGCTTCTGGGCGATGTCGGCGGCCATGGCGTTGCGGCTGGTGCCGATGCGGCTGATGCCGCGCGCCATGTCGATCATCCTGACCGGCGTGTCGCTTGCCACCGTTACCGCAGCTCCGGTCGGCGCCTACGTCGGCGACGTCTGGGGCTGGCGCACGGCCTTCATGATTGCGACGATCGTCGGGGCGCTGGCGCTGCTGGTGCAATTGGCCACCATTCCGAAGCTGCCGCCGGTGGGGGTCGCGAGCTTCCGCACCTTGCTCGAGGTGCTGGAGCGGCCGTCGATCAGGATTGCCCTGCTGGTCGTGCTGCTGGTCGCGTCCGGGCACTTTGCCGGCTTCACCTATGTCCGTCCCTTCCTTGAGAAGGTGCCGGTGCTCAACATCGAGACGATCTCGCTGGTGCTGCTGGCCTACGGCATAGGCGGTTTCTTCGGCAACATCGCCGGCGGCATCCTGGCCGAGCGCAACCTCAAGGCCGCGGTGGCCCTGGCGCCCCTGCTGATTGCATTGGCGGCCGCCTCGATGCTGATCCTTGGCACTTCGCCCATGGTCGCCGCCGCCGCCGTCGCGGCCTGGGGCTTTGCCTTCGGCGCGGTGCCGGTCGGGTTGCAGAGCTGGCTGGTGCGGGCAGCGCCGGACCAGGCTGAAAGCGCCGGCGGCCTGATGGTCGCGACCTTCCAGGTGGCGATTGCGATGGGCGCCGTCTTTGGCGGTCTGCTGGTCGACCATGCCGGCGTCGCCAGCGCCTTTGCCTATTGCGGCGCGGCGACGTTGCTGGCTGCCGTCGTGGTGTTTCTGCGCGGTCCGAAGCAGGCCGAATAGTTTCCCCCAACGGTCGTCCCTGGCAGCGGCCCGAGAAACCTTATGGTTTTCGGGCCGCCGTTATTTTGAGGTCGCGGTGAACGAATAGTGGTCGATGGGAGATACTGGGAAGCTCAGACTGCCCGCCCGTCGAAGTCGAAGATCGGCAAGGCGGACGGGTCGAGACCGGTGACGCAATTGATGTTGACGTAAGCGCTGCGTTCGCCGCCTTCGCTGGTGTCCTCGGCAAAGGGATGGATGCCGCAGGTTCGGCAGAAGCGGTGCGCTATTCTCGCCTCGCCGAATGTGTAGCGGCCGAGGTCATAGCCCCAGGCGACGAGGGTAAGCCTGTCACGTGGCACGGCCCATAGCAGCGCACCCTTGCGGGCGCAGATCGAGCAATTGCAGCGCACGACGCCCTCAAGCTCGCCCTCCACCTCGAACGCAACCTTGCCGCAATGGCAGCTGCCTTTGTACAGCATCAGTATCTTCCTATCGCTGGCAGGTGCAAAGGCACGCTGGCCGGGTTATCCCTTCGGCAGGCTTAGCGGCTGCTTGCCCTAAGGACGTTTCTATCCTGGCGGAGTCCGACATCGACATGCAATCAATCCGCGACCGTCTCGAAAACATCCTGTCACGTCTTGCCGATCGTGCGGCCGACGAGAAGGTCTTCACGAAGCTCTATGCCGAAGCGGCGCGCGCTGCCGCTGACGCCAGCGATGCCCGCAAAAGAGTGGGCGTGACACTCGGCCCGCTCGACGGCACCATTGTCTCGATCAAGGATTTGTTCGATGTCGCCGGCGAGCCGACCACGGCCGGTTCCCTGATGCGCAAGACCGCCGCGCCCGCTATGCGCGATGCCACCATCGTCGGCAGGCTGCGCCAGGCCGGCGCCGTCATTATCGGCAAGACCAACATGACAGAATTCGCCTTCACCGCGATCGGCGACAACATGCATTACGGCACGCCCGGCAATGCCGTTCATGCCAGCCGCATTCCAGGTGGTTCGTCCTCGGGCGCCGGGGTGTCTGTGGGCGAGGGGACGAGCGAAATTTCGATCGGCTCCGACACCGGTGGTTCGATCCGCATTCCGGCGGCGCTCAATGGTGTCGTCGGTTTCAAGCCGACAGCGCGGCACGTGCCGCTCTCCGGCGCCTTTCCGCTTTCGGGAACGCTGGACTCGGTCGGACCGCTCGCCCGAACCGTCCCGCAATGCGCCGCCGCCCACGCGGTGATGGCCGGCGAGGAGCCGAACGAGTTGGTGGCCATTCCACTCGCCGGGCTCCGCATCGGCATTCCGCGCGGCGTTCTCTTCGGCGACACGGAAGGCGAAATTGCCGCGGCCTTCGAGCATTGTCTTGGCAAGATCGAACAGGCTGGCGCACGCATCGCGGATCTGTCGATCGACGATATGATCGCGGATCTGCGCGCGGCCACCAAGCGCGGGTCGATCGCGGCGATGGAGGGCGCGGAAGTGCATGCCGACTGGCTGGCGACAGGCGCATCGGTGCCGGTGGATCCGCATGTCAGCGGGCCTCTGTCGCGCGCCGCACTGCTGCCGACGCCGGTTTATATCAGGGCGCTCCGCCGCCGTGCCGCGCTTACCGCCGCCATGGATGAGCGGCTGGCGTCGATTGATGTGCTGGCGTTGCCAACCGTGCCGGTGACGGCGCCGACAATCGCTGCATTGGCCGAGGATGCCGAACTGCGTGATCGTATCGAAGGACTGCTTTTGCGCAACACGCAGGTCGCCAACCAATTCGACCTCTGCGCGATCTCGTTGCCGATGCCGGGTGCATCGCTGCCAATGGGACTGATGCTCGTGGCGCGCAATGGCCATGACAGTCGTCTGCTAAGGATCGCCGCGTCGGTGGAGAGGCTGCTGGGTGGTTGATCGGCAGTGGCCGTAGATGACGGATCAGTGCGACGAACAGTGCTTGCGTTCGCCGTCCTTGGCGGTGCGCACGATGCGGGTCGCGACCAGCCAGGGCAAGCTGTAATCCTTGCCGGTGATGGTCTGCGTGCGCTGCTCGATCGCGCCCCTGACCACGATCTTTCCGCTATAAAGCACGTCGGACTGATCGGTTATCGCCTTGTCGGCCTGCGGCAATCCGCTGGTGTCGATCGACACACCCTTGATGATCGTGCCGGTGACGAGATCGAGCGCGCTGCTCGATGGACAGGGCGCCTTGAAGCAGCGCATCCCGTTGTCGCAATAGACATAGCTGCTCTCGGCCGCAGCGAGTGCCGGCAAGGTGCAGATGGAGGAAGTTGCGGCAATCAGAGATGCAAGGCGAAGACCGGACATGGCCTCAACGTCGCGGAGAATTGGGGCGAAACCGCGATGCTATATCTGCGCCGGAAACCGTCGCCGGTAATGATCGACCACTTCCGGATTGCGCAGATTGACCGGCAGCTTGCCGGCCAGCACCAGCAAGACTTCGCTGGCCGCGCCGACGCCCATGCGCATCATCGATTCCTCGGTAATCCCCGCCATATGCGGGGTGATGACGACATTGTCGAAGCCGAAATAGGAATGATTTGGCGGCAGCGGCTGCGTCGAAAAGACATCGAGCGCGGCGCCGCCGATGCGGCGCTCCCGCAAGGCCTCGATCAACGCGTCATCATCGACGACCGGTCCGCGCGACACGTTGATCAGCAGTGCGTTGGGCTTCATGCGGGCGATGCGTTCGCGGCTGATCAGGCCGCGGGTCTCCGGCGTCAGCGGGCAGCAGAGAACGATGATGTCGCTCTGCTCGACCAGCGCGTCGATCGACAGGAAGCCGACTTTTTCCGGCGCCGGCTGCATGCTGCGCGTCGTTGCCACCACTTTCAGGTCGAAGCCGTGCGCGGCGATGTGGCCGACGGCCTGCCCGACGGCGCCGAGACCAACAATGCCAATGGTCTTGCCGGCGAGTTCGATGTTGGAATTGGCATGCTCGCGTCCGGCAAGCCAGCCCTTGGCGCGCAGGTCGCGGTCGACCCTGCGGAACTGCCGCAGCAGTGCAAGCGCGGTGAACATGACATGTTCGGCGACCGAGCGGGCATTTACCGCCGGCACGTTGGCCACGAGCACGCCGGCTGCCGCGGCCGTTTCCATCGGGATCATGTCGAGCCCGGCGCCATGGCGGATCGCGGCCCTGAGCTTCCAGGCTCCCTCGAACAATGCCGGCGGCAGAGGCGCCCGCACGATGACGATATCGGCGTCCTTGGCCTCCCTGGTCAAGGTGCCGGCGTCGAGCGCGGAGGCAATGACGAGCTGACCGGCGCCGGCGAGCCTGGCCGTGGCGCGCGGGTGCAGCGGATGGGTCGACAGGATCTTGGGCATGGCCTGGGTCACGGTCAGGCCTTTTCGAGTGTCGCGCCCGCGGGCGCAGCCGCCATGCCGCCCTCGATCAAGCCCTTCCAATAGCTCTCCGCGCCTTGGAGGTGGGCGCTCATCAGCGCCTGGGCGAGATTGCCATCGCGGCGCAGCAGCGCCTCGTAGATCTGCACGTGCTCGGCATGCGAGCGCACGCTGCGTTCGGGATCGTTGAAGTAGATCGGCAGGCGCTGCTCGCCCATCAGATAGTAGACGCTGCAGATGTTGTGGAAGACGCTGTTCTTGGTGGCGCGCACGATCTCCAGATGAAATTCGCGGTCCTCCTTGGCCAGGCCTTCGCCCGCGGCGATGCGGTCTTCCGATGCCCTGAGGATTTCGCGCAGGCGCTCGAAATTCTCCTCGGTGGCGCGCGAGCAGGCAAGCTCGGCGGCCTTGATCTCGTGGATCTTGCGTAACTCGACCGTTTCATAAATCTGCAAGGGATCGAGCGGCAGGCCGGCGCGCGCGAACAGCGCCAGCGCCTCGACGCTTGCCTGCTTGGTGTCGATGTAGATGCCCGACTTGGCGCGGCGCTCGACGATGCGCATGGCTTCGAGGATGGCGAGCGCTTCGCGGATCTGGCCACGGCTGACGCCGAAATGCTCCGCCAGCTCGCGTTCCGACGGCGTGCGGCCGCTCTCCTTGTCCGAATGGGAGAACAGATAGGCGGCGAGTTCCGCGAGAAGGTTCTTTTCTTTCATCGTCAATTGCGTTGCGCGTGCGCCTCCAGGAATCGCTCCGAAACGGTGAATCCCAATCCGGGCTTTTCCGGGATCGCTATCATGCCGTCCCTTGCTTCGACAGTCTCTTCGATCAGATCGTGGATCATCGGGTTGGCGCCGAGCGAATATTCGACCGTGAAACTCGACGGCGAGGCGGCGCAGACATGCAGCCCGGCGAAGAAGCATGGCGCACCGGCCCAAAGATGCGGCGCGAAGCGCAAATTGAAGGCGCTGGCGATGGTGCCGATCTTCATCGCCTCGCTGATGCCGCCGCAGAAGGCCGGGTCCGGCTGGAAGATGTCGGCGGCCTTGAGCACGGCGAGGTCGCGGAAGGCATAGCGCGTCGCCTCGCTCTCGCCGGTGGCGATCGGAACCGCGCCGGCGGTGCGCACTTCGGCCATGCCCGGCTTGTCGTCGGCGATCACAGGCTCCTCGAACCAGGCGAGATCGAGATCGCCGACGAGATGGATGAAGCGCTTGGCCTCCGCGACCGTATAAGTGCCGTGGGCATCGACCATCAACTCGACGTCGGGGCCGAGCGCCTGGCGCGCGGCGCGCACGCGGGCGGCGGAAATGTGTGCCGCGCCATCCATGGCGCCCACCCGCATCTTCAGCGCCTTGAAGCCCCCCCTGGCGACGTAGGATCTCAATTGCTCGCCGATGGCATCGGCGGAGGCCCAGCCGCCGGAGGCATAGGCCTGCATGCGATCGGCCTTGCGGCCGCCGAGCAATCGCCAGACCGGCTGGCCCAGCGACTTGCCAAGGATGTCCCAGAGCGCGATGTCGACGGCGCTGATAGCGGCGATGCTCATGCCGCGCCGCGCCAGTTGCGGCATGGCGTGGCCGGCATGGGCGGCGCTCTCATGGCGTACGCCGTTGTAGAGCATCTCCCAGATGATGCCGATATCGGCCGGATCGCGGCCGATCAATTGCGGGCCGACCTCGTGGTTCAGCATGTGGACGAGAGCGCCGTAGCTGCCGGCGCTGCCAGCTGCGTTCTTGCCTTCGCCCCAGCCGACCAGCCCGTCATCGGTTTCGATGCGCAGAATGGCGGCGTCGAAGGTCGTCACCTGGCCGAAGTCGCTACGATGCTGCTTCGCGGCTTCGATCGGCACGCGGACCCACCAGGCCTGGACTGTCTTGATGCGCATTTTGTTCCCCTGCCCGCCGCCGGTAGGGCGGAAGGCAAATTCCAGGCGTCGACTACTTGATCAGCGGCAACAGCGTTTCGGCGGTGATGCGCATCTGGTCGGTGTAGAATTTCTCGGTGAGCACGCTGGAGCCGTGATCCTGGATGAACTTCAGCTGCTCGGGCGAGATATCGACCGGGTGGCGCTCGACCATTTCGGGATAGGGTGCTGCCGGCGTGCGGTCGACCGGGGCGACGAACTCATTGGTCAGCGCGCCGTCATAACCGACTTCCTTCAAGGTCGCGACGATCCTTGGCCAGTCGATCTGGCCGAGCCCGGCGGCGAAGCGATTGTTGTCGGCGACATGGAAGTCGAACAGGCGCTTTCCGACCTGCCGGATGGCGTCATGGACGTTAAATTCCTCCATGTGGATATGATAGGCGTCAAGGCAGACGCCGCATTCGGGGCTGACCGCATCGGCCAGCGCCAGCGCCTGGGCGCCGCGATTGAACAGATAGGTTTCGAAGCGGTTGAGCGGTTCGACAGCGATCTTGACGCCGACCTTCTTGGCGTGGGTGAAACATTCGCGGGTCGCATCGACGACCCACTTCCACTCCTCCTCCTCGGTGCCGTCCGGCACCACCTTGCCGACGGTAGCCGGAACCAGCGTGATGATCTCGCCGTCGAGTTCGCTGACCATCGTCAGCACGTCCTTGACGTATTGCACGGAGCGCTCACGCTGGCCCTGGTTCCTGGCGGCAAGGTTACGTTCACCCAGCATCAAGGTGACCGCGCCCCAGCAGCGGATGCCATGCTCCTTCAGCAGCGCCCGTGTCTCCTTGGTCTTGTACTGCGCGGGCTCGCCGGAAATCTCGATCGACTCATAGCCGAATTTCTTGATGCGCTTGAGCGTCGTCTCAAGCGGTTCCGCGCGCATCCAGTTGTGCGTCGAAAGATGCATGGCCTGTCCTTCCCAGATTCGTCCGTATGGTTTGCCTGCGACATGCATCGCCGAAAGACGACGCAAGGGTTCCTCCCCAAGGCATCCCCAGACTTTTCCTGCAAACTGGTTCGACCAATTGGGCCTGAAATTAGGTCTACAGCAAATTCCTCGAGACGGCAACAACTGTGGTGTCGCAACTTCCAGGATGGATTAGTTTGTTGATTACATTGGGATATGTGCCATTATTTTGCGCGTCCGGAGCGCCTTTTTGGCGCATTCCGAGACTTGACCAAATTGCCTTATTTGGTCATACCAGAATGGCATTGTCGGCCGAGCGTCCGACGCGAAAAGACCAAAGTGACTGGCCCTGCTTTCATCAGGCGCTATGCTTGGTCGTGACAAAACGAGGAGGATGCCGATGCCGACGACAATGAAGGGCCCTGGACTGTTTCTGGCGCAGTTCGCGGGCGATGCCGCACCGTTCAATTCGCTGGCGTCGATCACCAAATGGGCTGCCGGTCTCGGCTACAAGGGCGTGCAGATCCCAACCTGGGACGCGCGCCTGTTCGACCTCGAGAAGGCGGCGTCCTCCAAGGCCTATTGCGACGAGGTGAAGGGCACCTGCACTGACGCCGGCGTCGAGATCACCGAACTGTCGACGCATCTGCAGGGGCAATTGGTGGCGGTGCATCCGGCCTATGACGCGCAGATGGATGGATTCGCGCCAGCTTCGGTGCACAACAACCCGCAGGCGCGGCAGAAATGGGCCGTCGAACAGATGAAGTTCGGCGCCAAGGCGTCGCGCAATTTCGGGCTGAATGCATCGGTGTCGTTCACCGGCTCGCTGGCTTTCCCTTACCTTTATCCCTTTCCGCAGCGGCCCGCCGGACTAATCGAGGAAGCCTTCGGCGAACTCGGCAAGCGCTGGAAGCCGATCCTCGACGTCTATGAGGACAATGGTGTCGATGTCGGCTACGAAATTCATCCTTCAGAGGACGTGTTCGACGGGGCGACCTTCGAGATGTTCCTCGACGCGGTCGGTGGCCACAAGCGCTGCAACATCAATTACGACCCTTCGCATTTCCTGCTGCAGCAGCTCGACTATCTCGAATTCATCGACATCTATCACGAGCGGATCAAGGCCTTCCACGTCAAGGACGCTGAGTTCAATCCGACCGGACGGCAGGGCGTGTATTCCGGTTACCAGAGCTGGACGAACCGCGCTGGCCGTTTCCGTTCGCTCGGCGACGGGCAGGTGGATTTCGGCGGCATCTTCTCCAAGCTGACGCAGTACAATTACGATTCCTGGGCGGTGCTGGAATGGGAATGCTGCCTGAAGCATCCGGAGGACGGCGCGGCCGAAGGGGCACCCTTCATCCAGCACCACATCATCCGGGTGACGGAGAAGGCATTCGACGATTTCGCCGCCGGCACCACGGACAAGAAGCTGCTGCGCGCCATGATGGGAATTTGACACGGCTTTCGCTTCCCCTCGGCGGAGGGGAATCTCACACGAGGGAGAAAAACATGGTTGCTGCATCGAAGTTGGAAACGGGAGGCGGCCCGATCCGCTACGGCATGGTTGGCGGCGGGCAGGGCGCTTTCATCGGCGCCGTGCACCGCATTGCGGCACGCATGGACAATGATTTCGTGCTGGTCGCCGGCGCCCTGTCGTCCGACCCGGCGCGTGCGAAAGCCTCGGCCGCCGAACTCGGGCTCGATCCCTCACGCAGCTATGCGTCCTACGCCGAAATGGCCAAGGCCGAGGCGAAGCGCCCGGATGGCATCGAGGCGGTGGCCATCGTCACCCCCAACAACGTGCATGTGCCGGCAGCCAAGGCTTTCCTGGAGGCAGGCATCCACGTGATCTGCGACAAGCCTCTGGCCACGACACTGGCCGAAGCCAAGAAGCTCGCAGCGATAGTCGAGAAGACCGGCAAGGTGTTCGTGCTCACCCACAATTACACCGCCTACCCGATGGTGCGGCAGGCCCGCGAAATGGTGGCAAAGGGCGTGCTCGGCGACATCCGCATCGTGCAGTCGGAATATCCGCAGGACTGGCTGACCGAGGACCTCGCCGCCACCGGCCAGAAGCAGGCGTCATGGCGGGGCGACCCCAAGCAGGCGGGTGCCGGCGGCGCGCTCGGCGATATCGGCACCCATGCCTACAACCTCGCCCGCTTCGTCTCCGGGCTCGAGCTCGATACCCTGTCGGCCGATCTCGATGCCTTCGTGCCGGGCAGGCTGCTCGACGACAATGTCAATGTCATGCTGCGTTTCAAACCGACGGGAAAAACGCATCCGGCAAAAGGCATGATTTGGGCAAGCCAGGTGGCGCCTGGTCATGAGAACGGCCTGAAGCTGCGCATCTACGGTTCGAAGGGCGGGCTGGAATGGGTGCAGGCCGACCCCAACTATCTCTGGTACACGCCGTTCGGCCAGCCGAAACAATTGATCACTCGCAACGGCGCCGGCGCGCTGCCGGTGGCCGGCCGTGTCAGCCGCGTTCCGTCAGGCCATCCCGAGGGTTATCTCGAAGGCTTCGCCAATATTTACCAGGAGGCGGCACGCGCCATCCGCGCGGCACGCAAGAGGGGCGGCAAGCCGGCAAAGGATGTCGTCTTCCCGACCATTCAGGACGGCGTCGAAGGCATGGCTTTCATCGAGGCCTGCGTGAAGTCGTCGAAGAAGAATGGGGCGTGGACCAAGCTGTAAGAGGCGCCTGGCCAGCGGAAAATGGGGGAGGGCGTCGATGAAAATCGGCATGTGCATGTTCTTGTGGACAACGGCGGTGTCGAAGAAGCACGAGCCATTGCTTCGCGACATCAAGGCAACCGGCTTTGACGGTGTCGAAATCCCGATCTTCGCCGGCACGCCGGACGACTACAGGAAACTGGGCGAGCTGCTGGACCGGATCGGGCTGGAGCGGACGGCGGTCTCGGCGATGGGCGATCCGGCGATGAACCTGATCGCGGCCGATGCGGCAACGCGCAAGGCTGGTGTCGATTACATGAAATGGGCCATCGATTGCGCCGATGCGCTTGGCGCCCGCACGCTGAGCGGACCGCTGCATTCGACCCTTGGCGCCTTTTCCGGGTCCGGACCGACTGCCGCCGAGAAGAAGCGCTCGGTTGCCTCGCAGCGCACCATCGGCGACCATGCCGGCAAGCGCAACGTCACCGTCGGGCTCGAGGCGCTGAACCGCTTCGAATGCTATCTCCTCAACACGATGGCCGACCTGTCTGAGCACATCGACGCCATCGACCGGCCGCACATCAAGGCGATGTACGACACTTTCCACGCCAATATCGAGGAGGCCGACCCAATCGGCGCCTATACGAAGCACCGCAGGAAGGTCGTGCATATCCACATATCGGAGAACGATCGCGGCGTGCCGGGGCGCGGCAACATCCCGTGGAAAGAAACCTTCGCGGCGATCCGCAAGAGCGGCTACGACGACTGGCTGACCATCGAGGCGTTCGGCCGCTCGCTGAAGGAATTGGCGGCTGCGACCAAGGTGTGGCGCGATTTTTCCGAAACGCCGGAAGCGGTGTACCGGGAGGGGTACAAGCATATCAAGAACGGGTGGAAGAAGGCGGCTTAGGCTCCTCCTTTCGTCATCCACGGGCGGAGCGGGAGCGTAGACCCGAGGATGACGAAGGTGATAGCTGCAGGCCACAGAGCAGGTTGATCAACCCTGCTTGGCCTGGATCCTGTTGTAGTCGTGAATCGTCCGGCTCAGCCTACGGCGCAGGAAGTTGGATATGTTGTCGAAGATGAAGACGACGAGCAGGATCAGCAGCACCATGTAGAAGACGTTGGCCCAGTTGGAGTTGGTGCGCATCGCTTCCCACAGTTTCAGGCCGATGCCGCCGGCGCCGACGGCGCCGATGATGGTGGCGCCGCGGGTGTTGGATTCCCACTGGTAGAGCGTCTGGCTGATGAAGACCGGGATCACTTCGGGCATGACGCCGTAGCGCTGCACCAGGAGGCCGTTGGCGCCGGTCGAAAGCACCCCTTCACGTGGCTTGTCGTCGATGTTCTCCAGACCTTCCGAATAGACTTTGCCGAGGGTGCCGATCTCGGTGAAGAAAATCGCGGCACTTCCCGCCAGCGGGCCGGGGCCGAAGGCGCGGGTGAAGAACAGCGCCCAGATCAGCATATCGACCGAGCGCATGAAGTCGAAGAAGCGCTTGAGCACCTGGCTGAGCCCGCCGCTCGGCGTGATGTTGCGCGCCGCGAAGAAGGCCAGCGGGAAGGCGACGATGCCACCGAGCAGCGTACCGAGGAAAGCCATGACAATGGTCTGCAAGAGCTTCGTCCAGACATCGCCATGTTGCCACTGGGCGTTGTTCCAGATGTTGTCGCCGGCCAGCGCGAGGTTCGAGGTGCCTGGTTTCAGTTCTGGTCCCGACATGACCAGCGAGATCACCTCCCCCGCTGATTTGCCGAAGAAAGGCGAGCGTGTGTCGAAGACGAAGTTCGCCCAGCCGAGGAAGCGCTTGCGCACCTTGACGCGGTCGACGGTGACGCGCACCTCGCCGACAAAGCCCATCTTGGCCACCACCTCGTCGTCATGCGCGGTGATCCAGTTCGGCACCGGACCCGTGATCACCGGCTTGCCGCTGGTCAGCGCCACCGGCACCGTCTGGCCATGAGTGAAAATCGTCGCGTAGGTCTTGTCGAAGGTGACGGATTTGGCCTGGCCGTCGATCCGCACGGTGAAGGACCCGTCGACATTCTTGATCACCCAATCCGGATTGGGATTGTCGCCCAGTGCCGAGAAACGCGGATATTTGGGTGTGATCTCCGGCTGGTCGAGACGGAATTCCGGCTGCAGATCGTAGCTGATCCATTGTGTCAGGAAGAGGGGGAGGCGCTCCCAGTGCGATTCCCGCAATACCTGCGGCAGGCTGAAGAACCACAAGGCATAGACCAGATAGAGGAGGGTGCCGGTAAACAGGAGCAGCGGACCGAAGCGCTTGTATGCCGGGCGCCGGAACACCTGCGGGTGGCGCGCCTCGATCGACAGCATCTCCTCGGCGGTCATGGTCGCTATGATTTACGCCCCCATCATAAAGGCTTGTTCGCCGACCAGCTTGCGACGAAGCCAGGCGGAAAACTGGTCGATGATGAAGATGGTCGTGAACAGCAGCAGCACCAGCGCCAGCGTCTTGGCGCCGAAGCCGCGCGAGATGTACAGCTTCAGTTCCTCGCCGATGCCGCCGCCGCCGACGGCACCGATGATGGTGGAGGCCCGCACGTTGATCTCGACCCGCAGCAGCGTATAGGACACGAAATTGGGCAACACCTGCGGCAGGTCGGCGAAGCGCATCCGCTCGAACCAGTTGGCGCCGACCGCCGTCAGGCCTTCCTCGGCACGCATGTCGATGTTCTCGTTGATCTCGTAGAACAGCTTGCCGAGTGCGCCGATCGAATGCAGGCCGATGGCGATGATGGCGGCGATCGGACCGGTCGAGACGATTGCCGCGAAGAGGCCGGCGATGACGATCTCGGGAAAGGCGCGCAGCAATTCCATGAAGCGCTTGACCACCAGCCTCAGAGCCGGATGGGGCGTCAGCTTGCGCGCGGCGATGAAGGAAAAAGGCACCGCGAAGATAAAGCCGATGAAGGTCGAAACCAGCGCCACGTTCACCGTTGTCAGCATCAGCTCGAAATATTCGGGGACGTAGAAACCGCCCCACACATAGACGCGACCAAGCGGGAAGTTGAATTCCTGGGTGCCGGTATCACGCGGCGAGGCGATGTCGAACAGCGCCCGCCAGACGTCGTTCCAGTTCTTCGGGACCAGCCAGCTCAGGAAATCCAGAATGTGCGGCAGCCGGTCGAAGAAGTGCCCGGCATTGGCTTCGTCGGCGAACCACATGCTGGAGAGCATCGCGGCAAGCAGCAGTCCGACGCCGAGCACTGTATAGAGCCGGCGCAGCGACGTCTGGCGTCGCCAGGCATCGGCCGTCTGGTGGGTGGCGCCGGAGGCGGCTGTCACGGAAAGGGTCATGATCGGAGATGCAAAAAGGGGCGGTATCTGAGATACCGCCCCTTTGCAATTTCGCCGTTAGCCGCCGATGGCTGCCTTACGGGCTTCGACGATGACGCTGTAGAAGTCCGGCTTCACCGGAACATAGCCGGTGAAATCGCCGCCTTCGACGCCTTCGAAGCAAGCCTTGTCCTTCTTGGGCAGGTCGGTAAAGAAGGCGGTCAGCTTGGCGGTCATGTCGTCGCCGATCGCGGTGCGCACGACGAGCGGACCGTTCGGGATCAGGCCCGAACGCCAGACTTCGACGAAATCGTTGGGGTCGACGGCGCCCTTGGCGACTTCCTTGTGGAAGGTGCCGGAGGTGTAGCCGTTCTTGAAGTCGCCTATACCCGAGGAATCGTCGACCGCGACATCGACCTTGCCGTCACGCACGGCCAGAACGTTGTTTTCGTGGCCGCCATTGAACTGGGTCGAGGCGAAGAAGGTTTCGTTCGAGGCGCCGGTGGTCTTCGGAATCTGGGTCAGCGGGATCAGGTAGCCGGAGGTCGAATCCGGGTCGGCATAGCCGAGCTTCTTGCCCTTGGCCGACTTGATGTCGGTGATCCCCGAGGTCTTCAGCGCCAGGCCGACGGAATAATAGCCGGTGGCGCCGTCGGTCTGCTGGGTGGTGAGGATTGGGGTGACCGCCTTCGGGTCCTTGATGTAGACGCTGGCATAGCCGGAAGCGCCGAGTTCGGCGAAGTCGAGCGTGCCGCCGAGCAGGCCCTGGATAACGCCGTCATAGTCGGCGGCGGGGAACAGCGAAACCTTCTCGAAGCCGAACTCGGCCTTCAGGTGGTCGGCCAAGCACTGGTAGTTACGCAGCCGGTCGGTTTCGTTTTCGCCGCCGAGAATGCCGACGCGAAATTCCTTCGTATCGGCGGCGTGGGCCATGCTGGTGGCCATAGCGAGCACCGAAACGGCACCGAAAACCATCTTCCTGAACATTTGCTATCTCTCCTGTAGGTTCCGGCCCCGCGCCGGCAGCGTTCTTGATCTTGACAAGTGCCCTTGACGCGGGCGGACGATCCAGGCTGCTCGCTATGCCCGTAATGGGCTCAGTATCCCGGGAATGCGGGTTCGAGCGGTCCGGCGGATGCGGCGATCTTCTGCTTGAAGGCAACGCTGGTGGAGGTGATGACCTCCGATATCTCACCGCCATTGCTGTCGGCGCCATAGACTAGACGCACCGCTTCGCGGTTGAGCTCTTCGGGCGGCCCGTCGAAGACGACCTTGCCGGCGGCCATGCCGATGATGCGGTTGCAACAGGTGCGGGCGGTATCGAGCGTGTGCAGGTTGGTGACGACGGTGATGCCTTCGCGCAGATTGATGTCCTGCAGCGAATCCATCACCACCTTGGCGTTGAGCGGGTCGAGCGAGGCGATCGGCTCGTCGGCGAGGATCACCTTCGGCTGCTGCATCATGGCGCGGGCAATCGCGACGCGCTGCTGCTGACCGCCCGACAGGGTGCCGGCGGGTTGAAGTGCCGTACGGGCGATGTCGAGCCGCTCGAGCGCGGCGACCGCCTCGGCGCATTCGGCACGGGAGAACATGCCGAGAAGGTTGGACAGGGTCGAACGGTGGTTCAGTTTGCCGAGCAGCACGTTGGTGAGCACATCGAGGCGCGGCACCAGGTTGAACTGCTGAAAGATCATGGCGCAGTCGCGCTGCCAACGCCGCAACGGCGACCCGCGCAGGCGGGAGACCTCGGCGCCGTCAAAAAAAATCGACCCCTGGCTGGGGTCGACAAGACGGTTGATCATGCGAAGAAGCGTCGACTTGCCTGCACCCGAACGACCGATGACGCCGACCATCTGCCCCTGCGGGATCGAGATGTTGACGTCGCTGACGGCGGTGTTCTTGCCAAATCGTCGGCTGACACCGCGAATTTCGAGCGTGGCAGAGCTTGCTGACATGGGCTGGTTCCAGTCCGGTCCATATTGATCGTCAGGCACTCGCCTAACGCAGCCACATGAACCTGCCGTGTCGCCAGCATGTCAGTTTTGTTACGCTCCACAGATACGACCGCCGGCGTCCTGCCGGCGATCAGCCGAGCACCAGCAATTCCTCGAAATGCTCCATGTCGCGGAATGCGCAGAAGGCTGGAGCCTTGATCTCGATCACCGGCGCCTGCCGCGCGAAAAGCGCCAGGAAATCGTCGAACAGCGTCTGCCATGCGACGGCCCTGTCGTCGGCAAGACGCTGGATCTGATAAGCGAAGGTGATGTGAAAGACGTAATTGTCGTGGTCGGGGTGCCGGTAGCCGAATGGCACGGCCAGCGCATCGCGCCATTCACGCATGATGCGCACATCCTCGTCGGTCGCGCCGGCAACGGTGAGCCCGGTCGGCACGATCTCGAGCACCTTGATGTTGAACGGACCGGCGCCCTGGAAACCCTTCAGGCGCTCCAGATAGAGGCGGGTCATGGCGTCGATGCCGGTGTCGAGCGGCACGTCCCGTGGCCAGTAAGGTAACCGGCGGCGATATTCGATGATGCCCTGGAACAGCGTCATGTGCAGGCTGGAGACAGGCGTGAAGGCAAGGCGGTCGGCATCCGGCATCGCCATCATCCGATCGCGCACAGCGAGCACCACGGCTTCGGATGGCGAGCCGCTGACCAGATGGCTCACGACGGTGTTGCCGGGCTCGAGGAGAAAGTTGCCTGACACGTCATAGCGCGTGCCGAGATGCGCCGGTGGCGTCGGATTGGAGCCGGCAAAGAATCCCGCGAGCGAGGGTCTGATGGTGTCGAGCATGGCAATCTCCTTGGAACACCCCTGCCCCGGTGATGTGTCAAGGATATGAAACAGTGTCGCTCATGACGTCGATGTGAGGGCTATGTCTCCTTGCCTGCAATTGCGAACGGAAAACCGGTTCCCACTTTTTCTGGAGCTGCTCTATCCCTCGTATTTCTCCAGGAACGCCTCGGCCGACAGCTCGCGGAAGTCGGCGAGCGAGGCACGCAGTCTGGCATGGTCCCAGTCCCACCAGGCAAGCGCCTGGTAGCGCTCGGCGGTGCGGCGGTCGAAGCGCTCGCGGATCGGTTTGGCCGGCACGCCGGCGACGATGGTGTAGGGCGCGACGTCCTTCGAGACGACCGCGCCAGCGCCGACCCCAGCACCATCGCCAACGGTGACGCCGGGCAGGACGGTCGAGCCGTGGCCGAGCCAGGTGTCGTGGCCGATGGTGACGCGTTTGGCGCGGCGCTGAGCGAAGAATTCGCTCTCGTGCTCGGCGTCGTCCCAATAGTCGGAGGCACGGTAGGTGAAATGGTGCAGCGTCGGCCGCCATGTCGGGTGGTTGGTGGCGTTGAGGCGCACGCTGGCCGCGATGTTGGCGAACTTGCCGATCGTCGCGCACCAGACGGCGCAGTCCTGCATCATGTAGGAATAGTCGCCGAGTTCGCTTTCCGAGACCCGGCTGCGGTCGGCGATCTCGGTCCAGCGGCCGAGCGTCGAGTTGTGCACCTCCGCTGTCGGGTGGACCAGCGGCGTTTCCGACAATTTCCTGGTCATGCGGCGAGTTTTCCCGGAGCGAAGGCGGTGACGTCGATGATGCGGTCGGCCACCGCCTCGCGCACTTCGTGGTCATGGAAGATGCCGAGCAAGGCGACGCCTGCCGCCTTCTTGGCGGCGATGAGTTCGATCACCACGTCGCGATTGGTTACGTCGAGCGATGCGGTCGGCTCGTCGAGCAGCAGGATCGGATGTTCGGTGATGAAACCGCGCGCGATGTTGACGCGCTGCTGCTCGCCGCCCGAGAAGGTCGCCGGCGGCAGCATCCAGAGTTTTTCCGGCAGGTTGAGCTGGGCCAGCAAGGAGCGTGCCTTGGCCCGGGCCGCCTCGCGCTCCTCGCCGCGTTCAACCAGTGGTTCGGCGACGACATCGAGAGCCGAGACGCGCGGCACGGTGCGCAGGAACTGGCTGACATAGCCGATCGTTTGCCGGCGCACGGCAAGCACGGTGCGTGGGCTGGCATGGGCGAGATCGATCAACCCATCCTCGTGCGTGACGATGATCTGGCCTTCGTCGACGGCGTAGTTGCCGTAGAGCATCTTCAGGATCGAGCTTTTGCCGGCACCGGACGGACCGCCGAGCACGGTGCATTCTCCGGCCTTGATCGAGAACGAGACACCCGCGACGACGGGCAATTTGATGCCGTCGCGCAGATGCATGGTGAAGCTTTTGACGACATCGGAGACAACGAGAGGCGTCGGCATCAGAAAGTTCTCCAATCGTCAATCGTCGGGGGGCGTACACGGGCCATCATCACACCTGCAAAATCGAGGAAACGAGCAATTGCGTGTACGGCGCGCGCGGGTCGTCGAGGACGCGGTCGGTGAGGCCGCTTTCGACGACGCGGCCGTCCTTCATCACCATCATGCGCTGCGACAGAAGCCGCGCCACCGCGAGGTCGTGGGTGACGACGATCGCGGCAAGACCAAGGTCGGTGACCAGGCCGCGCAAGAGGTCGAGCAGGCGCGCCTGCACGGAAACGTCGAGGCCGCCGGTGGGCTCGTCCATGAACACCAGCCGTGGCCCGGTGACGAGATTGCGGGCGATCTGCAGGCGCTGGCGCATGCCCCCGGAAAAGGCGCGGGGTTCGTCGTCGATACGGTCTTCCTCGATTTCGACGCGCGACAGCCAGTCGACAGCCGTGGCGCGGATCTTGCCGTAGTGACGGTCGCCGACCGTCATCAGACGCTCGCCAACATTGGCGCCGGCCGAGACCGTCATGCGCAGGCCGTCAGCCGGGTTCTGATGGACAAAGCCCCAGTCGGTGCGCATCAGGAAGCGGCGCTCGGCCTCGCTCATGCGGTAGAGCTCACGAAACTGGCCGTCGCGCATGCGGTAGCTGGCGGTGCCGGAGGAGGGCAGCAGCCGCGTCGACAGGCAGTTGAGCAGCGTCGTCTTGCCGGAACCGGATTCACCGACGACCGCCAGGACTTCGCCCGGCCACAGGTCGAAGCTGACGTTGTCGCAGCCGACCCGCGAGCCGTAGAACTTGGAGAGCGCCGAGACGCGCAGCAGCGGTTCGTCGGTCATTGCGCCGGCTCCAAATTTTCTGGGGCAAGATGGGTTTCGGGAGCAAGGTGGCCACGATGGCCCTCTTCACGCCGCTTCTCGCAGTAATCGGTGTCCGAGCAGACGAACATGTGGCCGCCATGGTCGTCGAGGATGACCTCGTCGAGATAGACATTTTCGGCCGCGCACAGCGCGCAGGGCTGGTCGAAAGTCTGCACCTCGAACGGATGATCCTCGAAGTCGAGGCTCACCACATCGGTGAAGGGCGGCACTGCGTAGATGCGCTTTTCGCGGCCGGCGCCGAACAGCTGCAGGGCCGGGGAGCGGTGCATCTTGGGGTTGTCGAATTTCGGCGTCGGCGACGGGTCCATCACATAGCGGCCCTCGACCTTGACCGGATAGGCATAGGTGGTGGCGATGCGGCCGTGCTTGGCGATGTCCTCATAGAGCTTCACATGCATGAGGCCGTATTCCTCCAGCGCATGCATTTTCCGCGTTTCGGTCTCGCGCGGCTCGAGGAAGCGCAGCGGTTCGGGGATCGGCACCTGATAGACCAGCACCTGGCCCGCGGTGAGCGGATGCTCGGGAATGCGGTGACGGGTCTGGATGATGCTGGCGGTAGCGGTATCGGTGGTCACCGCGACATTGGCTACTTTCTTGAAGAAGGCGCGGATCGATACGGCATTGGTGGTGTCGTCGGCACCCTGGTCGATGACCTTCAGCACATCGTCGGGGCCGATGATCGAGGCGGTAACCTGGACGCCGCCGGTGCCCCAGCCATAGGGCATCGGCATTTCGCGCGAGGCGAACGGCACCTGGTAGCCGGGGATGGCGATGCCCTTGAGGATCGCCCGGCGGATCATCCGCTTTGTTTGCTCGTCGAGATAGGCGAAGTTGTAGGTAGCGATGTCGGTGGATTGCGCGGTCATTCCGCAGCCTCCTTCTTTTCTTCCGCCTTCGCTGGATTTTCGCGGGCCTCATATTCGGCGCGCATGCGGCGCACGAGGTCGAGCTCGGCCTGGAAGTCGACATAGTGCGGTAGCTTCAGGTGCTCGACGAAGCCGGTGGCCTGGACATTGTCCGAGTGCGAGATGACGAACTCCTCGTCCTGCGCGGCGGCAACGACGTCCTCACCGAGTTCGGAGGCGCGCAGCGCCCGGTCGCAGAGCGCCATGGCCATCGCCTTGCGCTCGCTCTGGCCGAAGACGAGACCGTAGCCGCGGGTGAATTGCGGCGGCGCCTTGGCCGAGCCCTTGAACTGGTTGACCATCTGGCATTCGGTGACGCGCACCGTGCCGAGCGGCACGGCGAAGGGCAGTTCGGGAACGTCGAGCTCCAGCTCGACCTCGCCGATGCGGATCTCGCCGACGAATGGATGGTTGCGGGCATAGCCGCGCTGCGTTGAATAGCCGAGCGCCAGCAGAAAACCCTCGTCGCCGCGCGACAGCGCCTGCAGGCGGATGTCACGTGCCATCGGGAATTCCAGCGGCTCGCGGGTGATGTCGCCGGGAACATGGTCCTGCGGCATGTCGCCATCGGGTTCGATCAGGCCTTCGCGGGCGAGGATCGCCGAGACACGCGGCATGGGCTCGGTCTGCCCGGCGCGCTGCACCGGTTCGGCGACGCCTGCGCCGGCGGCAAGCTCCGGGTCGAGCAGGCGGTGCGTATAGTCGAAGGTCGGGCCAAGCAGCTGGCCGCCAGGCAGATCCTTGTAGGTCGCCGAGACGCGCCGTTCGACCAGCATCGCGCTGGTGTCGATCGGGCTGGTGTAACCGAAGCGCGGCAACGTCGTGCGATAGGCGCGCACCAGAAAGATCGCCTCGATCATGTCGCCGCGCGCCTGGGCGATGGCGAGTGCCGCCAGCTCACGGTCATAGAGCGAGCCTTCGCTCATCACCCTGTCGACGCCGAGCGCCAGCTGTTCGACGATCTGGTCGAGGCGCAGCGCCGGCACCGAGCGGTCGCCACGCCGGCGGTCGGCAAGCAGGCTGTGAGCGTTGGCAATTGCGGCTTCGCCACCTTTTACCGCGACATACATCTTCAAGCCTCCATCGTCTTGATGCGCGTCGTGCGCGGCAGGCAGGCTATGCCGTCCGATGTGGCGAGGACGATGTCGACGCCGCGCGGAAAGCGCTTGTTGTTTTGCTTCCACTGCTCGACGAAGTGACGCGGCATCTGCGCCGGCGCGATCGTGGCGCTGGTTTCGATGCCAGGGCCTTCGAGCAACAGCGGGGACCCTGAAGCGAGGTCCCCGACCTGCAGGATCAGCGTCGTCGATCGGTCGGGATAATCCTGCGTGCCCTGCGAAAAACCGTCGAGCGCCATCATCTCGGCCGGTGTGGCAATGAACGCGAAATGCGCGTCGGCCGGCGTGTTGGCCAGCGGCGCACCGGTGTGGAAGCCAAGCCAGGAGCCGATCGCCGCGGAGGCATGCAGGGCCGGGTCGAGCCAGAGCGGCGTGTCGTTGTCGCACAACGCCAGGGCTATAGCGCCTGACGTTGCCGAAAGCGGCGCCGGCGGGCGGGCCAGGGCGGGCAAGGGCTGGATGCTGCCTGGCCGCGCCATGGCATCCATGACGGCCCGAAACACGGTCTGGGCGTTGAAGACCGGATCGGCGAAACCGCCTTCGATCGATTGTGCCGCGATATCCATCAATCTTCTCCGCGAACCATGGTGAAGAAATCCACTTTCGTCGCCGCCGTCTCGGCGCGGCGTTTTTCGTGGGCAGCGGTCAGAGCCGAGCGCAAGGGCGCAATGAGCCTGGTCTCGACCTCGGTGCGGCGGGCAGGGTCCTGCCAGAGCGCGTCGGCGATGGCTGCCAGCTTCGCCTTCTGCTTGTCGCGGCCAAGCGCGTAGCAATGGCCGACCTGCCCGGATGGCAGCCGGACGGTGGCACGCGTGATGGTCGCCTCGCCGACATTGAAGGGCGCGCCGCCGCCGCCGATGCGGCCACGCAGCGTGACCAGGCCGGTCTCGGGGCCGCGCAGCAGCTCGGCTTGCGAAGGCAGGCCGGCCTCGTTCCAGAGCCGCACGATGTCGTCGCCGCTCGATTGCGCCAAGGTGGCCATGGCGGCCTTGCGCTCGGCCTGGTCGCGGGCTTCCTGTCCTCGCATCGCCAACTTTCCTCTTCATTAAATTTGTCTATTGATATAGACAACTATACAAATTATACATATTACCTAGCGCGAGTCCATGACGGGTGCGTGACAGGCCGGGAGGCAAAAACATGACCGGGCAAGCGGCCGATACCATCGAGCGGCGCAGTGGTGTCTCACTTTGGCGCCAGATCGCCGACAGGATCCTGCAAGCGATTGCCATTGGCGATTTAGCCGAAAATGCCGCGCTGCCGCCCGAGGTCGCGCTGGCGGAGCGTTATGGCGTCAACCGTCACACCGTGCGCAGCGCCATATCGGCCCTCGTACAGGAGGGCGTATTGCGGGCCGAACAGGGGCGCGGCACGTTCGTCTTGTCGCGCAAGCGGCTGTCCTATCCGATCGGCGCGCGCACGCGCTTCTCTGCGGGGCTCCAGGGGCAGACCTCGGAACGGCACATCGTGCTGCTTGCTTTCTCGGTCGAGCCTGCCAGCCAGCGCGTTGCCGAGGGGCTTGGCCTTGCCCGGGGTGCCGAGGTAATCCGGCTGGAAACGCGCGGCGAGGCCGACGGACGGCCGGTGTCGCGCGCTGCCGCATGGTTCGAGGCGAAGCGCTTTGCCGGCATCGACAAGGCGATGGCGCAAACCGGTTCGATCACCGCGTCGCTCGCTCGTTTCGGTATCGACGACTATCTCAGGCAATCGACCGTGCTGTCCGCGCGCCATGCGGATGCCGCCGATCTCGCCGATCTCGATCTGCAGCCGGGCGCCATCGTGCTGGTGACAGTGGCGGTCAACGTCACGCCCGACGGCCAGCCAATCCAGTTTTCCGAATCGCGTTTTCCGGCCGAGCGAGTGGAGCTGAAGCTCTCGGCGCTGTAACGCGCTGGCTATCCGATCTCGATCACGGCCTTGATCAGGCCCGACTTTTCGTGCGCCCAGCGTGCGAGATCCCCTGGCGTATCGGCCAGCGTGGTGCGGTGGGTGACGAGCTTGGTCAACGGCACGGCACCATTGCGGATCGAGGCGGCGACATGATCGAAGTCGGCGCGCAACGCATTGCGGCTGCCTGCCAATGTCATTTCGCGCTTGTGGAATTCAGGATCGGAAAAGCCGATATCGTCCTTGACGACGCTGACCAGCACCAGCGTGCCGCCATGCGCGACGTGGGCGAAGGCCGATTGCACCGACCGGGTGTTGCCGGTGGCGTCGAAGACCACGTCGAAGCCTTCGCCGTCGGTCGCATCACGCACCAGATCGGACACGGGTCCTTGCGAGCCGTCGAGAATCGAAAAGCCGAGCTCACTCGCCGCGAAGACCAGTCTTTCGGTGCTCATGTCGAGAAGTGTCACCTCGAGTCCGGCAATGCGTGCGAAGATGGCGGTGCCAAGCCCAATCGGGCCGGCGCCGATGACCAGCGTGCGTGCGCCGGGCTCGGAACGCGCGCGGCGCACGGCATGCGCCCCAATGGCCAGGAATTCGACGGCGGCGGCGTCGGCGAGCGACAGCCCGTTTGTGGGATAGAGATTCTCAGCCGGCACCAGGATCTGTTCGCACATGGCGCCGTCACGATGCACGCCGAGCACTTCGATCCTGACACAGCAATTTGGTTTGCCATGCCGGCAGGCGATGCATTTGCCGCAGGAAAGATACGGGTTGATGATGACCGGTTCGCCGACCGCAAGCCCGACTCCTTCGCCGACTTCGACGACGATGCCAGACACCTCATGGCCCATGATGCGGGGGTAGGCGAGGAACGGGTGCTTGCCCTCGAAGATATGATAGTCAGTGCCGCAGATGCCGACATGGCTGACCGCCACCAATGCCCAGCCGGGAGGCGGCTGGGAGGGTGCGGGACGGTCTTCCAGAATGAGTTCGCCGGGCGAGCGGCAGACGACGGCTTTCATGTTTCAGTCCATTTTGGGTTTACGAAAACGCCGGCCCGTTTTGATACCGGGCCGGAGATCGTTTTCGGCTCGTTGACTACTTGCCGCCGCGGCGGCGCAGGCCGTCGAAATAGACAATGACGATGATCAGCACGCCGGTGATGACACGCTGCCAGAAGGCGTTGACGTTGAGCAGATTGGCGCCGTTGTTGATGGTGGCGAGAATGAAGGCGCCGAGCAGTGGCCCGTGCACCGAGCCGACCGCGCCGAACAGCGAGGTGCCGCCGATCACCGACGAGGCGATCGCCTGCAGTTCCCATCCTTCGGCCTGGGTCGGATTGCCGATGCCGATGCGCGAAGCCAAGAGCACGCCGACGAACGCCGCGCAGAGACCCGACAGCGTGTAGGCCATGAAGATGGTGCGCTGGACATTGACGCCGGACAGGCGCGAGGCCTCGGCGTTCGACCCGACCGAGAACAGGTACCGGCCCCAGCGGCTGTGATGCAGGAAGACATAGGCGGGTATGCCGACCAGCAGGACCATCCAGAACAGATTGGGGACGCCGAGGAAGGAGTTGCGCGAGAATTCCTGGAAAGCATCATTGTTGATCGAAATCGAATTGCCGTTGGTCATCAAAAGGCCAATGCCGCGCAGCGACGTCAGGGTCGCCAGCGTGATGATGAAGGGCGGCAGGCCCATCTTGACGATGCCAAAACCATGGAAGAGGCCGATGGCGACTCCGACCAGCAAGGTGAGCAGGATGGCGAGGAAGACCGGGACGCCGGCATTGATCAACATCGCGGCGATGACGGTTGCGAAGCCGACCACCGCGCCGACGGACAGATCGATGCCGCCGGTGATGATGACGAAGGTCTGGCCGACAGCCAAAATGGCGATCATCGAGCCCTGACGGAGCAGATTCGAGATGTTGTTGGCCGACGCGAAGCTCGATGTGGACAACGACAGAATGATCCACAGCAGCACCAGCAGCGCCAGCAGCGTCAGTCCGAACAGGGCGTTGTAATTGCGCTTCGGTTTTTCGGCAGGAATCGCCTCGGTGCTCATGTCTTTCCTCCCAACTTTTCTTGTTTCTCGGCGAGCGCCTGTGTGAGAATGTCCTCGTGATCGGCGGTGTGTAACCCGTGCGTGGCCACCAGCTTGCCGCGGCGGAACACGTGCAGCGTGTCGGCCAGTTCATAGACCTCCGGCAAATAGGACGAGATCAGGATGATGCCGGCGCCCTTCGACAAGAGCGCGCTAAACAGGCGGTAGATCTCCGCCTTGGTGCCGACATCGACGCCAACCGTCGGCTCGTCGAAGATGAATAGCTTGGCGCCGTGCGCCAGCCATTTGCCGATGACGATCTTCTGCTGGTTGCCGCCGGATAGGCTGGAAGCCAACGCATGGCGCGTCGGAGTCTTGATCCTGAGGCCAGCGATCTGGCGGTCGGCCTCGGCCTTCTCTTTCGCGTTCGAGATCAACAAATTGCTGGAGATGCGCTTGTAGATCGGCAGGTTGAGGTTGAGGCCAACCGGCAAATTGAGGCAGAGACCCTGGTCGCGACGGCTTTCCGGCGCCAGCGCCATGCCGAGCTTGATCGCGTCATGCTCGGAGTTGATCTGGACATCCTTGCCTTCCCACAGGACCTGACCGGCCGACTTCTTGTGCCGGCCGTAGAGCGTGGTGACGAATTCGCTGCGCCCGGCGCCGATCAGGCCGTAAAGCCCGACGATCTCGCCGGCACGGACCGTCATCGACACGTTTTCGAAGCCCTTGCCCGAGAGGTTCCTGGCCTCGATGATCGCGGCACCGGGGGTGAAATGCTCCTTGTGGTAGATTTGTTCGATCGAGCGGTTGATCATCAGCTTGACGAGTTCTGCATCGTTGGTCTCGCTGATGTTCCTGGTGCCGACCAGCGTGCCGTCGCGCAGCACCGAAACACGATCGGCGAGCTCGAACACTTCCTCCATGCGGTGGCTGATATAGATGATCGTCACGCCCTCGGTCTTCAGGCGGCGGATCAAGGTGAAGAGCTGGTCGGCCTCCTTGCGGGTCAGGTAGGCGGTCGGCTCGTCGAAGATCAGGAATTTGGTGCCGCGCACAGTGGCGCGGGCGGCGGCGATCAGCTGCTGCTGGCCGATGGTGAGGTCGCCCAATGTGACATGCGCCGGCAAGTCGAAGCCGAGATCGTCGATGATCTTCTGCGCCTCCTTGACCATGGCGCGCTGCTGCAGGATGCCGAAGCGCGAATTCTCCTCGCCGAGGAACATGTTGGCGGCGACGGTCAGATGACGACAGAGCACGACTTCCTGGTGGACGGCGTTGATGCCGAGCGCCATCGCCTCATGCGGGGTCGCCAGTGCAGCCGGTTGACCCTCCCAGATCACTTCTCCGGAGGTGCGCGGCATGACGCCGGTCAAAAGCTTGATGAGCGTGGATTTGCCGGCGCCGTTCTCGCCGACGATGGCGTGGATCTCGCTTGCCTTGAAGGCAAGGTCCACCGGCTTCAAGGCGTGAGTGCCGGGATAGCGCTTTTCCAGCCCGCGCAATTCGAGGATGGTCCTGCCGGGCTCCAGCGCGGGAGCCGGATGCAGTTCGTGCGCCGTCGGCGTCATGGCGATCCTCCCAGATTGGCCCCGCGGCTGGCACCTGGCGAGGCTGTGATCGTCTTTTCAAACAGCCTAGCCGAAGCCGGCCGATTGCCAAGCCGCTCGCGGCGGCGGATGTTTCCGGGGCGAGACGCCCCGGAAACGGTTTCGAACGGGCTGCTCAGAGCTTCGGATTGAGCAGCGCGTCGATCTTGGGATCCTTCATGTTGTCCTTGGTCACGAGATTGGCACCGGTGTCGACATCTGCCTCTACCTTCTCGCCCTTCGAAGCGGCGAGCGCCGTCTTGATGCCGTCATAGCCCATCCGGTATGGATCCTGGACGACGAGGCCCGAAATGACGCCGTCATTGAGGAACTTGATCAGCTTCTCGTCGCTGTCGAAGCCGATCAGCCCGACCTTGCCGGCAAGTTTGTTCTCGGCGATCGCCTGGCCGACGCCTTGCGCCATGATCAGGTTTGACGCGAAGATGCCCTTCAGGTCCGGATTGGCGGTGATCAGGTCGGTCGCGATGTTGAGGCCGGTGGTGGCCTGGCCGTCGGCGTATTTGTCGGCGATCAGTTCGAGGCCGGGATATTTGGCCTTGAGCTGTTCCTTGAAGCCTTGCGCGCGCTGTTCGAGCGAGCCAGCGCCAGGGAGCGCCGTGATAAGCGCAACCTTGCCTTCGACCTTGCCGCCGTTGGCGGCGCCGATCGCGGCGGCGAGACCGTCAGCGGCGACGCGGCCGCCCTGGACGTTGTCGGTGGTCAGGAACGAGGTGAAGGCCTTGGAGTCGGCGCCGGAGTCGATGCCGATGACCTTGACCTTGGCCGCGGCCTCGTCGATCGGCTTGCCGAGCGCCTTGGCTTCGGTCGGCGCGATGACGACGGCGGCCGGGTTGCCGGCGACGGCGTTCTCGAGGATCGAGATCTGGCCGTTGACGTCGGTCTCAGCCTGGGCGCCGAGTTCCGGCACATTGACGCCGAGATCCTTGCCGGCCTTGCGGGCGCCGGCCAGGACGATCTGCCAGTAGAAGGACGTGGTATCCTTGACGATGATCGGAATGGTCACGTCCGCCGCCGAAACCGGTGCGGTATGCATGACGCCGGTGAGCATCGAGGCTGCCGCCAGGGCCATGACGGCGCGGCGGTTGAGAATGCTGGTCACGAATTTCATAGGATCCTCCCTAAGTCGCCTGGTGAACGTTACGGAAGCCCGGTTCGGATAGGCGTGGCCCCAAACAGAACTTTATCAATAAAAAACAGTTGCACTGTTTTGATAGTCCATCGATCCAGCCGATGCAAGCGGTGTTTCCGGCCAACTCTCCCAAAGGCCTGACAACGACTCACCTCCGGCGTCGGCTCCTCTCCAGTCTTGCTCGGGCGCTCCCGTTTCCGTTCTGCGGAAACATGGAATATTAATTCCATACACCAGTCAATATGGAATGTTCATTCTTTTTGAGATCGCGACATTGTGAAGCCGGCCCACGACCCTGTGAACATCCGAAAGTGCGGGCTTCAAGACAGTTCCTGCACCACCGTGTAGGGACGATACTTGGCATATTCCGTCTCCGGCACGTCGATATCGAGCAATTCGAGGTTCCGCGTCAGGTTCGCCAATTTTGCGGTGCCGGTCAGCACGGTGGCGACTGTTGGCTCGTGCAAAGGAAACTGGAACGCGGCCGCCGCCAGCGGATAACCGCCTTCACCGGCGATCTTCTCCATGGCGTCAACACGACCGAGCACATCGTGGCTGGCGGGTACGTAGTCGAAATGCGCGCCTTGCACCGGCCCAGTCGCCAATATGCCCGAGTTGAAAACACCACCGATCACCAGCGAGGTCTGTTGCGCGCGGCACAGCGGCAGCAGTTCGGCTTCCGCGCTGCGGTCGAGCAAGGAATAACGGCTGGCGAGCAGGATGCAGTCGAGCGGCGCCCGGCGCATGACTTCGAGGCAGATCTGGACTTCGTTGACGCCGAGCCCATAGGCCGAAATCGTGCCGGCCCGCTTCAGCTCTTCGAGCGCCTTGAGTCCGCCGTCCATCAGCTGGCGAAAGTGCAGTTTGGTCTTCTCGACTCCGTGCGTGTAGACGCCGATGTCGTGCACATACAGGATGTCTATCCTGTTTAGCCCAAGGCGCGCATAGCTGAAGTCGACCGACCGCATGATACCGTCATAGGAATAGTCGTAGTCCAGCGCGAAGGGCAGCGGATCGACATAGGAGTGGTCGGGAACCTGGTCTTCCGGCACCGGGCGGAACAGCCGGCCGACCTTGGTCGACAGCACGTAGGAATCACGCGGCTTGTAGCGCAGAAAGTCGCCGAAGCGACGCTCCGACAGGCCGAAACCGTAGAACGGCGCGGTATCGAAATAACGCAAGCCGGCTTCCCACGCGCCCTGCAATGTTTCCATAGCCGCCTCACGCGAACAGGCCCGGTATAGACCGCCGATCGCGGCGCCGCCGAAACTGACTTCGGTCACCTCCAGCGCTGTCTGGCCGATACGGCGTTTTTTCATCCACAACCTCCCTATGCCCGGCCACTTGTGTGGCCGGGCAGTCTACCAGATACCAATCGAATTAGAGCGTTGCGCCGAGATGCCAGGGCACGAACTCGTTGTCGCCGTAGCCGAAATCCTCGCTCTTGGTCTTGCGGCCCGAAGCCGTCTCGACGATCAGTTCGAAGATCTCGCGGCCCATGCCGGCAATGGTCTTTTCGCCGGAGGCGATGACGCCGCAATTGACGTCCATGTCCTCTTCCATCTGGTTATACATGGTCGAGTTGGTGGCGACTTTGATCGAGGGTGTCGGCCGGCAGCCGAAGCAGGAACCGCGGCCGGTGGTGAAGACGATGACATTGGCGCCGCCCGCGACCTGTCCGGTGGCCGAGACCGGGTCGTAGCCGGGCGTGTCCATGAACACCAGCCCGTTGCCGGTGACCTTCTCGGCATAGCCGAACACGCCGTTGAGCGGCGTCTGGCCGCCCTTGGCGACCGCGCCGAGCGACTTCTCCAGGATGGTGGTGAGGCCGCCGCGCTTATTGCCGGGCGACGGGTTGTTGTCGATCGAGGCGCCATGCTTGGCGACGTGATCTTCCCACCATTTCACGTAGCCATCGAGTTTCTTGGCGATCTCGGGGCTTGCGGCGCGGTAGGCGAGCAGATGCTCGGCGCCATAGATTTCCGTCGTCTCGGAAAGGATGCCGATGCCGCCGACGCCGGCCAGGATGTCGACCGCCGCGCCCAGCGCCGGGTTGGCCGTGATGCCCGACATGCCGTCGGAGCCGCCGCATTGCAGGCCGACGACGATCTCGCTGACCGGAATCGGTTCGCGCTTCAACTGGCCGACTTCCTCGGCGATCTCAGCCAGCACGCCCATCGCCTTTTCCACCGATTTGCGCGACCCGCCGGCATCCTGGATGTTGAAGTGGCGCTTGCCGGCGGCGGCACCCTTTTGGCCGTAAAGCGTGAGCTGGTTGACCTCGCAGCCGAGGCCGACCATCAGCACGCCGCCGAAATTCGGGTGGCGGGCATAGCCGGCCAAGGTCCGATGCAGCACCATCATGCCGTCGCCGGTGGCGCTCATGCCGCAACCCTGGCCATGGACGATCGGCACGAAGCCGTCGATGCCGGGATATTTCGGCAGCAAGGTCCTGTTGGCGGTGTCGGCGATCGAATGGCAGACAGTGGCCGAGCAATTGACGCTGGCGATGATGCCGATGAAGTTGCGGGTGCCAGCGCGGCCATCGGCGCGGCGATAGCCCATGAAGGTGCGGGCGCGGTCGGCCTCCGTCGCATGCTCGGCCTCGCTCGGCGGCACCACCGGCAGGCGGCCGGCCTCGAAGACCAGATTGTGCGAATGGACATGCTCGCCCGGTGCGATGTCCTGTGTGGCGCGGCCGATCGCCTGGGCGTATTTGACGACGGCTTCACCCGCGGCGATCGGCTTGATCGCCACCTTGTGGCCAGGCTCGATGACGGCGGCAGCGAGCGCGCCGCCCGGCAGCGTGGTGCCGATCTCGATACGGCCATTGGCAACGGCGACATTGTCGGCGGGGGACAGAAGAATGGTGTTCGAGACGTTCACGGGCGTTTCCTGGGTGATCCTGGGATGCGCGGATTGACACGCGCCTGTTAAGAGTTAATGTCTTTTATCGTGAAAAAACAGTTTTGCGTCAATTGTTTTTTCGCCGCGGTTCGCCCTGAGGCAAGTGGTGGTGCCGGAACAATGAACCGGCCCGGAGAAAGAGATTCCTGCTTTTCAGGGTCATTGGAACACATATTGCGCTTCAAGCCGGCCGCCGCAAGCGCGGGCATGAATGGGTCAGGGGATGTCGAAGAGCAACAACGTCTATAAGGACGCCTATAACCGCTGCCTCAGGCTGCTCGACGAAACGCGCAGCCTGCCGTCGGAACCGGAGTTGGGCGCGCTGCTCGGCGTCAGCCGTACGACGGTGCGCAGCATCCTGGCGCGCATGGAAGAGACCGGACTGATCGCCTGGAACAAGCGCGCCAAGACGGTGCTGCGCGATCCGCATCCCGATGATTTCTTTCCCGAGGAAGAGACCGACACGCTGGCCGAGATTATCGAACGGTCGTTCATGCGCAGGCTGTTGGCCGGCGGCGCCGAGGCCGGCATGCAGATCAACGAGCTCGAACTGGCGCGCGAGATCGGCGTCGGCACCACCAGCGTGCGCGAGTTCCTGATCCGCTTCTCCCGCTTTGGCCTGATCGAAAAACGCCGCAACAGCCATTGGGTGCTGAAGGGCTTGACGCGGGCCTTCGCACTGGAACTGACCGAGATCCGCGAAATGTTCGAATTGCGCTCGGCCGCCGCTTTCACCGCGCTGCCGCAGGACAGTCCGGTCTGGGGCGATCTCGACCGGCTGGAGGGGGAACACCGCGTTCTGGCACGCGAGATCGCGACGCGCTTCAATGAGTTCTCGGAGCTGGACGAGCGCCTCCACCGGCTCATCCATCGCGCCTCGCGCAACCGCTTCATCGTCGATTTCTACGACGTCATCGCCATGATCTTCCACTACCACTACCAGTGGAACAAGGCGCAGGAACGCGAGCGCAACGAAATCGCGATCGGCGAACATCTGGCCTATATCGAGGCACTCAAGTCGCGCGACCTCGGCAAGGTCGATGCCGCCTGCCGCAGGCACTTGAAGTCGGCACGCCAGACATTGCTGACCTCGATCCCGGAAAGCCGGCCATCCCAAAACAGCTGACCTGCCGTGTTGCCGCAGTGTCGATTTGGCGATTTTCGACCTGTCCCGGCCGTGGTAGGTATCGTCATCGATTGTTTGAAGAGGCAGATGGTTTGAGCCGCCGGGGGAGACAACGGTGCATGCCGGTCGCGCTTGTCGCGGCCTGTCTGCTGTTGCTCCAGTCGACACTTGGTGCGTTCGCCTTCAGCACCGGGCCGAGTGCCGCGCAGCTCGATGCCTTCGGCAACGTCATCTGTACCCGCGACGGCGCCACCCAGCTTCCCGGCGGCGACCAGCACCCGTCACATCTACCGGCCTGCTGCACGTTCGGCTGCAGCATGTTTTCGCCTGCCTATGCGCCGCCGCCCGACGCCGGGCTCGCGCTTGCGTCCCTTTCCTTCGAGACCGTCGCCTTCGTCTTCCCGGCGACCACCCATCTCGACTTCGCCCGAGAACGCTCCCCATCGAACCCGCGCGCGCCGCCGCTTGCGGCCTGAGCCTGCTTGCTTGCGGAACCTTTCGCGAGCGTACTCATCCAAGATCAAAACCATTCGCGACCGGCGACGGCGCGATCATCACGTCATGGAGCAACCATGTCCCATTCTTTCCGTATGTCGGCGGGCACTGTGTTCGGCCGCATCCTGCCTCGGTGCAAAGCCGATCTCGGCATTGTCACGCTGGCCTTTGCCCTGTTGTTCGTCGGCGTCCAAGCCGTCCTGGCGCATGAATTCAAGGTGGGCGATCTCGAAATCGAACACCCCTGGTCGCGCGCCACCCCTGCCGGCGCCAAGGTGGCCGGCGGCTATTTCACCATCGTCAACAAGGGCAGCGCCGCGGACCGCCTGCTGTCGATTTCCTCCGACGTCTCCGATAAGGCCGAGCTGCATCAAATGGGCGTCAAGGATGGCGTCATGACCATGCGGCCAGTTGACGGTAGCCTGGAAATCCCGGCCGGAGGCAAGGTGGCGCTGGCGCCCGGCGGCTATCACCTGATGTTCATCGGCCTGAAGCGGCAACCCAAGCAGGGTGAAAAATTCGCTGCCACGCTGACTTTCGAGAAGGCCGGCGCCGTCAGCGTCGAGTTCGCCGTCGAGGGCATGGGTGAAATGGGCGGCATGGACGACCACGCCAATTGATCGCGCCGATCCACCATTTTTTGAAATCAGAGGGACCATCATGATCAAGTATCTTTTGACGGCCGGCGCGTTTCTCGTGCTGGGGACAAATGCCGCCTTGGCGCACATCACGCTCGAAACCCAGGAGGCGGCAGTCGGCTCGACCTACAAGGCTGTGCTGCGCGTGCCGCATGGCTGCGACGGCAAGGCGACGACGGCCGTGCGCGTGCAGATCCCGGAAGGCGTGATCGCGGTGAAGCCGATGCCGAAGCCCGGCTGGACGCTGCAGACCAAGAAAGGCAAATATGAAAAATCCTACCAGCTCTATGGTCAGGCGGTGGCCGACGGAGTCAAGGAAGTCGACTGGAGCGGCGGCAATCTGCCGGATGAATTCTACGACGAGTTCGTCTTCCGGGCGACGCTGACGGCCGATCTGCCCGCCGGCCAGGAGCTCCACTTCCCGGTGGTGCAGGAATGCGGCGATGCCGCCGCCCGCTGGATCGAGATTCCGGCGGCCGGACAGGATGAGGACGCGCTGGAGACCCCGGCGCCCGGCATCAAGCTCACGCCGAAGAAATGATTTTCTGGCGGCGCGCCCTGTCCGCAAGGTGCGCCGCCAATTCCATGGCGGCAGCATGAACCCAACATCCCCACTCCAAAGGACCGCAAGGGCCGGCAAGCGATTCGGCCGGGCTGGTGGGCTCTTCGCGGTGCTCATGGCGCTCATCGTCATGGCCTCGACAGGCCAGGCCTTTGCCCATGCGGCGCTGATCAAGACCGACCCGGCCGACGGCGCCGTTCTGGCGCAGGCGCCGGCGCGGTTCTCGCTGAGCTTCAGCGAGCCGGTCTCGCCGTTGGTGCTGACGCTGGTGACGCCCGATGGTACGCCCATCCCGCTGACATCCTTCCGCCTCAGCGACCAGACGGTCGAGATCGACAATCCGCAAACACTCAAATCCGGCACGCATGTGCTGAGCTGGCGTGTCATCTCCGCCGATGGCCATCCGGTCGGCGGTTCGCTGCTGTTTTCCATCGGTGCGCCAAGCGAGCCTCCGGCTGTCTCCGAAGCGATCGACTGGCCGTTGCGGTCGGCGATCTGGATCGGCAAGGTCGTTCTTTATGCCGGCCTTTTCCTCGGCATTGGCGGTGCTTTCGCCCTTGCCTGGCTGGCCGGGGATGGCCGTGCCGGTCAATGCTTTGTTGCCGGGGCAATCCTGTGCGGGCTGCTGGCGGCGCCCTTGTCGCTCGGCTTGCAAGGTCTCGATGCGCTCGGTGCGCCGCTCTCCCATCTGGCGCAGCCGGTGGTCTGGCGCACAGGGCTCGGCACCAGCTTCGGCTGGACGGTGCTGATCGCCCTGATCACGCTGGGGCTTGGCCTGCTGTCGCTGGCCGGACCGCGCGCGGTTGCCAGGCCGCTTGCGCTTGCCGGGCTGGTCGGTGTGGGCGCAGCGCTTGCCGCGAGCGGCCATGCCAGTGCCGCCGAACCGCAATGGCTGACACGGCCGCTGGTCTTCGTCCATGGTGTCGGCATCACCTTTTGGGCCGGCGCTCTGGTGCCGCTCGGGCTCACGCTGAAGCGTCAAGCGGCCGGCGCCGTTGAATTCCTGCGCCGCTTCTCATGGGCAATCGTGCCTGTGGTCGCCCTGCTTGCCGTGGCAGGCATCGTGTTGGCCGTGATCCAGGTGCAGACGCCCTCGGCGCTGGTCGACACTGCCTATGGCCGGCTGCTGCTGGTCAAGCTCGCGCTGCTGGTCTTCCTGTTCACGCTGGCCGCCGTCAATCGCTGGAAGCTCACCGCATCGGCCGAGGCGGGAGCGACCGAGGTGCAACGCAGGCTCACCCGCTCGGTCGGCGTCGAAGTGCTGATCGTGCTGGCGATCTTCGGGGTCGCCGCGGGCTGGCGCTTCACGCCGCCGCCACGGGCGCTGGCGATCGCTGCGGCCCAGCCGGTTTCGGTCCACGTCCACGCGCTGCAGGCGATGGCCGATCTCAGCATCACGCCTGGCCATGCCGGACCGGTCGCCGCCTCGATGATCATCATGAGCGGCGATTTCGGACCGCTCGACGCCAAGGAAGTGACGCTGGTGCTGTCGAAGCCCGATTCCGGCATCGAGCCGCTGAAGCGCGCGGCAACCAGGCCCGGCGATGGCAGCTGGCGTGTCGACAACCTCATCATCCCGGTTCCCGGCCGCTGGACGGTGCGCATAGACATCCTGATCTCGGACTTCGACATGGTGAAGATCGAGGCGCCGGTCGACATCAGGCCGTAATGGCCGCGACAACACAATTGGGCGAGGCGGTTGACGCGGGCCTGAAGGCCCGTCAATCATCCAAGCAATAATGGGCATCGAGGCAAGAACGGGCTCGAGCTCGAAAACACCAGATCCGGAAACAGGGAAGAAACGATGGAAAAAGCCGAAATCGGCCTGATCGGCCTTGGCACGATGGGCTCCAACCTGGCGCTGAACATCGCCGAGCACGGGCACCGCATCGCCGTCTTCAACCGCACCAAGGCACGCACGGACGCTTTCGTCGAGAATGCCGGTGCGCTCAGGGACATGGTCATTCCTTGCTACAGTCTGGAGGAACTCGCCGCGGCGATCCGGCCGCCACGCCCGATCATCATCATGGTGCTGGCCGGCAAGCCGGTCGACGAGCAGATCGAAGCCTTGCGCGGCGTGCTGTCCGACAACGACATCGTCATCGATGCCGGCAACGCCAATTTCCGCGATACGATGCGGCGCTTCTCGGAACTGTCCGGCTCGGGCTTGACCTTCATCGGCATGGGTGTCTCCGGCGGCGAGGAGGGCGCGCGCCACGGACCGTCGATCATGGTCGGCGGCACCGAAGACTCCTGGAAGCGTGTCGAGAAGGTGCTGACCGCCATCTCCGCCAAGTTCAAGGACGAGCCCTGTGCCGCCTGGCTCGGCACTGACGGCGCCGGACATTTCGTCAAGACCATCCACAACGGTATCGAATATGCCGACATGCAGATGATCGCCGAGATCTACGGCATCCTGCGCGATGGTCTGGGCATGGGGCCGAAAGAGATCGGCACGGTGTTTTCCAACTGGAACAAGGGCCGGCTCAATTCCTACCTGATCGAGATCACCGCCAAGGTGCTCGCCGCCGACGATCCGAAAACCGGCAAGCCGGTGGTCGACATCATCCTCGACCGCGCCGGCCAGAAGGGCACCGGCAAATGGTCCGTCATCGAGGCGCAGCAGCTCGGCATTCCGGCGACAGCGATCGAAGCGGCGGTGGCGGCGCGCGTGCTGTCGTCGATCAAGGACGAACGGCAGGCAGCCGAAAAAGCCTATGGCAATATCGGCGTGACGAAAATTTCCGGCGACAAGGACGCGCTGCTGAAAGACCTCGAACTGGCGCTGTTCGCCGGCAAGATCGCCGCTTACGCGCAGGGTTTTGCGGTGATGAGCGGCGCTTCGAAGGAGTTCAACTGGAACCTGCCGATGCCGACCATCGCCAAGATCTGGCGCGCCGGCTGCATCATCCGCTCGCAAATGCTCGACACGATGGCCGAAGCGTTCGGCAGCGGCGGCGCTTTGACCAACCTTTTGATGGCGCCGGCCTTTGTCACCATGATGCAGGAGGCGCATCCGTCGCTGCGACGTGTCGTCGCGAGGGCTTCCGAGGCCGGTGCGCCGGTGCCGGCGCTGTCTTCGGCGCTTGCCTATTTCGACAGCTACCGCCAGGGCCGCGGTACCTCGAACCTGATCCAGGCGCAGCGCGACTTCTTCGGTGCGCATGGTTTCGAGCGCATTGGCGAGCAGGGTGCGTTCCACGGGCCGTGGGGCAGCGGCGCGGCTGGTTAATCGTTCTGATGGAATATCTGGCATTGCTTGCATGCCGTGCCGGAAATACTCACCGATCCACATGCGTTTTCCCGATCCCGGGGATGCCGCCGATCTGTTGGGCAAGAAAATCGACCAGCAGCCGGACCCGGGCGATGCCCGCGCGTTGGGGGACGATCAGCATACTGAGCGGAACCGACGGCAGCGCATAGTCCGGCAGGATCGCCTCAAGCCGGCCGGACGCCAGGAGATCGCCGACAAGCCATTGATGGGCGGGCGCAATGCCGCGCCCGGCGAGCAAGGCTTCGCGTGCGGCAAGTCCGTGGTCGACCCGAAGGCGCCCGGCAAGCGGCACGACATGGCGCTCGCCGTCCGGTCCTTGCAGCACAAGGGTGTCGCTGCCCGCCACGTTTGACATGCGGATGCCCTCGTGACCGGCCAGGTCATGGGGACCTTCAGGCCTGCCGCGTTCAGCGAGATAGCCGGGCGCCGCCACGAGCAGACGCCGGGACTGGCCGAGCGCCCGCAACTTCATGGAACTGTCGGTGAGCGGGCCGAGACGAAGCGCGACATCCACGCCTTCCGTGACAAGGTCGATGCGTTCGTCGGTGAGGCTGAGATCGACGCCGATGTCGCGATAGCGGTCCTGAAACGCGAAGATCAGCCGGCTGACATGCAGCACCCCGATAGCCGCGGTGCAGGAGAGCCGGATCGTGCCCGCGGGCGCTCCGCGCGTGCCGCGAGCCTCGTCGCTCGCCTGTTCGACAAGGCGCAGGATCTGTACGCTGTCGGCATAGTAACGGCTGCCCTCATCGGTCATCGTGACACGCCGCGTGGTTCTGCTGAGCAGAGCCACCCCGACGGCCTCCTCGAGTTCACGCAGATGCCGGGTGACGGTCGACTGACCGATCCCGAGTTCACGTGCGACCGCAGAAAAGCTGCCCCGTTCGGCGACGCGAACGAAGGTGCGCATGCGCTCCAGAGTGATGTCCGATTTAGCCATTAATCGGCATAATTTTATGCATTATCAAGACATAGCGGATCATTCGGGCATTGGCTATCTCAAGGCCAACGTCTTCCAACAGGATCGCTCATCATGAAAGTGTTGCTTGTCTTCGCCCATCCCGAGCCACGGTCGCTCAACGGCGCGCTCCGTGACGTCGCCGTCAAGGAACTCGAGGCTCAAGGCCACGAGGTGCTGATATCGGACCTTTATGCCGACGGCTGGAAATCGGAGGTCGACCGTGCTGATTTCCCCGGCCTGTCGCCGGATGCGCGGCTGGTGCCGGTGGCGGCCTCCAAAAAGGCGTTCGAGACCAATGCGCTGACCGAAGACGTCAAGACCGAGATCGAGAAGCTGCTTTGGGCCGATGCGCTGATCCTGCAGTTTCCGCTGTGGTGGTTCGCCATGCCGGCGATCCTGAAGGGCTGGGTCGATCGGGTCTTTGCCTACGGCTTTGCCTATGGCGTCGGTGAACATAGCGACAAGCGATGGGGCGACCGGTACGGCGAGGGCACGCTCGTGGGCAAACGAGCAATGCTGATCGTGACCGCCGGTGGCTGGGAGGACCATTATTCCCCGCGTGGCGTCAACGGCGCGATTGACGATCTGCTGTTCCCGATCAATCACGGGATCCTTTATTATCCGGGCTACGACGTGCTTCCGCCGTTCGTGGTCTATAGCGTGGACCGTTTCAACGAAGCCGGCTTCGAGCCTGTCGCCGAACGCCTGCGCGAACGGATGCGGACGCTTGCGACCACGGCGCCCATTCCCTACCGGCGCCAGAATGATGGCGACTACCTGATCCCGAGCATGCGGCTTCGTGCCGAACTGGGTGATCCGGGAGCGGCAGGCTTCGAACTCCATTTGAACCGCGGCGCGGCCGACTAGAACGGTTCACTGTTTCACGAAACGCATGCGGATTTGCGCTCCGACCTGGGCCGATGCTCAGTCGGAGCGCCGATAGGCCACGACGCCCTTCGGCTCGCTCAGGCTCTGCAGCGAGCCGGGCGCGGCACCACCGATCCAGCCGAGCACCGAGCGGGCGAGTTCGGACCCGGCCAGCCGGAAGTCTTCGTTGACGACCAGCAATTCATGCCTGAACAGATGCAGCAGTTCCGACGATTGCTTCGACACAACGTCGACGTCGCGGCCGAGCTTCAGGCCGGCATCCTCGATGCCGGCGACGATAGCGAGCGTCGCGGCTGCAGCACTGCTGATGATGCCGTCCGGCCTGATGTCGCGCCGCATCAGCTGCGCCGTCCTCATCCTGATCTGCTCGATCGAGTGGTCGATAGAGACGGTGTTGAACGGCACCTCGCTGGCGCCGACTTCACTCAGCGCGTCGGCAAAGCCGTCGACCGTATGACGGTAGTAGCTCAAACCGACCGGCGGCGTCACCAAAGCGAGCCGGCGGCGGCCCATGCCGGCGAGGTGGCGCACCGCCTCGGCCGCGAAGGCGTAGTTGTCGAAATCATGATAGGGATGAACCAGCCCCATATCGGTACGGCCATGCGTGGCAAAGGGAATGCCGCGCTCCAGCATGTAGCGGGCGCGGGGATCGTTCGGCTGCGTGCGCGAAATGATGACGCCGTCGGCGGAGCCGGTCTCCACGAGATAGCGCACCGGATCCAGCGGATCCTGCGAGCGCGAATAGGGTGTGACGATCAGGTGGTAGGGCGTGTCGGCGATGACTTCCGTCACGCCATAGATGATGTCGGAGACAAAGCTCATGAGTTCGTGCTCGGTGTTGAGCACGAGGCTGATGACATTGGTCTTGCCGGTCCGCAGGCGCACGCCGGCGCGGTTCGGCCGATAGCCGATCTGCTTGGCCACGAGCTGGACACGACGCCTGGTCTCGGCGCCGATCTCGGGCGCGTCCTTCAAGGCGCGCGAGACGGTGGTGACGCCGAGGCCGGTCATGAAGGCAAGCGTCTTCAGCGTCGGCCGCTCCTGTGCCGTCGCCTCGTCATCCTTGTCCGTGCGCTGTCTGTCCATCCGTCCCGCCCATCAGGCGCATAGCAGCCGCCGGGCAGCCCGGCAATGTTGCGGCCACTTCCCATGGCGCGTCATCTGCATTGGAAGCAATATACTGAAACGTTACAGCTTGTCACGATCGGTGTAAAAATGGGTGCTGGCGGATACGGAAAGACATCGTCAACCGCGTGGTGAAAAATCGTTGGGATTCAGAGGGAAACATGCTCCTAGCAAGTTTCTTGCTGCTTTTGCTCATTGTGCGGCGCAGCCTTGCTCATTGCGTCGCACATAAGGCCGCAACGAAACCATTTTGTTCGCGGCTCGAAAAATATCAAACCGACTCTTGCCGGAGGGGTTGCGCATAGTCTTCAATTGCCGTATCGAAAATCTGTAACGTTTCAGATTTCTGGGAGGAAGCCGAAATGCGATATAAATTCCTGACCGCTGCGTTTGCAGCGACGGTTGCGCTCAACTTCGCCGGGCCGGCGGCCGCGACCGATCTGGAAGTCACCCATTGGTGGACTTCCGGCGGTGAGGCGGCAGCGGTCGCCGAACTCGCCAAGGCATTCGACGCCACAGGCAATCACTGGGTCGACGGCGCCATCGCCGGATCCGGCGGCACGGCGCGGCCGATCATGATCAGCCGCATCACCGGCGGCGATCCGATGGGGGCCACCCAATTCAACCATGGCCGGCAAGCGGAAGAACTGGTGCAGGCCGGCCTGATGCGCGACCTCACCGATGTCGCCACCAAGGGCAAGTGGACGGAGGTGGTACGGCCCAAGAGCCTGCTCGACTCGTGCACGATCGACGGCAAGATCTATTGCGTGCCGGTCAACATCCATTCCTGGCAGTGGCTGTGGCTGTCGAACGCGGCCTTCGAGAAGGCCGGCGTTCCGGTGCCGAAGAACTGGAATGAGTATGTGGCCGCGGCCCCGGCGCTGGAGAAGGCAGGCATCGTGCCGCTCGCGGTCGGCGGGCAGGCCTGGCAGGCATCGGGCGCCTTCGACGTGCTGCTTGCCGCGGTCGGTGGAACCGACGCCTTCCTCAAGGTCTACAAGGACAAGGACGCCAAGTTCGCCGCCGGTCCCGAAGTCGCCAAGGTCTTCAAGGCCGCGGACGACGCGCGCAAGATGGCCAAGAACACCAATGTGCAGGACTGGAACCAGGCCACCAACATGGTCATCACCGGCAAGGCTGGCGGCCAGATCATGGGCGACTGGGCTCAAGGCGAGTTCCAGGTCGCCGGCAAGACCGCCGGCAAGGACTATACCTGCCTTCCCGGTCTTGGCCTGAACGAGGTCATCGCCACGGGCGGCGACGCCTTCTACTTCCCGCTGCTCAAGGATGCCGACAAGGCCAAGGCGCAGGAAGTGCTGGCCGAGACGCTGCTCGATCCCAAGACCCAGGTTGCCTTCAACCTCAAGAAGGGTTCGCTGCCGGTGCGCGGCGACGTCGACCTCAACGCGGCCAATGACTGCATGAAGAAGGGCCTCGCCATCCTGGCCAAGGGCGCGGTCATCCCATGGACGGACCAGCTGCTCTCGCAGGACAGCCAGAAGCAGAAGGAGGACCTTTTCTCCGAATTCTTCGCCAAGCCGGACATGAGCCTCGAAGATGCGCAGAAGCGCTTCGCCGACATCATCGCTTCGGCTGACTGACGACTGTGAGCCGCCTCGCTCCCGACCTTGCCAGGCAGGGCCGGGAGCCCAGGCGTGCTGACTTTCCGCCCTTATCCGATCCAGCACGACTGTACCGATGAGCAAGAGCGAACGCCCGAGCCAACTCTTCCGCAATCTCAATGCGAAGGTCGCTTCGATCCCGATGATCCTCACCGCAATGGTGGTCTTTGTCGGCGGCACCGCATGGACGGTGCTCTATTCCTTCACCAATTCGAAGCTCCTGCCGCGGCTGAATTTCGTCGGGCTCGACCAGTATTACCGTCTGTGGGCGACGCCGCGCTGGCTGATCTCGATCGAGAACCTCCTGATCTACGGCGTGATCTCACTGGTGTTCTCGCTGGTGATCGGGTTTCTGCTGGCTGCCCTGCTTGACCAGAAGATCCGTTTCGAGGACACGTTCCGCACCATCTTTCTCTACCCCTTCGCACTCTCCTTCATCGTCACCGGCCTTGTCTGGCAATGGCTGCTCAATCCGGATTTCGGCGTCCAGGGCGTGGTACGAAGCCTCGGCTGGACCAGCTTCGACTTCAATCCGCTCTACAATTCCAGCATCGTCATCTACGGCATATCGATCGCTGCGCTTTGGCAAGGCACGGGTCTGATCATGTGCCTGATGCTGGCGGGCCTGCGCGGGATCGACGAGGACATCTGGAAGGCCGCACGGGTAGACGGGATACCCATGTGGAAGACCTATCTGTTCATCATCATCCCGATGATGCGGCCGGTGTTCATCACCACGCTGGTGATCATCGCGTCAGGCATCGTGAAGGTTTACGATCTCGTTGTCGCGCAGACCAGCGGCGGGCCGGGCATCGCCTCCGAAGTGCCGGCCAAATATGTCTACGACTACATGTTCTTCGCCCAGAACCTCGGCCAGGGTTTTGCCGCCTCGACCATGATGCTGCTGTCGGTGATGATCGTCATCGTGCCGTGGGCCTATCTCGAATTCGGAGGCCGCAAGCGTGTCTGACCATGCCGTCGCCTTGTCCGCCACGTCGTCAAATCCGCGGGATGATGCCGCCGGCCCGAGCGGGCCAAAGCCGCGGCACATGTTCTCGCGCCGCAACATTTTCCTCTACGGCACGCTTGTGGTGGTCGCGCTCTACTACCTTCTGCCGCTCTATGTGATGGTCGTCACCTCGCTCAAGGGCATGCCGGAGATCCGCCTCGGCAACATTTTCTCGCCGCCGCTCGAGATCACCTTCGAGCCCTGGGTCAAGGCGTGGTCGCAGGCCTGCACCGGCCTCAATTGCGATGGGCTTTCGCGTGGTTTCTGGAACTCGGTGCGCATCACCGTTCCTTCAGTGATCCTGTCGATCGCCATCGCTTCGGTGAACGGCTATGCGCTGGCCAACTGGCGCTTCAAGGGCGCCGACACGTTCTTCGTCATCCTGATCGTCGGCGCCTTCATTCCCTATCAGGTGATGATCTATCCGATCGTCATCATCCTGCGCGAGATCGGCCTCTATGGCAGCCTTACCGGCCTGGTGATCGTGCACTCCATCTTCGGCATGCCGATCCTGACGCTTCTGTTCCGCAATTATTTCACCTCCATGCCGGAAGAGCTGTTCCGGGCGGCGCGCGTCGACGGTGCCGGCTTCTGGGGCATCTATCTGCGCATCATGCTGCCGATGTCGCTGCCGATCTTCGTCGTCGCCATCATCCTGCAGGTGACAGGCATCTGGAACGACTTCCTGTTCGGCGTCGTCTACACCCGCCCCGACACCTATCCGATGACGGTGCAGCTCAACAACATCGTCAACTCGGTGCAAGGCGTGAAAGAATACAACGTCAACATGGCCGCCACCATCCTGACCGGGCTGGTGCCGCTGATCGTCTATTTCATTTCCGGCAAATTGTTCGTGCGCGGCATCGCCGCCGGCGCGGTGAAAGGGTGATGGCGATGGCGGCGAACGGTACCAGTGTTTCGATCCAGGATCTGTCGCTGAACTTCGGCGCCATCTCGGTGCTGCAGACGCTCAACCTCGATGTCGCCGAAGGCGAGTTCATCGTGTTGCTCGGGCCCTCCGGCTGCGGCAAGTCGACCTTGCTCAACTGCATCGCCGGCCTGCTCGACATTTCCGAAGGCCGTATCTTCATCAAGGGCAAGAACGTCACCTGGGAAGAGCCCAAGGACCGCGGCATCGGCATGGTCTTCCAGTCCTATGCGCTCTATCCGCAGATGACGGTAGAGAAGAACTTGTCCTTCGGGCTGCGCGTCGCCGGCATCGCCAGGGACGAGATCGCCAAGCGCATCGCGCGGGCCGCCGAGATCCTGCAGATCGAGCCGCTTTTGCAGCGCAAGCCGGCCGCACTCTCCGGCGGCCAGCGCCAGCGCGTAGCCATCGGGCGGGCGCTGGTGCGCGATGTCGATGTCTTCCTGTTCGACGAACCGCTGTCCAATCTCGATGCCAAGCTGCGTTCCGAACTGCGCGTCGAGATCAAACTTCTGCACCGTAAATTGCAGAACACGATGATCTACGTCACCCATGACCAGATCGAGGCGATGACGCTGGCCGATCGCATAGCGGTGATGAAGGGCGGTGTCATCCAGCAGCTCGACGCGCCGCAAACCATCTACAACCGTCCGGTCAACCGGTTTGTTGCCGGGTTCCTCGGCTCACCGGCGATGAACTTTGTCGAGGGGCAGTTGGAGACCGGCACGACGGCAGTGTTCAAGACCGGGGATTTGACCATACCGCTCGATCGCTACAGCTTCGACGGCACCGGCGACAAGAGCGGGCCTTGCGTGTTCGGGATCCGGCCGGAGCACGTTGCCTTTGGCGAGGCCGCGAATTCCATGCCCTTTGCCACCGATGCCGCCGTCGAAATCGTCGAGCCCATGGGCTCCGATACGCTGGTATGGACGAAGCTCGGCGGCCGCATTTTTTCCTTCCGTGTCGAAGCGGAAAAAACGCTGCGCAATGGCGATCCGATCCGAATCGGTTTCGATCCCGCCCGCGCCTCGCTGTTCGACACCCCATCCGGAAACCGCATGTAGCTCCCAAGAAAACCATCCTCCCAAGGACAATCCCAAGCAGAACGGACAGAGACGATGAACTGGTCATTCCAACTTTACAGCGCTCGCAATTTCTTGCCCTGGACCGATGTGCTCGAAATGCTCGGCAAGCTCGGTTACGCCGAGGTCGAAGGCTTCGGCGGCGTCTATGACGATCCCAAGGCCTTCCGCGCCGAACTCGACAAGAACGGCCTTTCGATGCCGACCGGGCATTTTTCCATCGATGCGCTGGAGAAGGATTTCGACGGTGTGCGCAGGATCGCCGAAACGCTCGGCGTCAAGCTTTTGATCTGCCCCTATCTGATGGCCGAGGACAGGCCATCCGACGCCGCCGGCTGGCGCGCCTTCGGCGAGCGTCTGGCCAAGGTCGGCGACGTGGCCTCGAAGGCCGGCTATGGCTTTGCCTGGCACAACCATGATTTCGAATTCAAGACGCTCGCCGACGGCTCGCTGCCGCAGGACCATATCCTGTCGTCCGCCCCCAATATTGGCTGGGAAATGGACGTTGCCTGGGTGGTGCGCGGCGGCGCCGACCCGCTGCCCTGGATCGAGAAGCACGGCCAGCGCATCGTCGCCGTCCATGTCAAGGATATGGCGAAGCCTGGCGAGGGGCTGGATGAGGATGGCTGGTCGGATGTCGGGCACGGCACAATCGACTGGGCCGGCTTGATCAAGGTGTTGCGGGCCAAGAGCGCGGCAAAATACTTTGTCATGGAACAGGACAATCCCAACGACATCGAGCGCTTCGCCCGCCGCTCGATCGCAACCGTCAAGAGCTACTAGGAACAACCACCATGGCAAAGAAACTGGGTATTGGCGTCATCGGCTGCGGCAACATCTCGAAGGCCTATTTTTCGCTGGCGCCGCTGTTTCGCGGCATCGAGATGCGTGCCTGCGCCGACATCAACATGGATGTGGCCAGGGCGCGGGCGAAGGAATTCAAGCTCCGCGCCGAGACCGTCGAGGATCTGCTCAAGGCCGACGACATAGACATCATCGTCAACCTGACCATTCCGGCCGTGCATTACGAGGTGTCGAAGCAGGTGCTCGATGCCGGCAAGCATGTCTATTCGGAAAAGCCGTTCGTGCTGTCGCTTAGGGAAGGCCAGGACCTCAAGGCGCGGGCCGAGAAGAAGGGGCTGCGCATCGGTTCGGCGCCGGACACGTTCCTGGGCGGCGCGCACCAACTGGTGCGTGAACTGATCGACGAGGGAAAGCTCGGCAGGATCACCAGCGGCACCTGCCACGTCATGGGCCACGGCATGGAACACTGGCATCCCAATCCCGATTTCTTCTTCCAGCCGGGCGCCGGGCCGGTGCTCGACATCGGGCCGTATTACATCACCAATCTGATCCAGCTGATCGGGCCGGTGAAGCAGGTGGCGGCTTTCGCGACGACTCCGGCCAAGGAGCGGACCATCAGCTCAAAGCCTCGCGCGGGTGAAAAAATCCCGGTCAACACGCCGACCACCATTCACGGCCTGCTCGAATTCGAGAACGGCGCCGTGGTGACGCTGAACACCAGCTGGGACGTCTGGGCTCACGGCCACGCGCCGATGGAACTCTATGGTGAGGCCGGGACCGTGTTCGTGCCGGATCCGAACTTCTTCGGTGGCGACGTGCGCTTCACCGAAGAAGGCAAGCCGGTCAAGAAGCTGCCGAAATGGAAGCACCCGCTCGGCATCCCCAATGAGATGCACGGCCAGGGCATGATGGCCAATTACCGCACATCAGGCCTCGCCGACATGGCGCTGGCGATCGCTGAAGGCCGGCCGCACCGCTGTTCGATGGAACTCGCGCTGCATGCCGTCGATGTCATGACCGGCCTCCTGCGCTCGGGCGAAACCGGCAAGTTCGTCGCCATGCAAACCACATGCGAGCGCCCGGCCGCGCTTGGCGTCAAGCAAGCCACGGATCTTCTGGCAAAGAAGAAATAGGTCGCGGATTATCGATAATTTTGCTTGCCCCTCTCCCCGTTCCTCCGGGGAGGGGTTAAAGGATGGGGTACGGGCATGCTCATCGCCTCTGCGATGACGGTGCCCTGTCCGTTCAGATTCGAGGATTTCCCATGCCCTATGTCGCCGCTGAGAACCGCTACAAAAAAATGATCTACAACCGTTGCGGTCGTTCCGGCCTCAAGCTGCCGGCGATCTCGCTCGGTCTGTGGCACAATTTCGGCGACGACACGCCGCACCGGACCAAGCAGGCGATCGTGCGCAAGGCCTTCGACCTCGGCATCACCCATTTCGACTTGGCCAACAATTATGGGCCGCCGCCCGGCTCGGCCGAGACGGCTTTCGGCGAGATCCTGCGCACCGATTTTTCCGCCTATCGCGACGAACTGATCATCTCGACCAAGGCCGGCTATGAAATGTGGGCGGGTCCCTACGGTGAATGGGGCGGGCGCAAATACATGCTGGCCAGTCTCGACCAGAGCCTGAAGCGGATGGGCCTCGACTATGTCGACATCTTCTATTCGCACCGCTTCGATCCCGACACGCCGCTCGAAGAAACCATGGGCGCGCTCGACCATGCGGTGCGTTCGGGCAAGGCACTCTATGCCGGCATCTCGTCCTACAATTCGCAGCGCACCCGCGAGGCCGCCGACATATTGAGGCAATTGGGCACGCCCTGCGTCATCCACCAGCCGAGCTATTCGATGTTGAACCGTTGGGTCGAGGAAGACGGCCTTCTCGATACGCTCGAAGGGCTCGGCGTCGGCTCCATCGTGTTCTCGCCGCTGGCGCAAGGCATGTTGACCGATAAATATCTCGGCGGCATTCCCGATGGCAGCCGGGCGTCCCAAGGCAAGTCGCTGAAGACTGCTTTCATCAACGACCGCACCATCGCCAACATCAAGGCGCTCAACGCGATCGCCGGCAAGCGCGGCCAGACGCTGGCGCAGATGGCGCTGGCCTGGGTGCTGCGCAGGGCCCGGGTTACTTCGGCGCTGATCGGCGCCAGCCGGCCCGAGCAGGTCGAGGATTGCGTCGGCGCGCTCAAGGTGCTCGATTTCAGCGATGCCGAACTGGCCGAGATCGATACTTACGCGCGCGAGTCCGACATCAATCTGTGGGCGGCCTCCGCCGAGCGCAAAGGTCCGCCGAGGAAATAGTCCGCCTCGCAAGCGGCAGACAAAACGGCGGGAATTCCCGCCGTTTTCCATGGCAATCCGAAGTGGTCGCGTCAGGGCGACTTTTGCTTCTGGGCGGTGCCGAGCCCGGCCTTGGGCTTTTCGAGCAGCGCATGGTAGGTGCGCGACGCGGCAAGTGCCCGGAACGAAACCGTGCCGGCGGTCATCAACGCGGACGCGCCGACAAGCAGCGTCCGGCGTGTCAATTTGATCATATTGCTCCCCAAGCCCCGATCGAATTTCCCAAGCGAGACCATCCTCGTCGAGGATTTTGTCAGTATTTTGAACGTCGCTCCGTCATAAGGCCTGTCATCACCAATGTGCCGGCACGTCATCGATCGGCTCGGGACAGCAACAGAAGAGTAGCAAAGAAGGCGGTTCGTCGCTATCTGAATGGGATCAGGCCGTTTGCAAGAGCAAACAGCCTATGGATGGCGCAGGGCAGGTTGGAACAGAACCATGGCGGCAAGGGATGTGCTGACGAAAAACCAGTTGTGCGTGCTCGAGAAACTTGAGACCGCCAGCGGGCCGCTCAGCGCCTACACCTTGCTCGACCAGCTGCGCGAGCGCGGTTTTCGCGCGCCGCTACAGGTCTATCGCGCGCTCGACACGCTGGTAAAGTCGGGCTTCGTGCACCGGCTGGAAAGCATCAACTCCTTCGTCGCCTGCGCCGAGCCGCACGACCACAGCCACTCGATGACCGCTTTCGCCATTTGCGACGGCTGCGGGCAGGTGACCGAAATGTCCGACCACGATGTCGACCACCGGCTGAACGAATGGGTCAACTCGACCGGCTTCGCCGCCAAGAAGGCGGTGATCGAATTTCGCGGGACGTGCGCGAAGTGTTTGGCGCAAGCGGCCTGAGGGCATTCGCCAGAGCGGTTCAGCGATTGATAGAATCGCCTAACCGGTCTAACTCTTTGTTTTCACGCAATTTCCAAGGAAAACCGCTAAGCGCTTTTCCTGGGAAAACCGCTATACACTTTTCCTGAAATTGCTCTAGCGCGTCAGTGCGCCTCGTCCCAATTGTTGGCGGCCCGCGCGTCGACATGCAGCGGCACCGACATCGATACCGCCGGCATCGCCGCGTTTTCCATGACATGGCGCACGACCGGGATCGTCTCCTCGACTTCCGCCTCGACCGTTTCGAAGATCAGTTCGTCATGCACCTGGAGGAGCATGCGGGCGGACAGCTTGGCCTTGTCCAAGGCTTCCTCCATGCGGATCATGGCGCGGCGGATGATGTCAGCGGCGGTGCCTTGCAGGCGGGCGTTGATCGAGGCGCGCTCGTTGAACGCCCGTAGCGACGGGTTCGACGATCTGATGTCGGGATAGTGGATGCGGCGGCCGAAGATTGTTTCGACAAAGCCGTGCTCGCGGGCATAGGCCTTGGTCTCCTCGATATAGTCGCGGATGCCGGGAAAGCGCTCGAAGTACTTCTTGATGTAGGCGCTCGCCTCCTCGCGCGGGATAGACAGCTGGTTGGCGAGGCCGAAAGCCGAGATGCCATAGATGATGCCGAAATTGATCGCCTTGGCGCGGCGGCGCACTTCCGACGGCATGCCCTCCACGGGCACATTGAACATTTCAGAAGCGGTGATGGCGTGGATGTCAGCGCCATCCGCAAAGGCCTGCCGCAGTTGCGGGATTTCGGCGACATGGGCGAGCACGCGCAGTTCGATCTGGCTGTAGTCGGCTGACACCAGCCGGTGGCTCTTGTCGGTGATGAAGGCGGTCCTGATCTTGCGCCCTTCAGCCGTGCGCACCGGAATGTTCTGCAGGTTCGGGTCGGAAGACGACAGCCGGCCGGTCGTCGTCGCGGCCAGCGCGTAGGAGGTGTGGACGCGCTTGGTTTCGGGATTGACGAAGCCCGGCAGCGCATCGGTGTAGGTCGATTTCAGCTTGGTCAGCTGGCGCCAGTCGACGATTTTGCGCGGCAGTTCGTGACCTTCGGCGGCAAGGTCTTCGAGCAGCTGCGCCGAGGTCGACCACTGGCCGGTCTTGGTCTTGGAGCCGCCGGGCAGGCCCATGCGGCCAAACAGGATATCCCCGAGCTGCTTGGGCGAGCCGATGTTGATGCGCTCGCCGATGAGCAGGTAGATTTCCTCTTCGAGCTGGGCTGCACCTTGCGCCAGCTCGCCCGAAAGCCGTGACAGGATCTGCCGGTCGACCGAAATGCCGCGCTGTTCCATGCGCGCCAGCACCGGCACCAGCGGCCGCTCCAGGCGTTCATAGACCGAGACCAGGCCCTTGGCGGCAAGGCGGGGCTTCAGCACCAGCCACAGCCGCAACGTCACGTCGGCATCCTCGGCGGCGTGAGCCGTCGCCCTATCGATGTCGACCTGATCGAAACCGACAGAGCTTTTGCCGGAACCGGTCACGTCCTTGAGCTGAAGGGGCCTATGGCCAAGCCATTTGTCGGCAAGGGCATCCATGCCGTGGCCGTGCGGAGTGCCGGCGTCGAGCACGTAAGAGATCAGCATGGTGTCGTCGAAGGGCGCGACATCGATGCCGTAGCGGCTCATGATGACCAGGTCATATTTCAGGTTCTGCGCGATCTTCAGCACCGACCTGTCCTCAAGCAGAGGTTTCAGCACCGCCAGTGCCTCGCGAAGCGGTATCTGGTTTTCGAGCGCGCCGCCGCCGAGCAAGTCACCATTGCCGCTCTTGTGGGCGAAGGGAATGTAGCCGGCGCGGCCGGGCGCCGTGGCCATTGCCATGCCGATCAGTTCGGCCTGCATCGGATCGGTCGACGTCGCCCTGACGTCGAAGGCAGCGATACCAGCCTCTCGCGCCTCGGCGACCCAGGCTTTCAGCGTCGCGATATCGCGGATGCACTGATAGGCCGAGGTATCGATCTTGCGTGTCGCCGCGCCCTCCAGCCGCAATGCGGCCAGGAGGGAAGGGGTGTCACCCTGTTTTGGCCTCTCCGTCGTCTCGGCTTCAGCAGCCTGGCCAGGTTCGGAGCCCACGCCGGTTCGGGCAACGGGCGATGTTCCGGCACCGATGTCGGGGCCATGTGCGTTATCGGCGCGTTCGACGGTCACAGCGACGGCCTGGACGTCGCCGGCTTCGGTGCCGGTCGCTTCCGCGACGCGGCGGGTCAGCGAGGTGAATTCCATGGTCTTGAGGAAGCCGATCAGCTTCGGCCCGTCGGGCGCATGCAGCAGGAAATCGTCCAGCCCCTCGGCCACCGGCACGTCGTTCTTCAGCGTCACCAACTGGCGCGAGATGCGCGCCTTGTCGGCGTTGGCGATGATCGATTCCCGCCTTTTCTCCTGCTTGATCTCGCCGGCGCGGGCGAGCAATCCCTCGAGATCGCCGAACTGCTCGAGCAGTTGCGCCGCGGTCTTTGGCCCGATGCCGGGCACTCCAGGCACATTGTCGACGGAGTCGCCGGTCAGCGCCTGCAGGTCGATCATCTTTTCCGGCGGCACGCCCCATTTCTCGACGACTTCGGGGATGCCGATCTGGCGATCCTTCATCGGGTCGTACATGCCGACCGTGTCGCCAACCAGCTGCATCAGATCCTTGTCGGAGGAGATGATGGTGGTGTCGCCACCGGCCTCGCAGGCCAGCCGGCAGTAAGTGGCTATGAGATCGTCGGCCTCGAAGCCTTCCATCTCGACGCAAGGCAGGTTGAACGCCCTGGTTGCCTGGCGGATCAGGCCGAATTGCGGGACCAGATCCTCGGGCGGCGCCGAACGGTTCGCCTTGTATTCGGGATAGAGGTCGTTGCGGAAGGTTTTCGAGGAATAGTCGAAAATGACGGCAAAATGCGTCGGCACAATGCCCACATCGGTGTTGCGGGCATCCTGCATCAGCTTCCAAAGCATGTTGCAGAAGCCGGAAACGGCACCGACCGGCAGGCTGTCGGACTTGCGGGTCAGCGGCGGCAGTGCGTGATAGGCCCGGAAGATGTAGCCAGAGCCGTCAATGAGGAAGAGATGATCGCCTTTTTTCATGCCGGCAGGGATAGCGCGGCGCGATGGCTTGGTCCATGCCAAAGACATCGCCAGATATAGGTTCCGTCAACACCCTGACAGATCGGGACCCTGACGGATCGGGGTTATACAAGCCCGCTCACGGGCACGTTACAAAAGTGTAACGTTGGTGCCCTTGAATCGCCACGTTCAGGGACCCAAATACAGTCCATCGGCAGTTTTCGCCGAAGTCCGGAGCAAGGCCCGTCCCCCGCCTATACCGGACAATTGCGGCAGCCTATCCCCCCTCTCCGGGCTGCCGCATCGTTTCGAGTAAAAGGCCGCCGTGGTTCCCCCTCCACCACGGCGGCATTTTTTTGCCCGCGGCGACCGTCTCGGGCCGTGGTCCAATCGTCCCGGGCTTTTCGTTTCGCCGCTCTGCCTTTACGGTTCCGGCACTGAATCGAAAGGCTATGCAAATGTCCGCAGTTTCCCCTGTCCTCGACCGTCTCGACCAGAACCTCGACCAGAGCCTGGAACGGCTCTTCGGCCTGCTCGGGATCAAGTCGATCTCCACTGATCCAGCCTATGCCACCGACTGCCGCAAGGCGGCGGAATGGCTGGTGGCGGAACTCAAGCTGATCGGCTTCGACGCCAGCGTGCGCGACACGCCCGGGCACCCAATGGTGGTTGCGCATCACGACGGGCCGGCGGGCGCGCCGCATGTGCTGTTCTACGGCCATTATGACGTGCAGCCGGTCGACCCGATCGAGCTGTGGGAAAACGATCCCTTCGCCCCGGCGATCAAGGAGATTGCACCTGGTCACAAAATCATCACCGGGCGCGGCTCGGCCGACGACAAAGGTCAGCTGATGACTTTCGTCGAGGCATGCCGTGCCTGGAAACAGGTGCATGGTGGTCTGCCGTGCCGCGTCACCATCCTGTTCGAAGGCGAGGAGGAATCGGGGTCGCCCTCGCTGAAGCCGTTCCTCGAGGCCAATGCCGAGGAGCTCAAAGCCGACTTCGCGCTGGTCTGCGATACCAGCATGTGGGACCGCGACACGCCGTCGATCTGCGTCGGGCTGCGCGGTCTGGTCGGCGAGGAGATCACGGTTAAGGCCGCCGACCGCGACCTGCATTCGGGCCTCTATGGCGGCGCTGCCGCGAACCCGATCCGCATCCTGGCCAAGGTGCTGGCAGACATCCACGACAAGGACGGCCATATCACCATTCCGGGCTTCTATGACGGCGTCGAGGAAACGCCTTCGCAGGTGCTGAAATCATGGGAGACGCTGGGCGAGACGGCCGAGACCTTCCTCGGACCTGTCGGCCTGTCGATTCCGTCGGGCGAAAAAGGCCGCTCGGTACTGGAACTGACCTGGGCGCGGCCCACCGCCGAGTTCAACGGCATCATCGGCGGCTATACCGGCAAGGGTTTCAAGACGGTGATCGCCGCGGAAGCCTCGGCAAAGGTGTCTTTCCGCCTCGTCCACAAGCAGGACCCGAAGAAAATCCGCGCGGCTTTCCAGAAATTCGTCAAGGAGCGCATCCCGGCCGATTGCTCGGTCGAATTCCACGCTCATGGCGGTTCTCCGGCAATCCAGCTCTCCTACGACTCGCCGTTCCTGGCCAAGGCCAAGACCGCGCTTTCGGACGAATGGCCAAAGCCCGCGGTGACGACCGGCAGCGGCGGCTCCATTCCGGTGGTGGGCGACTTCCAGACCCATCTCGGCATGGAATCGCTGCTGGTCGGCTTCGGCCTCGACGACGACCGCATCCACTCGCCCAACGAGAAATACGAGCTCAGCTCCTTCCACAAGGGCCAGCGCTCCTGGGCGCGCATTCTGGACGCGCTGACACGGTAAGGCGGACAACCCTGGACGGCGGAAAATCAACTTTCTGTTGATTTTTCCGCCGATCACGGCGAGGACGGGTCGACAGCGCAATTGTTGGAGCGCGTGTGCGCTTCTTCGATGGATGCGCGACGCCGAAGGCCGCGACCCGGAGAAGACGATGAGCGATATCCGCTTCCATAAAAACGATCTGCCTGACCTCTCTCGCTACGATGTCGCTGCGGTGGCCATCGATACGGAAACGCTCGGCCTCAATCCCCACCGTGACCGGCTCTGCGTGGTGCAGATTTCGCCTGGCGACGGCAGTGCAGATGTCATCCAGATCGCGCCGGGGCAGAAGGAAGCACCGAACCTGGTCAAGCTGCTGGGAAACGACAGCGTGACCAAGCTGTTCCACTACGGTCGCTTCGACCTCGCTGTGCTCTACCATGCGTTTGGCGTGATGGCCGAGCCGGTGTTCTGCACCAAGATCGCGTCGCGGCTGACGCGCACCTACACCGACCGGCACGGGCTGAAGGACATCTGTTTCGAGCTTCTCGGCGTCGGCCTGTCCAAGGCGCAGCAATCGTCGGATTGGGCGGCCGAAACGTTGTCGCCCGAGCAGCTCGAATACGCGGCCTCGGACGTGCTCTATCTGCATCGGTTGCGCGATGTGCTGGCCGGGCGGCTGGCGCGCGAGGGGCGCACGAAGGAGGCGGACGCCTGTTTCCGCTTTCTGCCGACGCGGGCCAAGCTTGACCTGATGGGCTGGGACGAAGAGGATATCTTCGCTCACAGCTGATGGCCCTCGTGGCGATCAACCGTCTGGAAGAAGGGGATGAGATGGCGGACAGAAAGCCGATATCGACCGCGCCGACCGACGGCTCCAAGGTCACCGTCACCTGGAAGGACAGCGACGGCGTCCTCAATGAATCCATCGCTCAATACCGCGACGACGGCTGGTGGGTCTACATCGACAGCCACACGCAAAAGAAGGTCGAGCCAACCAGCTGGCGGCCCGCCGCCGGCGACGACGACGACCAATGAGCGCGCCGCTGGCCGGGCGCTTTCGCATAGCCTGACGCTATTGAAATCGGGGCCGATTCGGAGCCTTCCGCTCCGCAACCGTGCGCCTGCTCGAAGAATCAAGCGTGAGTGTCTCGTCGCCTTGCCACAGCAGGCTGATGATCCCGACTAACCGGATGTGAAATTCGCGCGGATTATGAAGAGACCCGGGTTGGGCCAGCCTGCATCCGCATCCTGGCGGCAAAGGCCTTCATACCCTTCTTGATCACCCTGCGCGCTTCATCGGCGTCGTGGGGCCGGGTTTGCTCTCAATGGAACTCCAAGGCGAAATGAATGTTCCATAAGACAGGCGGAGGATGTTTCAGGCATGACAACAGCTTCTCTGCACTTGCTCAAGGGGGTGGGTTATCTGATTTCCACCGCCAGTGTCGTCCTGCTGGCCATAGTGAGTTGGTCGAGCGCTTCAAAAAGCCCGCTGCTGGTCGTCTGCCTGCTTGTCGGCGCCGCCGCGTCGGTCATGGGTATGTTCTGCCGGTGGCTGAGCTACGAGATAGAAAAACGCCAAGGCCACAAATGAGGGCTCGCCACGAGCGTTCGGACGCCGACGGTGCTTCGGGTGCGCGGAGCCTGTCACGTCCGTCGCGCTGCGCGACGCTGGCAATGGACAACAGATTAACAAATTCCTAACGGAATTCAGACGGTTGCCCGAACCTCTGCTTAACCCGCCCTTAAATCGCCGCATCTACTCTTCACCCCGAGCGCCATTGGCACCGGGGACATCAAGCGCAGCGCATGGCGAACCGCAGAGACAGTCGCATCGAGCCCAGCTTCGAGGGACCGCCACGGGCGAAATCCCAGACGGGCCTTTCGGTGAGCGAGGAGGACCGCGTCGTGCCGAGCAATCGCAAAGCCTCCGCCAAACGCAAATCATCGAAGGGGAAATCGTCGCGGGGGAGGCGTGGAGGGAGTGGACGCGGCCTGTTCGGCGTGCTCGGCCGGCTGGTCTACTGGTGTTTCGTGCTCGCCATATGGGGCGGCATCGCGGTGGCGGGCGTCGTTATCTACTACGGCGCCAAGATGCCCGCGGCGACGACCTGGTCGATCCCCGACCGTGCGCCCAACATCAAGATCGTCTCGGCCGACGGGCAGCTGCTGGCCAATCGTGGCATGAGCGGCGGCGAGGCCGTTGGCCTGCACGAAATGTCGCCTTATATTCCCGAGGCGGTGATCGCCATCGAGGACCGCCGTTTCTATTCGCATTTCGGCGTCGATCCGATAGGCCTGTCGCGCGCCATGGTGACCAACCTCATCGGCGGGCACTTCTCGCAAGGTGGTTCGACGCTGACGCAGCAATTGGCCAAGAACCTTTTCCTGAAGCCCGACCGCACGCTGGAACGCAAGGTGCAGGAGGTGCTGCTGGCGCTGTGGCTGGAGCACAAGCACACCAAGGACCAGATCCTCGAAATGTACCTCAACCGGGTCTATTTCGGCTCCGGCGCCTATGGTGTCGAAGCGGCCTCGCGCCGTTATTTCGGCAAGAGCGCGCGCGATGTCACCTTGTCGGAAGCGGCACTCTTGGCTGGCCTGCTGAAGGCGCCGTCGCGGCTATCGCCGGCGCGTGATCCCAAGGCCGCCGAGGAGCGCTCGCAGCTGGTGCTCGCCGCCATGCGCGAGGAGGGCAAGATCAGCGAGAAAGAGCTCAAGACGGCGCTGAGCGCACCGGCGACGCGCTCGCCATCCTACTGGACCGGCTCGGAAAATTACGTCGCCGACACAATCATGGAAGAACTGCCCGACCTGATCGGCGATGTGCGCGGCGACATCGTCATCGATTCTACCGTAGACCTGAACCTGCAGAAACTCGCCGAACAGTCGATCCGCCGGCTGATCGACGACAGCGGCAAGAAGCTCAACGTCACCCAGGGCGCGCTGGTGTCGATCGACGATTCCGGCGCGGTGCGCGCCATGGTCGGCGGCTATGACTATTCGACCAGCCAGTTCGACCGCGCCTCCGAGGCGCGCCGGCAGCCGGGCTCGGCGTTCAAGCCGTTCGTCTACATGGCTGCGCTCGAGGCCGGCCGCACGCCCGACAGCATCCGCAACGACGCACCGATCAAGATCGGCAACTGGACACCCGACAATTACGGCGGCAAGTACTTCGGCAAGGTCACCTTGGCGACGGCGCTGGCCAAGTCGCTCAACTCGGTTGCCGCGCAGTTGACCATGGAAGTCGGGCCGAACGCGGTGGTGGAAGCCGCGCACCGCATGGGCATCCAGTCCGACCTGCTGGCAAACACCTCGATCGCGCTCGGCACCTCGGAAGTGACCCCGCTGGAACTGACCTCGGCCTATGTGCCCTTCGCCAATGGCGGCTACAAGCCCGACATCCATTTCATCCGCCGCGTCACGACAGCCGACGGCAAGGTGCTCTATGACAGCGCTGGCGGCAATGCGCCGCGCGTGATCAAGCCCGAGATCGTCGGCATGATGAATTCGATGATGACCGGGACGGTCGAGGTCGGCACCGCCAAGAAGGCGGCCTTCGCCTGGCCGTCGGCCGGCAAGACCGGCACCAGCCAGAATTCGCGTGATGCATGGTTCGTCGGCTACACCGCCAATCTGACCACCGGCGTGTGGTTCGGCAATGATGACGGCACGGCTATGAAGAAGGTCACCGGCGGCGCGCTGCCGGCACAGGCCTGGCACGAATTCATGGTCACCGCGCATGAGGGCGTGCCGGTGCGGCCACTGCCCGGCACCTGGAAGTCGACGCCGGCGGACACCATCGTGCCCGACGACATTCCCTCGGCCGACAACAACCAGCCGGCACCGGTTCCGTCGGCTTCGGTTGGCCAGCAGGCGCCGGCCGCGCAGGCGGCGGCACCGCCGGCGCCGGTCCGTGCGGCGCGGCCTGCTCAGACCGTCGATGCCGATGGCTTCAACATGCCGGCGGATGGCGGCACCACGGCTTCGGTCGGGCACCCGGTGCCGCCAGGCAGCGTCGGCGGTCGGCTCAAGAAGCGGCAGACCTCGATCCTGGATATTCTTGGCGGCGGCTGAGCAGCCGGCTAGCGGCGTCAATCCGCCTCTCGCCACCCCGGCGGCGTTCGGCTACATGTCCTGGCTGGAGACCGCGACATGACCGAGACAGACACCAGAAAAACCATCGTGCTGACCGGCGCCAGCCGCGGTATCGGCCATGCCACGGTGAAGCGCTTTTCGCGCGAAGGCTGGCGCGTCATCACCTGCTCGCGCCAGGCCTTTGCCGAGGACTGCCCGTGGCCGGCCGGTCCGGAGGACCATATCAAGGTCGACCTCGCCGATCAGGAAGATGTCGGTATTGCGGTGTCGGAGATCCGTCATCGGCTCGAAGCGCATGGCGGGCAGTTGCACGCGCTGGTCAACAATGCCGGCATTTCGCCCAAGCTCAAGGATGGCAACAGCCGGATGGACTCGATCGACACGCCGATGCATGTCTGGCGCGACGTGTTCCAGGTCAATTTCTTCGCGCCTATCATGCTGGCGCGCGGCCTGTTCAAGGAATTGGCGGCTGCCAGAGGCTCGATCGTCAATGTGACGTCGATCGCCGGCACCCGCGTGCATCCCTTCGCCGGCACCGCCTATGCGACGTCGAAGGCGGCGCTCGGCTCTCTGACGCGCGAGATGGCGCATGATTTCGGCCCGCACGGCATCCGTGTCAACGCCATCGCGCCGGGCGAGATCGACACCGCGATCCTGTCGCCGGGCACGGAAAAGATCGTCGAGACCATTCCGCTTCGGCGCCTGGGCACCACGGCGGAGGTCGCCGACATCATCTTTTTCCTGTGCTCCGGGCAGGCGTCCTATGTGACCGGCTCGGAAATCCACATCAATGGCGGCCAGCACGTATGAACTGGTCGACTTCAGGCTAGGGCCGGCTCACCCGCCTATGGTGACGACAGCCTTGCCGCTGAAGCTGCGCTGTCGCAGTGCGTCCAGGGCTTGGCCGATGTTCGTCCATGGCACGGTCAAGGCAATGCGGGTGTCCAGCCGACCAGCGGCGACCAGGGCGAGCAGCGCGGCGATGTCGGCGCCGATGGCTGAACCGGACGTGTAGTAGGCGAACGTCTGGAGCCTCGCGCCTTCGTGACCCGGAACGAACTGACGGAACCCAATCGGCGTGAGTTCACCGCTGCTCGAGCCGAACATGACGATTGTGCCGGCAGGGGCGATGCGTTCGATCGCGCGTGCGAGGCTTTCGCCGCCGACCGACTCGGTGATCAGCGAAAACGGCCCCTCGGCCTGCTCGATCGACTCCACGATCTGCTCGGCTCCGAGTTCACGCAAATCCTCGTGGTGCCTGGCGGCGGCGATGGCGGTCACCGACGCACCCTGCTCGCGGGCGATCTGGATCTGGAAGCGACCGACGGCGCCGCTTGCACCGGTGATCAGGACCTTTAGGCCGGCCAGGTCACCGCCGTGGCGCAAAGTCCTGAGCGCCGTCGTGCCGGCGACCGGCAGCGTGGCTGCCGAGGCGAAGCTGACCTCATCCGGCAGGACGGCGAGACGGTCTGTTGAAACGGCGACCCGTTCAGCCCAGCCGGCCTGGTCGACCAAAGCCGCGACCCTGGTGCCCGTGATCGGCCCGGAGCCATCGGCGGCCGCGCGTTCGACAATTCCGACGATGTCCTGGCCGGGTGTCCAGCCGTCCGGACGGATGGTGAGCAAGCGCAGTTCACCCCGGTTCAACGAGGTTGCGTGGACCGAGACGAGCGCCTCGTCCGCGAGGGGCCGAGGTTCTTCGACCTCGGCTAACCTCAATCCCGTGGCGCTGTCGGAAGATATGACTAAGGCGAGCATGGGCGCGTACCTTCTTGCTGGAGGCCGGAACTTATCGGCTTCCCTCCTTGAAGAATTTAGCTATCATGGCATTTAATCGCTAAAAGCAGTCAATCATGAGACAGCCTCTTCGCTACCCATGGGTCAATTTCGATGTCGATGACGTGCTGGCGCCAGCCATCGCCGTGCGTGTCGATGTCACCGAGACCAAAGCGGAGGTACCCGCCCATTGGCACCGCAAAGGCCAACTCGTCTTTGCGATCGGAGGCGGCGTCACATGCCACGTTCCGAGCGGCCTTTGGATGGTGCCGCCGCATTGCGGCGTATGGATCCCGGGCGGCATGGAGCACAGCAACATCGCGACGGCCAACGCGCGGATCTTCTTCGTCTATATCGAGCCGGGAGCCGCCGAATTGCCGGACCGGTGCTGCACCCTTTCGATCTCGCCGCTGCTGCGCGAACTGATCGTCGAGCTGTCCGACAGCGTGCAGGACGACCAGGCAAGGGATGAGCTTCTGACCAGGACCCTGCTTGCAGAACTGCCGCGCATGCCTGTCCAGCAGCTACATCTGCCGATTTCATCCGAGCCGCGCTTGAGGCGGATCGCCGAGGCGCTGGCGCAAGACCCTGCCGATCGCAGTACGCTGGCACAATGGGCCAACCGCGTCGCGCTCAGCGAAAGCAGTCTGGCGCGTCCCGTCGTCAAGGAGACTGGCTTGAGCTTCGGGCGCTGGCGCCAGCAATTGCACCTGATCGTCGCCATTCGGGAGCTGGCGTCCGGTGCCAGCGTGCAGCAAGTCTCGGGCGATCTCGGCTATGGCTCGGTTACCGCCTTCATCACCATGTTCAAGAAGGCGCTTGGCAAGCCCCCGGCAAAATATCTCGGCGGTATCGCGCAAAATGGCGGCTCGGCATTCGTGGCATGATTGAACGCGCCTTTGGGTAGCGTCGACTCAGGCAGCGGACGGTTCAGAAACCCGCGGCTCGTGGCCAAGCACCTCTTCGACAATGCCGCGCGCGATCTCGCGTTCGCCCATGATCACGGTATCGGCGCCGAGTCCCTTCAGATGCTCGACCTCGGCGTCGGAATGGGCGCGGGCGATGACATTGATGTTGGGATTGGCGGCGCGTGCCCGCAGCACGATCTGTCCGGCCTCGAAGGCGTTGGGGATGGCAAGGATCAGCCGCTTTGCGCCTTCAGGATTGGCCGCGGCGAACACCTCGGCATTGGCGGCATTACCGGCGATGGTTTCGATGCCGTCTGCTTTCAGCCTCGCCAGCGTCTTATCGGCATCCTCGATGACGAGGAAAGGCTGTGCCGCTTCCTTCAGCGCGGCACCGACGAGGCCACCGACCCGGCCATAGCCGATCAGGATGGCATGACCGGCAAGCGTCGTCGTCGTCGGCGGGCCGTCTTCCTTGCTCAAGGTTGCGGCGACCGAGGCCACCTGGCCCGGTTCCGTCGCCGGGCCGACCGGTTTGGTATCCGCTGGTTGCGCCGTCCTGACGGCGCGGGCCTCCAGCCACGGCTTCATCCAGTCGATAACTAGGAACATCAACGGGTTGAGCACGATCGACAGGATGGCGCCGGCCAGGATCAGATCGCGGCCTTGCTCGGGCAGAAGTTTCAGCCCGACGCCGAGTTCGGCCAGGATGAAGGAGAACTCGCCGATCTGGGCAAGGCTGGCCGAAATCATCAAGGCCGTGGCCAGGGGATAGCCGAAGGCTACGACGATCACGAACGCCGCCAGCGACTTGCCGATGACAATGATGGCCAGCGTCGCCAGGATCGGCAGGCTGTTGCTGATCAGGCTGAACGGATCGAACAGCATGCCGACGGAGACGAAGAACAGCACCGAGAAGGCATCGCGCAGCGGTAGCGATTCTTCGGCCGCGCGGTGGCTGAGCTCGGATTCGCTCATGATCATGCCGGCGAAAAAGGCGCCCAGCGCCAATGAGACGCCGAACAGTTTTGCCGCGCCGAAGGCGACGCCGAGCGCAATGGCGAGCACCGAGAGACGGAACAGTTCGCGCGACCCGGTATGGGCAACGTAGTGCAGGATCCAGGGAATGACCCGGCGGCCGACCACCAGCATGACCACCACGAAGGCGGCGACCTTGGCCAGCGTGATGCCCACGACACCCCATATGCCGTAGCTGGCCGGCAGCGACAGCAGGTCGCCCGAATGGGCATTGGCGTGTTCCTGGCCGCCGAGTACACCGGCAAGCGCCGGCAGCAACACCAGCGCCAGCACCATGGCCAGGTCCTCGACGATCAACCAGCCGACGGCGATGCGGCCGCGCTCGGTCTCGATCAGGCGGCGTTCCTGAAGCGCGCGCAGCAGCACGACGGTCGAGGCGACCGACAGCGCCAGGCCGAACACCACGCCCGCGCCCATCGACCAGCCGAGCATCCAGGACAGCCCGGCGCCGAGCGCGGTGGCAAAGCCAATCTGAACGATGGCGCCAGGCACGGCGATAGCGCGGACCGAAAGAAGGTCCTTGAGCGAGAAATGCAGGCCGACACCGAACATCAGGAGAATGACGCCGATTTCGGCCAATTCGTTGGCAAGCCCTGCATCGGCGACGAAACCGGGCGTGTTCGGGCCGACCAGAACGCCGGCTACGAGATAGCCGACCAATGGGGGAATACGGAAGCGATTGGCGAGAGCGCCGAAGACAAAAGCCAGCCCCAGACCGGCGACGATGGTGGCGATAAGGGGCGTGTCATGCGGCATTGTCTATGGAGCGCCTTTCAAGCTAGCGATGTCGGATATGCGGCGCCCGAGAGCCGTCGCCTGTTTCGCAATATGGTGGAAGGGGCAACGGTGATGCAACCCGCAAGGTGCGAAAAGCGACGGCGCGGCGACAAAATGCCGGACCGGCGACCGGGATGCCGCCGATCTGTTTGAGCCCGCGATGGCATTCGCCTTGTTGCCGGCGATCAGGCTGCCTGCAACAGGGCCTCGATCTCGGGGATGCCGTGGTTGGTCATGGTCTTCGGGATTTCGGCCGTCACCTTGTCACCAACCTCCTTATGCAGCTTCTTGCGCATGGCGCCGAGCACCACTGGTGGGGCGACAAGCACGATGCTGTCGAACTCGCCGTCATGGGCAAGCTTGTAGAGCCGGGCGGCAATCTCCTCGGCGAAGCGTTCCTTGCCGATACGGTGCCAATCGGTCTCCTCGACCGCGCTGCGGTGCACGGATGGGCCGTCATTGTACCGGCCGGGGCTGTCGCTTCCCTGTTCGCGTGTGGGCGGGTTTTCCTGTTCCATCAGATGAACGACTTCAAGGTTGGGAAACTTGGTGTCGCCGACGTTCTTGAGCAGGAGCGCCTTTTCACCGTCTGCCACCAGAACCCAAATGCCATGCTTCAGTTTGATCGTGTTCATGAGGACGCTCCTTGTTGAGTGATAGCTATACCGGGAACGCGTTTCAGCCCGTCAACGTTCCAACCCACGCGGCGCACCGAACAGCCGTGCAGGCCGGGCGCTGAACAGGAGATCGCCACCGGACGGCTTTAATCTACTAAATAATTAGAAAAAACTGTTTTGCGGGACAGGTCGCCGGCAGCTAGAAGCGCCTGAAATCAGGGCCGACTTCGGCGACCCGGCGTGCTCATGGGCATGGGCGTGGAATATTTTTCTCCTGCCCTTCGCGGTTGCGAAAAAGCGATTGCCTGCCATCACCGGATGCGCGAGTGCTTTGCTTCTGCTTTTTTACGCCTCGGCGTAAAACTGCGAAACTGTCCCGGATCGCTATTATCATGCCGCAAGCCACCACCAAGCTCAACGCCTTTCCCGTCTTCCTGCGGGTCGAGGGCGAAGCCGTGGCCATTGTCGGCGGCGGCGAGGAGGCTCTGGCCAAGGCGCGGCTGATTGCCCAGTCGAGTGCCGTTCTGCACATCATCGCCAGAAATGCCGAGCCGGAGTTGTTGACCTTCATCGCCGAAGCCAGCGCGAAGCATGTGGCCGCCGCGTATGATGCCTCGCAGCTCGAAGGCGCCGTGATGGTGTTTGCCGCCAGCGGCGACGAAGCGCTCGATCGCCGCGTAGCCGCCGACGCGCGCCGGCTGGGCATTCCCGTCAACGCCGTCGACCGGCCAGATCTCTGCGATTTCTTCACTCCGGCGCTGGTCAACCGCGCACCCGTCGCCATTGCCATCGGCACCGAAGGTGCAGGTCCGGTGCTGGCACAGATGCTGCGTGGCCGCATCGACCGCATGCTGTCGCCGTCGCTTGGCGCGCTGGCGGCGCTTGCAATGTCGTTCCGCAATGCCGCCGAGAGATTACCCCGGGGCAATGTGCGCCGCCGTTTCTGGAGTGACTTCTTCGGCGGAGCGCCGGCGCGCGCCGTCGAGGCCGGCGATTTTTCGCAGGCGCATGAAGCCGCCACCGATCTGCTGTTGTCCGACGCGCCCGTTCACGGCCACATCGCCCTGGTGGGCGCCGGTCCCGGCGCCGAGGACCTCCTCACCCTGCGGGCGCATCGCCTGCTGATGGAGGCCGATGTCATCGTCCATGACGCGCTGGTACCGGAGGCGGTCGTCGCCATGGGCCGCCGCGATGCCGAGCGCCTGCCGGTCGGAAAGCGCAAGGGCTGCCATACCAAGAGCCAAGCCGAGATCAATGCGTTGCTGGTGGAGCTTGGCCGTGAGGGCAAGCGTGTCGTGCGGCTGAAATCGGGCGATCCGCTGGTGTTCGGCCGCGCCGGCGAGGAGATGGCAGCACTTCGCGACGCCGGCATCGCCTATGAGGTGGTTCCAGGCGTCACCGCGGCCTTCGCCGCTGCCGCCGATTTCGAACTGCCGCTGACGCTGCGCGGTGTGTCGTCGTCGATGGTGTTCACCACCGGCCACGACCTCAAGGGCAATTCGTTGCCGGACTGGGCCAAGCTCGCCATTTCCGGCGCTACCGTCGCCGTCTACATGGGCCGGTCGGTCGCCGCGGAAGTTGCCGGCCGGCTGATCGAGGCCGGCCTGTCGCCGGACACGGCGGTCGCGGTGGTCGAGAATGCCAGCCTGACCAATCGCCGACGTTTCCACGGCACGCTTGCCGACCTGCCGTCACTGGAGGCGCGCGCCGATCTGTCGGGCCCGGTCATGACCATTATCGGCGACGCCGTCGCCGGTGCCAATTTCGAGCGGTCCGAGCCGCTCGCGGCACACAGGCATGAGAGTGCGCCCGTAGCGGCCGCCGAGGGAGTTCAGCCATGAAGATACTGACCGCCAATCGCCTCGGCGACGGCATTGCCGTCTGGTACGCCGATGGCGGCTGGGCCGAGACGGTGGACCATGCAGACCTTGCCCATGACAAAGCGGCAGAGGATCGGCTGGAGGCGATCGGCGCCAAGGCCCACGCCGACAATGAAGTAGTCGACGTCAATCTGATCGACGCGGAAGTCGTCGACGGCATTGTCGAGCCGGTGCGGCTGCGCGAGAAGATCCGCGCCGCCGGTCCCACCATCCGCCACGATCTCGGCAAGCAGGCTGCGCGGGCAGCCTAACCAGGCACGGGCGGACGCGCCCTGAAAGACGAAGCATGTACCGTTACGATGAGTTCGACCACGATTTTGTCCAGGCCCGCGTCGCCGAGTTCAGCGATCAGGTCCAGCGCCGGCTGTCCGGCGAGATTACCGAGGACCAGTTCCGGCCGCTCAGGCTGATGAATGGCGTCTATCTGCAGCTGCACGCCTACATGCTGCGCATCGCCGTGCCTTATGGCACGCTCAACGGCAAGCAGCTGCGCATGCTCGGCCACATCGCCCGCAAATACGACAAGGGCTACGGCCACTTCACCACGCGCCAGAATATCCAGTTCAACTGGCCGGCGTTGTCGGACATTCCGGCGATCCTGGCGGACCTGGCCAGCGTGGAGATGCACGCCATCCAGACCAGCGGCAATTGCATCCGCAATGTGACCGCCGACCATTTTGCCGGGGCGGCCGCCGACGAGGTCGCCGATCCGCGCCCCTATGCGGAAATCCTGCGGCAATGGTCGTCGGTGCATCCGGAATTCTCGTTCCTGCCGCGCAAGTTCAAGATCGCGGTGACGGGAGCCGAGCGCGACCGAGCCGCCATCCAGACGCATGACATCGGCCTGCACCTGAAGAAGAACGCCGCCGGCGAGCTCGGCTTTGCCGTCTATGTCGGTGGCGGCCAGGGTCGCACGCCGATGGTGGCGAGGAAGATCCGCGACTTCCTGCCGGAAGCCGACCTTCTGTCCTACTGCACGGCGATCCTGCGCGTTTACAATCTCTATGGCCGCCGCGACAACAAGTACAAGGCGCGCATCAAGATCCTGGTCCACGAGACCGGCGCAGAGGAAATCACCCGCCAGGTCGAGGCCGAGTGGCAGGAGTTGAAGGACGCGGAGCTGAAGCTGCCGGAGGCCGACATTCGCGCCATCGAGGCCTATTTCGCCCCGCCGGCGCTGACCGGGCGGCCGGACGGCGACACGGCAGTCAAGGTGGCGCGCCTGGATTCCAAGGGCTTCTCTGACTGGCTCGACCAGAACGTGGTGACGCACCGCCACCCCGACTACGCGGCGGTGACGATCTCACTCAAGGGTATCGGCGAGGTGCCGGGCGATGCGACCGACAGCCAGATGGAAGCAGTCGCCGACATCGCCGAAAAATACGCTTTCGACGAGCTTCGCGTCAGCCACGAGCAGAACCTGATCCTGCCGCATGTGGCGCGCGCCGACCTCAAGACAGTCTATGACGCGCTGGTCGACATCGGGCTGGCGACGGCCAATTCCAACCTGATCTCGGACATCATCTCGTGCCCGGGCCTTGACTATTGCGCGCTGGCGACCGCGCGCTCGATCCCGATCGCACAGGAAATCTCGCAACGCTTCGCTTCGCTGGAGCGGCAACGCGAGATCGGCGAGCTGAAGCTGAAGATCTCCGGCTGCATCAATGCCTGCGGCCACCACCATGTCGGTCATATCGGCATCCTGGGTGTCGAGAAGAAGGGCTCCGAACTCTACCAGGTGACGCTCGGCGGTTCCGCCGACGAAAACACCTCCGTCGGCGAAATCATCGGCCGCGGCTTCTCGTCGGAAGAAATCACCGACGCCATCGAGACGATCGTCGATACCTATCTCGGCCTTCGGCTCAACCCACACGAAATATTCATCGACGCCTACCGCCGTGTCGGTCCCGCGCCGTTCAAGGAGGCGCTCTATGCTGGCGAAGCCAAGGCCGCTTGACCATATTGTCGACGTCGAGGACGGCGCCGCCGCCAAGGCGGCGGGGTTTGACGCGCTCTACGGTCATCTCAGCCCGATCGAGATCATCGAACGATCGGCCAATGAGCTGTTTCACGACGAGATCGCCGCCGTGTCTTCGTTCGGCGCGGATTCGGCGGTGCTGCTGCACATGATCGCCAAGATCGACCGCACGCTGCCGGTCGTCTTCCTCGATACCGGCAAGCATTTCGAGGAGACGCTCGGCTATCGCGACGCGCTGGTCGCCGATTTCGGGCTGACCAACATCCGGGTCATCAAGCCTGACGAAGCGGCGCTCGAACGGATCGATCCGACCGGCAATCTGCACCAGAACAACACCGACGCCTGCTGCGACGTGCGCAAGGTCGAGCCGCTGGCACGTGGCATCGCACCCTTCCGCGCCTGGTTCACAGGCCGCAAGCGCTTCCAGGCCTCGACACGGGCCGCACTTCCGGTGTTCGAGGCGGTCGGCCCGCGCATCCGCATCAATCCACTGGCGCGCTGGACGACGTCGGATCAGGCCGGCTACATGCGCGCGCATGCGCTGCGCGAAAATCCACTGGTCGCCTATGGTTATCTGTCGATCGGCTGCTTTCCCTGCACGCAGCCGGTGCAGCCGGGCGAGGACGCGCGCAGCGGCCGCTGGGCCGGTCATGCCAAGACCGAGTGCGGCATTCACCTGTCGGGACTGGAAGTGTCGCTGACCGACGCATCACTATAGGGTATGTTGCAATTCAGGTGAGGCCTGTGCTTCCGGTGCTCACGTACTTCAAGTACGCTCCGCTCCGGTTCTCGGAAGCAGCCGTTTTCGACGCGGCCTGACCTGAATTTCAACACACCCTGGAGCGCTTCGAATTTTTAGGAATTTTGATGACTGAACCGACGACACCGGAGACCCGGCTCTGGACCCCGGAGGGTTTTCGCGAGGACGAGTGGACCCATGCCGAAAGCGCCGATGCGCTTTCCGGCAATGGCCGCTTCATCCTGCCGCTGCAGGCGTTCCTCGACCTCGACCCGGAGGTGCGCCGCTCGGCGAAGGAGCGGCTCGGCGTCCTGTTGCAGCCCGGCGATCAGCTCGAGAAGATCGCCGGCCTGCTCGACCAGCTGTCGCTGGTGGCGCTGGCCTTCCCGGCCTTCGGTGATGGCCGCTCCTTCTCCAAAGGCGAACTGCTGCGCAGCCGCTATCATTTCACGGGCGCGCTGCGTGCCACCGGGCAGGTCCTGGTCGACCCGTTGCCGCATATGCTGCGGCTTGGCTTCGACGAGTTCGAGGTCTCGAATCCAGTGCTCTTGAAGCGCCTGGAAGAGGGCCGCACCGGCGGGTTGGGGCTTTACTACCAGCCGGCCGCCATAGCGGAAGCGGAGCCCAAGGGGCCGAAATATTCCTGGCGCCGGGTTCGCGGCAGCTGACGCGTTTTCTACGAAGCCAAAGCCCTCTCAATCGAGGAAGACCCAAACTGGTCGTACCAATTGTGCGATTTGCGCTTTTCCCTGCATCATCTTGCCCTTAGGATAATGCGATTATTTCGGAACCCGAAATAATGGCCACAAAGGGAGGAACCGGGAATGGCTGGCAAGAAGATATTGATGCTCGTTGGCGAGTTCAGCGAGGAATATGAAATTTTCGTCTTTGAACAGGCCATGCATGCCGTCGGCCACACCGTGCATGTCGTCTGCCCCGACAAGAAGGCCGGCGATGTGCTGAAGACATCGCTGCACGATTTCGAAGGCCACCAGACCTACACCGAAAAGCCCGGCCACGATTACATCCTCAACAAGATGTTTTCCGAGGTGGATCCGGCCCAGTACGATGCCGTCTACGCGGCGGGCGGCCGAGGTCCGGAATATATCCGCATCGACAAGCGCGTGCAGGCGCTGGTGCGGCACTTCCATGAGACAGGCAAGCCGATCTTCACCATCTGCCATGGCGTGCAGATCCTGATCGCGGTCGACGGCGTGGTGCGGGGCAGGGAAGTGGCGGCGCTTCACTATTGCGAGCCGGAGGTGACGCTGGCGGGCGGCATCTATATCGACGTCGCGCCGAACGGAGCCCATGTCGACGGCAATCTCGTTTCGGCCAAGGGCTGGCCGGGCCTGTCCAATTTCATCCGCGAATGCCTGAAGGTGCTGGGCACTGAGATCCGCCATGGCGAGATCCTGATGCGCGACGAGCGGCAGGCGGCCTGAGGCTTTGAGGACTGGCCGGACGGTTGAGAAGCTTTGCGCTGCCTCTCATCCGGCCCTTGGTCATCGGACGAAAAGCCAAGCAATTGGCTTTTCGTCCGCTGCGTGGACCGCGCCTATAGCGCCGCGTGTGCCTCGCGGAACGATATCAGCTTGCTGCGGCTTTCGTCCCACAAGGCCAGTTTGACGCAGCGCAGGCTCTCGAGCAGAGTGACGCGGCCGATACCGCGCAACTCGGGATAGTCCCGCAGCACTTCCTGCAGCCGGTAGCCGGGCACCCTGGCGGAGAGGTGGTGGACGTGGTGAACGCCGATATTGCCGGTGAGCCAGTTCAGCACCGGCGGCAGGTCGTAATAGGACGAGCCGTGCAGGGCGGCGTGCTGGAACTCCCATTCCCCATCCTTCGCCCACTCGGTCTCCTCGAACTGGTGCTGGACATAGAACAGCCAGATGCCGGCCGAACCGGCGAGAATGACGATCGGCAGATGGACAATCAGGAACGCGCCGGGACCGATGACCCAGATGAGGATGGCCGCGACAAGCGCGATGCCAAGATTGGTGGTCATTGACGAAACCCAGGGCGTCAGGCCGCCGCGCATCATGCCGACGGGCAGCCTTTGCGAGAAGATGAACAGCCAGACCGGCCCCAGGCCGAACATCACCAGGGGATGGCGGTAGAGACGGTAGGCCAGACGGCCCCGCCAGGACATCCGCCGGTATTCGGCGACGGTCAACGTCCTGATGTCTCCCATGCCGCGCTCGTCGAGATTGCCGGCGCTGGCATGATGCGTGGCATGGGCGCGCCGCCAGCAGTCGTAAGGCGTCAGCGTCAGGATGCCCAGCGCACGACCGATCCAGTCATCGGCATGGCGATTGGCAAAGAAGGAGCCATGGCCACAATCGTGCTGGATCATGAAAATCCGCACCAGGAATCCGGCCGCGGGCAAGATGAGGATCAGTCCCCACCAATGACCATAGGCATAGGCCGCGGACGACAGAGCCCACAGAGTGGCGAAGGGAATGAGGGTGATGGCAAGTTCAAGTGCGCTGCGTCGCCTGTCAGGCTTTTTGTAGCGCGCCAGGATCTTGAGCCAGGCGCGCTTGCTATTGGCCGCCGCTTCGGGGGAAATCATGTTCATCAGGAAGCATAGGCGGGGTGCGCCGCCACCGCAAGTCGATGATCACGTAAAGTTACTGTGCGTAATTGTCGCGTAAGGCCTAGTCGATCCTCACTGCCCGTCGCCAGCCGACGTCGCCATCCTCGACCCTGTCGAGGTGGTCGAGCAATTGCCCGAAGCGGTCCGGGATGTCGGTTTCGGTGCGGAAGGCTGGCAAGGTGCGCAGAAAGCGCTTCATCGCCTCGGCGCCGATCTGGCGCCGAACCTCCGCAGCGAGCCTTTCTGTTTTTTCGAGCTTGTTGCGGGTCATCGGTTCAAATCCTGCGTCGGGTCCCAAACTCCTCCAGCAACGGAATGGTTCCCGCATCACGGCCTTGTGGCAAGCAAAGCCGGCAAGCACGGTAAAATTTGAATTAAAATCGGATTACCGCCTTGGTGCCTTCCAGGTCCGGTGAAAGGTCCTTACGGTCGCTTTCCCCTTGATTTTTGGCCTGCGAACCTCGATATCGGGCACAAATCCATACCATTCGAGATGACGGGAAACGGCGATGAGCGACCAGGCAAAAGACGAACGCGCGCCCAGTGAAGCCGAGGCGGCCGAGGCCAATGTCGAGCGTACGGAAGGCAGCATCGATGGCGACTATGAAGCGCTTGTGCGCCTGCTGAAGGAAAACGAAGAGCTGAAGGACCGCGCACTACGCGTCGCGGCCGAGATGGAGAACCTGCGCCGCCGCACCGCGCGCGACGTGCACGACGCGCGCACCTACGCGGTGGCGAATTTTGCCCGTGACATGTTGTCGGTGTCGGACAATCTGCGCCGCGCGCTGGATGCCATTCCCGCCGAGGCCAAGGCGTCGGGGAATGCCGGCTTCAAGGCACTGATCGAAGGCGTCGATCTGACCGAGCGCGCCATGCTGTCGGCGCTGGAACGGCATGGAGTCAAGAAACTCGCTCCGGAAGGCGAGAAGTTCGATCCCAATTTCCACCAGGCGATGTTCGAAGTTCCCAATCCCGATGTCCCTGCCAACACCGTGGTCCAAGTCGTGCAGCCGGGCTATTCGATCGGCGAGCGGGTGCTGCGCCCGGCCATGGTCGGCGTCGCCAAGGGCGGCCCGAAAATCGCGGCCGACGCGCCGGTCGAGCCAGGGCCGGTCAATGAGCAGGCCGAGAAGGATGCGTGAGGATAGTGAGTAGTGAGTAGCGAATAGGGAGTAGCGAATAGGAAGTAGGGGCTGACACTAAGCTGCGGCTTCGTGCTATTCCGCTACTCGCTACCTCACTATTCGCTCGGCCCATGAACCCCATCGCCCTTCTCGACTATGCCGGCGTTGCCGTCTTCGCGGCGACAGGGGCGTTGGCGGCGTCGCGCAAACAGCTCGACATCATCGGTTTCCTGTTCCTGGCCAGCGTCACCGGTATCGGCGGCGGCACGCTTCGCGACGTCATCCTCAATTTGCCGGTTTTCTGGGTCGCCAACTCCAGCTACGTGCTGATCTGCGCGGCGGTCGCGGTGCTGGTGTTCTTTGGTGCGCACCGTGTCGAATCCCGCTGGAAGTGGCTGCTCTGGCTCGACGCCATCGGGTTGGCCGCTTTTTCGGTTATGGGTGCGGCCAAGGGCCTGGCCATTACCGGTTCGCCGGTCGTTTCCGTCATCACCGGCGTGCTCACCGCCACGTCGGGCGGCATCCTGCGTGATCTGTTGGCGGGTGAACCCTCGGTGCTGCTGAGGCCGGAGATCTATGTTACGGCCGCTCTCGCGGGCGCTGCAATCTTCACGGCTGGCGATGTCACAGGATTGCCGCCGATCGTTTCCGAGCTGGCCGGCTTCGCCGCGGCATTCGCGGTGCGCGGCGGTGCGCTCCGTTTCGGCTGGACCTTTCCATCCTACAAGAGCCGGCCCGGCCGGCGGCCGGAAGACATTCCGTGAAAAGAAGGGAGTAGCGAGTAGCGAGTAGTGAGTAGCGAATAGGGGGTTGGCAGCCTCACGGCTGCGGCATAACTCTCGCTATTCGCTATTCGCTATTCGCTATTCGCTATTCGCTATTCGCTATTCGCTATTCGCTATTCGCTATCGTCACGCCGCGAAGCGCTGCGCTTCCCCGCCATAATAATTGACGTAGCGTGCGCCGATCTCCTTGACCGGCATCACGACGAAAATGTCGACCGTGGAGAATTCGCGGTCGATGACGCAACCATCGCCGATGCGAGCGCCTACCCGCAGATAGCCCTTGACTAGAGGCGGCATCGCCGCGATCGCCGCCTTGGTGTTGACCGCCTCGATCGGCATCAGGTCCATGGAGCAATAGCGTTCGGCCACAGCCCGCACGTCCCAGGCCGAGTTTGTGCGGCAATGATGGGCGAGATAGGTGAGCGCCTCGGCATGCGCCGCAGGCACGGTGCCGTGGAATGAGGCACAACCGGTCATCACGCCGATTTCGTAATGATTGATATAGGCCCAGATGCCTTGCCACAGCGCCTCGATGGTGCGCTTCGAACGGTATTCGGGTAAAACACAGGAGCGGCCGAGTTCGAGGAAACGCTGGCCGGGATGACGGGCGATGAGCTTGGTCAGCTCGAATTCGCCTTCGGAATAGAAGCCGCCGGCGGTTGCCGCGATTTCTTGCCGCAGCAAGCGATAGGTGCCGACGATGCGGCGGTGCTCAGGGCCGGAAAGCGTGGTATCGAGGACGAGCAGATGGTCGCAGAGCGGGTCGAAACGGTCGGCGTCACGGCGGTCCTGCGCCTGGAACAGATCCTTCCTGGCGCCAAGCTCATCATAAAATACACGGTAACGCACTTCCTGCGCGGCAGCGATCTCGGCCTCGTTGCGGGCAAGCCGCACTTCGAGGTTGCCGATACGGCCGAGCGCTGCGCCTTTTATGATGGAATCGACATTACGTCCGGCGAGCAAGGCGCTGCTGGCGTTCGGCCGAGTGTCACATTCCGGCATAACTGTATGCACGAGTGATTCTCCTTCGAGCCATCCCTCTTGGCACGGGGATACGGTGTAGGTGCAACAGGATTGTGACAGTACCGTGATACGGCGTCGCGGGCAATACTTCGTCGGCTGGCGAAAGCGGTCAACCGGCTATGTTGCGTCACAAGGCCCCAGGTGCGTGGTGTTCGCGGGCGCCGAAACCGGGCTGCTTTTTTGGTGGTCTTCGTCAGCCACGCACCGGCAAAAGGCGGCTCAAGCGGCGACCTGGCCTTCGACGGCGCTGACCAGCGCCTCGGGGTCAAGCGGCTTGGTGACGAAGCCGCTGGCGCCGTGGGCAAGCACCGCGTGACGGGTCTTTTCCTGGCTATCGGCTGACAGCACCATGATCGGCACGGGCGGCACGGATGTCTCCTCCTCATGGCGACGAATCGCGGCAATGGCGTCCAGCCCGTCCATGACCGGCATATGCAGATCCATCAGAACCACGTCGAAACGGCGGTTGTGGCCGGCGCCCGTGACCGCCTCGACGGCGGCCTTGCCATTGCCGACCACCTTGACGCGATGTCCGGCCTTCACCAGCGTTGCACGGGCCAGCATGGCATTGATGTCGTTGTCCTCGGCGATCAGCACGGACAGGCCCTGCTGGCGTTCGCCTGACGCACGAAGCGCCGATGCGCGTCGTTTTTCCGGCTGCGGCGGGGCAAGGACCGGTGCGTGGCTGCTCAAAAGGACACGCAAGAGTGTTCCTCCGCGCACTGGCCGGGCAAGGAATGTCGCGTAGCCGCTGCCGCGAAACTCGCCAAGCATGCCGCGGTCGGTGGGGGCAATCAGCGTGATGGCTTCGCAATTGGCGAACCCATGTTGACGAAGCCGCTTGAGCAGCCTTCCGTCACTCTCTTCCAGGGCCGCGTCGACCAGAAGCACGTCGCAGCCGTCGGCAAAGGAAGCGGCCTGAGCCACGGTGGTGGCCATGCCGGCCGCGCCGCCATTGGCGCGGATGGTGCGGGCGATGGCGTCGGCCTCGACGGTGTTCTTGGACAGGATCACGGCGCGTCGCCCGGCAAGCGCGTTCAACCGGCCCTGCGGTGGCTCGGTGGCTGATATGGCGGGAATTTCGAAGACGAATTCCGATCCCTGGCCAAGCCGGCTGGAGACCGAAATCGCGCCGCCCATGGCGGCCACCAGGCGCTTGGAGATGGCAAGTCCCAGTCCGGCACCGCCATGCCGGCGCGTCGAGGTGCCGTCGGCCTGCTCGAATTCCTCGAAGATGCGCTCCATGTCCTCGTCGCGCAGGCCGGGACCGGTATCAGCGATGGTGAAGCAGATGCGGTCGGTGGTCTCGGTGCGGGCGCGCGCGACGCTGACCAGAACGCCGCCGCTGTCGGTGAACTTGATGGCGTTGCCGATGAGGTTGAGCAGCACCTGCCTGACCCGGCCCGGATCGGCTGTGATCAATTGCGGCACATCCGGTTCGACATGGCAGCCGAGGCCAATATTCTTGGCGAAGGCGCGTGCGGCCATCAGTTCGATGATGTTGTCGGCGATCTCGCGCACGGACATCGGCTGCGGTTCGGGATCGAAGCGTCCGGCCTCGATCTTGGAATAGTCGAGCAGGTCCTCGATCAGGGCAAGCAAGGCGCTGGCCGAAGTCGAGATGGCCCCGACATAGGTCTGCTGCTCCGGCGACAGCCTGGTGTCGGCGAGCAGTCTGGCCATGCCCATGATGCCGTTCATCGGCGTGCGGATCTCATGGCTGACCGTGGCGAGGAAGCGCGACTTGGCCTGGCTTGCGAACTCAGCGCGCTCGCGCGCGGTGATCATGGACGATTCGGCGCGCTTGCGTGCGGTGATGTCGCGGGCGATGGCGCGATGCGAGACGGCATTGCTGTCCTTATCGCGCACCGACAGCTCGATCCACGAGAACCAGCGCGGGCCGGTCGGCGTGCGGATTTCAACGTCGGTGGAACTCAGGCATTCATGGTCGGAGAAAGCGGCATCGGGAACGATACCGACCTCGATGCCGAGCTCGGCCAGCGTCTTGCCGGCAAGGTCGCGCTGATCGGTTTCGACAAGGTCGGCGAACACCTTGTTGGCATAGACGATGTAACCGTCGCGGTCGCGATGGATGACGAGGTCGCCGAGCGCGTCGATGAGACCGCGAAAGCGCTCCTCGCTTTCCTGCATCTCCCACATGCGGTCGGCCAGCGTCTCGATCTCGGCGCGGTTGCGGGCGGTGGTTTCGTCAAGCATGACCGTATTGCGGCGCACGCTGCGTCTGGCGTGCAGATGCATGGCCAGGCCGGCAAGGCCGGTTACCAGCAACGCCACGCTGATGAAGGCCGGCGCCCCGGTCAGATAGGAGAGGCCTGCCAGCGCCATGACAACGAAGGTCAGGATCGGCAGGCTTTCCCGCTTGGCCGGTTGCTGATCGGGCACCAGCGGCGGCGCGGCGATAAACCGCCGCGCAGACGCCGGCGCTTGCGCCGGTGCCGCATCGATGTCGTCACCTGCATCGATATCGTCGCCTGCGTCGACCGGTTGGCTGTCGGATTCCGCGATCATGCGAAATCCTTTGCCAGACAGAGATTATGGAAAATTGCGGGGGATCGTTCGAATTTTAGCGGATTGGGCGTTTTTGCCTCGGCGGCGACGGATTTGCCAGCCAATGTGGCAATTCCGTCCGGCGTCGCGACCCCGACGGGTCACATGTCGACCACGACACGGCCGCGGATCTTGCCATCGACGATGTCGTGTGCCGCATCGATGATGCCGTCGAAGCCGATGGTCGTGGACAGGCTGGCGAGCTTGTCGACATCGAGATCGGCACCGATGCGCCGCCACGCCTCGAGGCGTACGGCCTTCGGTGCCATCACAGAATCGATGCCGAGCAGGGAGACGCCGCGCAGGATGAAGGGAGCGACGCTCGACGGCAGATCCATGCCGCCGGCCAGGCCGCAGGCGGCGACCGCCCCGCCATAGGAGGTCATCGACAGAACGTTGGCCAGCGTGTGGCTGCCGACCGAGTCGATGCCGCCGGCCCAACGCTCCTTGGCCAGCGGCTTGGCGGGCTGGTTGAGCTCGTCGCGCGATATCACCTCGGCGGCGCCGAGGTTGATCAGGTAAGGGCTTTCGGCATTGCGGCCGGTCGAGGCAATGACATGGTAGCCGAGGCTGGATAGGATCGAGACCGCGACCGAACCGACGCCGCCGGCAGCGCCCGTAACCACGACAGGGCCGCGATCGGGCAGGATGCCGTGCCGCTCCAGGGCCATGACGCAGAGCATGGCCGTGTAGCCGGCGGTGCCGACCGCCATGGCATCATGCGCGCTCATGCCTTCCGGCAGAGGCACCAGCCAGTCGCCCTTCACGCGGGCGCGCCCGGCATAGGCGCCGAAATGGGTTTCGCCAACGCCCCAGCCATTCAGGATGACCTTGTCGCCCTTGCGCCAGTCGGGATTGGAAGAGGAGATGACGGTGCCGGCAAGGTCGATGCCCGGCACCAGCGGCCATCGGCGGATCACCGGCGCCTTGCCCGAGATGGCCAGTCCATCCTTGTAGTTCACCGTCGTCGCCTCGACCGCGATGGTAACGTCGCCCTCCATCAGATCGGCGTCGGTGAGATCGGTCACGGCGACCGACTGTTTTTTCTCGGCGTCGCGCGAAACGAGGATGGCTTTGAAGGTTTCGGTCATCTTTTTCTCCGCGAACTTGCTTGGCGTGTGACTGTGCGGCGATGGCAGCGTGGGGTCAATCGTTCGAAGGCGTGGGTTCACGCCGCCAGCCGATGAGTTCGTCGAAGACGACCAGCGCCGCGCCCACGGAAATGAAGGCGTCCGCAAGGTTGAAGACGGCGAAGGACCAGACCGGCGTGTGGAACAGGATGTAATCGATGACGTGGCCGTAGACGGCACGGTCGATCAGATTGCCCAGCGCGCCGCCGATGATCAAGGCAAAGCCGATGCGGGCGATGATATGGCCCGATGGCGTGCGCGTGGCGAGGTAAAGCACGAAGGCGACGACCAGCACGGCGATGACCACGAGACCGGCATCGCCGAAGGAGGAGAACATCGAGAAGGCGATGCCGGTATTATAGGTGCGAAACAGCGCCAGGAAGGGCAGGAGGTCGAGCTTTTCCTGGAAGGGCAGGCCGGCCTCGACCAGCGCCTTTATCCATTGGTCGAGTCCGATGGCCAGGATGACGAGCAGCGCGTAGGGAGACCATGACTTCACGATTGGGCAATCCTCATTGCTGGTCCGGGATTGGTTCGAGTTTCAGCGCGCCGCGCCTGATCTCGAACAGCATGATGCCGGTGGCGACCGCGAGGTTGAGCGAATCGGCACGGCCCGCCTGCGGAATCCTGAGCAGCCTGTCGCAGCTTGCCGCCAGGCTTTCGGGCAAGCCCTGCTGCTCGTTGCCCATCATCAGCAGCACCGGCCCGCGGGAGAAATCGACCGAGCGGTAGTCGACCGCGCCTTTCAGATGCGTGCCGGCAACGAGACCTGAAAAGCCGCCGCGCCAGGCCAGGAATGCCTCGGTCGTTGCCTTCGCCACTGGCACGGCGAAAATGGAACCCATGGTGGCGCGTACAGTTTCCACAGAAAACGGATCGGTGGTATCGCCGACCAGAATGACGCCCCTGGCGCCGACGGCATCGACGGTGCGGATGACGGTGCCGAGATTGCCTGGATCACGCACCCGGTCGAGCGCCACCCAGACATCGCCATTGTCGGCACGGATGTCCTTCAGGGCCAGGAATTTTTGCGAAAAGACGCCGACCACCATTTGCGGATTGTCGCGGCGGGTGATGGCGACAAGCACCTTTTCCGATACTTCGAGCACGGTGCCGCCGGCGGCAACGGTGCGCGCCGCGACCTTTTCCACAGCCGCGTTGCCGCGTCCGGCCTTGGCGAAAACAAGCGTCCTGATCTGCCAGCCCAAATCGAGCGCATCGATGACCAGCTTCAGCCCTTCGGCCATGAAGGCGTTCTGCTGGTCGCGGAATTTCTTCAAGGCAAGTGCCTTGATGTCCTTGACCAGCGGATTGGCAAGGCTGGTGACTTCCTTCACCTGGCCTGGTGCGCCGGCATGCCGTTCGTTCATGTCAGGCCACCCAGCGCGAAAACAGTGAAGTCGAAAGCGCCCGGCCGACGGACTTTTCACGGATGATCAGCTCGCCCGATTCAACCTTGCCGCCCATGCCGGCAAAGGTGTCGCGCATCAGAGCGTGGATGGCGAAGAAGGAGGCACGGATCGAATAGGCGGTCAGAACCACGGCAAGCGGTTTTGGGGTCAGGATCGAGCGACAGAGGTCCGTCAAATCAGGCAGGTCCTCGAACAACTGCCACACTTCGCCCTTGGGGCCGCGGCCATAGGCCGGCGGGTCGAAGAGGATGATGTCGTAGCGGCTGCCGCGACGCTCCTCGCGTTCGGCGAACTTCACCGCGTCGTCGACGATCCAGCGGATCGACTTGGCGCCAAGACCGGCCATCTCCTGGTTTTCGCGCGCCCAGCCGATCGCCTTCTTCGAGGCGTCGACATGGGTGACCTCCGCACCCGCGCGCGCCGCCACCAGCGAGGCAAGGCCGGTATAGCCGAACAGGTTGAGCACCTTGACGGGGCGCCTGGCCGCCGCGATCAGGTCCGCCATATGGTCCCAGTGCGAGGCCTGCTCGGGAAAGACGCCGACATGGCGAAACGAGGTGAAACGGCCGAGATAGTCGATGCCGTCATGCTTCATCGGCCAGGTTTCGCCGAGCGGTGTCTTGGGAAAACGCCAGCGGCCGATGCCCTCCTCGTCGGTGTCGCCGGTGAAGATCGCGTCGGCCCGCTCCCAGTCCCTTGCCGGCAGAGCCTTCTGCCAGATCGCCTGGCCCTCGGGCCGCACGATGCGGTAGGGACCGTATTGCTCAAGCTTTTGGCCGGCACCGCTGTCGAGCAGCGCGTAATCTGCGTTGGGAGCTACTTCGAGGATTACCGGAAGGTGCTCAGCGGGCAGGGCGCCTTCGCGGCGGGCGAGGATGCGCGGCGCGGATTTCGGCTCGAACCGGTTTTCCGGTTTCACATTGTGTTGTTCGCGCGGCCTGGCATCTGGCTTGACCGCGGAACGATTCTCGGCCTGGCGCGGCTGTACGGTCCCGCTCTTCGCTGGGTGCGGTCGGCCGTCGCGGCGTTTGTCGCGAAAAGACTTCAAGAGGCAGCTTCTCCGGCGGTTCGGCCCGCTTCTGCCACAGCTATGCCCATCGGCGCAACAAACCCGCGCGACATTGCGGTTGCGGATGGCTCAGCCACGCCCGATCGAAAGGAGGGCGACAACCAGCGAAACGAAGCCGACAGCCTTGGCCGCCGTGACGGCCATGTGGCCGGTCTCCCAGCGCAGCCGTATGGCTTCGAAATTGTCGGGAATCGGGCCCGGCACCCAGGTGGCGAGAACGTTATTGGCCGGTTTGACGAGAACGAACCAAAGCACCAGGGATAGCGCATAGAGCAAGGTGGCGCCGAGTGCGAACCAGGCCGCCGGCCGATCCTCGCGCAGCAACCATGCGAGCAGTCCCGGGCAGGCGACCGCCGCGACATCCAGCGGCGCGCCAATGATAGCGAAGAGCAGGAACTGCCCGTTGAAAACGGTGGCCTCGCGCCAAAGCGCCGGGGACCACTGGGTGAGCCGGGGCGCCGATTCCAGGACATGGGCGAAGGACGGCCCGAGGCTGAGCGCAGCTATCGTGGCGGTCAAGACAGACCAGAAGAGCAGGAAGCCATATAGTCGCATGACGCGACAACGGTTCCGGGCCGAAGCCGTTCCGAACCGTCGCCACTTGCCGTTGCCTCAGCGCTGGCCCTATCGTTTACCACTCCCGGATAGCGTCCATGTCCCGTTCCGAACGCCTGCTTGACCAGATCCAGTCGCTGCGCCGGCACCGCCGGCCGGTGGGCGGGCAAGCATTGGCCGACGGAGAACAGGCCAATGGGGGACAGAAATGAGCGCGTGTTGGATCGCGGTAGCGTCGGCCGACCATGTCCGGCGCGGCCGGCAAGGCGGCTTCATGCAGGTCAACCACGGCAAGGCGGCACCGCTGCACCGCGTCAGGCCTGGCGACGGCATCGTCTATTACTCGCCGACCACCGATTAGCCCCTGAGCGCCTTGTAGACGGCAATGCCGGCGGCCAAGTCCTCGAGTGCCGCGCCAACCGACTTGAACAGCGTGATCTCGTCAGGGCTGCCGCGGCCTTCCCTTTGGCCGCGCGCCAGTTCGTGCAGGTCGGCGACGATGGCTTTCGGCTTCAGCACGCCGGAGGCCAGTGGCTGGACGATGTCGCCGGCCTCCTTGGTGGCGCCGGCGCGCGTGTCGACATAGACGCGGGCGCGCATGATCGCGTCGTCATCGCTTTCGCGCATCGTCGGGGTGAAGCCGCCAACCAGATCGACATGGGTTCCCGGCCGCAGCAGGGCACCCTTGATCAGCGGCGTGGTGGTGATTGTCGCCGAGGAGACTATGTCGGCCTGGCCAAGCTCGGCATCGAGATCGGTCGCCGCGCTGGCCGCGAAGCCCTCGGCGCACAGATCGGCCGCGACTTTCTCGGCGTTGGCCGAGGTGCGGTTCCAGATGCGGATGGTCTTGATTGGCCGCACGGCGCTGTGCGCCTTGGCCAGGAAGGGTGACAGCGCGCCGGCGCCGACCACCAGCAGCCGCGAGGCATCGTCACGGGCGAGATAGGACGCCGCGAGCGCCGAGGCGCAGGCCGTGCGCCACTGCGTCAGCCGCTGGCCGTCGATCAGGGCTTCCGGTTCGCCGGTGCCGCCGTCGAGCAGGAGGTAGAGCCCCATCACGGCGGGCTTGCCGATGGTGTTGTTGTCGGGCGAGACGGTGACGATCTTGACGCCGATATGGCCGCCGGCGGAACCGCCCGCGGCTTGAAAGTCGGTCCAGGCCGGCATCAGCAGCAGGGTCGACGCCGCACCGTCAGGCCTTTCGACCGCGTGATGATGCCTGACCGGCTGCACCGCGCCCTCGCGAAATGCCGTGCGCAGCGTCTCGACCAGACCAGCAAAGGTCAGCGCACGATCGACCTCGGCGGCCGAAATGGTCAGCATGAAAGGCTCCGTGAAAAGAAATGCGCCGGCCGACGCTTTAATTGGTGGGCTTCGGCAATGCTGACCCTGGGGCTGACCCTGGGGCTGACCCTGGGGCCGACCCTTGGACAGGGGCTTGCGGCACTGAAGGCGCGCGGACTGCCTGGCGCAGGTTTTCCGCCTCGACGCCGCGCTGGCGCGCCAGCTTGCGGTAGCGGCCCTGCTTGACCCATGTCGCCAGGCTGCCGACGACCATGCCGACGGCGAGCGCCAGGAACAGGAAAATAAACAGCGGCAAGGTCAGCGTCAGCTTCGGATTGCCGGGATTGAACGGGTCCAGCGTGAAGGCGACGAGTTCGCGGTTGGCGACGGCCAAAGCGATCAGGATGATCGCCAGGGGCACGAAGATCACGATAAGTATGAAGCGGTTGAGCATGATATTTTCCGTCGCAAGCGGGCCGGGACAAGCCGTCCGGCTACTTGCCGCCGTTCAGTCTTTCACGCAGTTCCTTGCCGGTCTTGAAGAACGGCACCCATTTCTCCTCGACCTCGACGGATTCGCCGGTGCGCGGGTTGCGGCCGGTGCGGGCAGGTCGGTTCTTCACCGAAAAAGCGCCGAAACCGCGCAATTCGACCCGGTTGCCCTCGGCAAGCGCGTCAGTGATTTCATCGAAGATCGCGCCGACGATGTTTTCGACGTCGCGCAGGAAAAGATGCGGATTGCGCGTGGCAATAATCTGCACAAGCTCGGACTTGATCATCAGACGGGTCCCCGTGAAAGCAGTTCGGCCAAAATTATCAGGATGATTTTATTTGCTTTTTCAGCTGTCCCAACGCGTCTCAAGGGTGCCAGACGGAAACGAGACCGTCAAGAAACAAGCGGTCGGCGCCAAGTTCATGGATGACGTCGCCGCCGGAGTCCGGCAGGCCGAGCGCGCCGGCGACCGTGCGTGCCATCGCCTTCGACCACAGGAAACCGCCGCGCCGTTCCGTGTCCTTCCACTCGACCACCTTGAGTTTGGCATTGACACCCTTGGTCGCCAGCCAGTCGATCGCCACAGACTCGCCGCCGACGGCGTCGATCAGCCCGTTGGCAACACCCTGGCGGCCGGTGAAGATCGAACCGTCGGCGAGCGCCAGCGCCTGTTCGTGAGTCATCTTGCGGCGTTCCGCGACGATGCCGACGAACCAGTCGTAGCTGTCAAGGATGAGCTTGCGGACCATGGCGCGTTCGTCGTCATTGGTCGGCTTGAAGGGCGAGGGTGAGGCTTTCAGCGGCGAGGATTTCACCTCCTCCAGCTTGACGCCGAGCTTGTCCATCAGGCCGCTGACGTCGGGATATTGGATCAGCACGCCGATCGAGCCGACGATCGAGGTTTTGCGGGCGACGATATGGTCGGCGGCACTGGCGATCATGTAGCCCGCCGACGCGGCGAGCGTGCCGACCTCGGCCACGACAGGCTTGTCGGCGGCGAGCTTGCGCACCTCCTCGTAGATCGACTCCCCGCCGACGGTCGTGCCGCCAGGAGAATCGACCACCAGGATCACGCCTTTTACTTTCGGCGACTGGCGGATGGTCTCCAGCCGCTTGATCAGTTCGTCGTCCTCGGTGATGGTGCCTTCGACCCTGACCTTGGCGATGTGGTCGACGGCAGAGCCCCCGAAATCGTCGCCATAGAACCAGGTCGACAGCGCAATCACGCCGAGCGCCACGATACCAAAGGCCGCAACACGCCAGAAAGTCAGTTTGCGCCGCAAGCGGCGGCGGTCGATCAGGTCGTCGGCTCTCAATGCCATCGTCAGCCTCACAGTCAGCGGGAAGAGACGCTTTTAGACCATGATGTCTTCATCGGGAAGCAGTTCCGTCCCGCACATGGCGCGACGATCTGCGCGCGACGGTCCATATGCTGTCTTTTTTGTGACTGGCCTATGCGAGCGATGCAAGGTAAGTGCGAAGAACTTCGGTGATGAAAAAAGACGCAAGGGCGTCTATTTCTGCTATGAAGCACTGGCTGTTGCGCTGACCCGGTTTTGTTTGTGCACGGCAGCTGTCACATTTTTGCGGTTTTCGTCGGCTTGTGCTTGCGTGAGGGCGCTGGCGTCCCACCTATAGGCGGGGCTCCTGGGCAGGGTTTTGGAAGAAAGCAGTCATGTTAGCGCGACCGAATGAACAGACCAGCCCGGAGACGGAGTTGGCTCCCCCGGCGGATGGCTGGACGCGGGGCGAAGCTTTCGACCGCGCCCAGCGTCATTCGCGGCGCGTGCGCGTGCTCAAATTCGCCGTGCCCTTGGCTGCGGCGTTGATCGCCGTGGCCTTCCCGGTCTATTCCTATTTCGCCGCGCCCGTCTCCGTCGCGGTGCAGGCCGAAGGCACCGCCTTCTCCAACGGCAAGCTGGTGATGGCCAATCCCAAACTCAACGGTTTCACCAAGCAGAAGCAGCCTTATTCGATGACGGCGCTGCGGGCGATACAGGATGTGAGCACGCAAGGCATCATCGAACTCGAAGGCATCGACGCCAAGGTGCCGATCGCGCCCGACAATGTCGCGGCGGTAAAAGCCTCGCACGGTACCTACGATCGCGACGGCAACACGATGAAACTGAACAGCGACGTGACCATTACCACGACCGACGGCATGCAGGCCAAGTTCAAATCGGTCTTCCTCGACATGGGCAAAGGCACTATGAAGACGGATGATCCCGTCGATGTCAGCCGTGGCGGGTCGCAGATCAGGGCGGATTCGATGTCGGTCCAGGACAATGGCAAGATCCTGGTGTTCGAGAACAAAGTTCGTGTCAATATCGATCCCGCCGTTCTGAAGGCGGCTGAGGCAAAGGGCGAAGAAGCGAATGTGGGTCAATAGTTCGACACGGCTTGCGGCCGCAACTTCGGCGCTGTTCCTGCTAAGCCTGGCGCCGTCGCTGGCGCAGTCGGGGGCGGCCAGTCAGGTGTCGGGTCTCAAACTGGCCGGCGACAAACCAATCCAGATCGAAAGCGACAAGCTGGAAGTCCACCAGGCCGACAGTGTCGCCATCTTCACGGGCAACGTCACCGTCGTCCAGGGGCCGACGCTGATGAAGGCCGGCAAGATGATGGTCTACTACGTCAAGGATCCCAACGCGGGCGCGAAGGGGGCCGAAGCCGCCGGGGCGGCAGCCATGACCGGCTCGGCCAACATCGATCACCTGGAGATCTCCGACAAGGTCTACATCAAGTCGGATCAGCAGGTCGCGACCGGCGATCAGGGCAGCTTCGACATGAAGAGCCAGGTGCTTGTGCTTTCGGGCAAAAAGGTCGTCCTGTCGCAAAACGACAATGTCCTGGTCGGCTGCAAGCTCACCGTGCAGATGAAAAGCGGGCTGGCCCAGGTCGACCCATGCGCTGGGCAGCGCGTGCAGATGTCGATCACGCCCCCGCCGAAATCGGATGCGTCGAAATCGGGAGCGACGAACCCCTGATGGCCAGCCTGTCGTCGCTGACGGCGCGTCTTCCGGGGCGGGCCGCAGGCAAGCTTTCGGCTCCGGCCGCGATCACCGTCGACAAGGCGAAGTTCAAGGGAACCTTGATCGCCAAGGGCCTGACCAAGAGCTACAAGGGCCGCAAGGTCGTCAGCGGCGTCACGCTGGGCGTGCGCGCTGGCGAAGCCGTCGGGCTGCTCGGCCCCAACGGCGCCGGCAAGACGACCTGTTTCTACATGGTTACTGGCCTGGTGCCGGTGGATGAAGGCACGATCGAGATCGACGGCTTCGACGTCACCTCGATGCCAATGTATCGCCGCGCGCGCCTCGGCATCGGCTATCTGCCACAGGAGGCCTCGATCTTCCGCGGCCTCAATGTCGAACAGAACATCCGCGCCGTGCTCGAAGTGGTCGAAAAGGACCGCAAGGTTCGCGAGCGCAACCTCGACGAACTGCTCGAGGAATTTCACATCAGCCATCTGCGCAAGGCGCCGTCCATGTCGCTCTCGGGCGGCGAAAGGCGGCGCCTGGAAATCGCGCGCGCGCTGGCGACGCGCCCGGCCTATATGCTGCTGGACGAACCCTTCGCCGGCATCGATCCGATCGCCGTCGCCGACATCCAGCAATTGGTGCGTCACCTGACGGCGCGCGGCATCGGTGTCCTCATCACCGACCACAATGTGCGTGAGACGCTCGGCCTGATCGACCGTGCCTATATCATCCATGCCGGCCAGGTGCTGACCCATGGCCGCGCCGACGAAGTGGTGGCAAATCCCGACGTGCGGCGGCTTTATCTCGGCGAGGGTTTCACGCTCTGAGACGTTCGCTGTCTGAAACGGCGAACCTCCCGTCTCTTTTTCACGGAATTCCGATCGGAAGCCATTTTTCCCCGGCTCCTGGAATCGCTCTCAGCGTGAAATTTGTTTCCTGATACGATTTTTTGCGCGCCGACGACCTGTTTTCCGCGATTTTGATCCGCAATAACGCTCCGGTAAGCGAGTTTTGCTAGGCTTTGCCTTGACAAGCAAAAGCCGGGCCAGTTTCTATGGCCGGCCGAGAAATTCATTCCGGAAGTCCGGACGCGTAGAGGAGGCGTTTGAAACCGAACCATGGCATTGGCGGCGAAACTACAGCTCCGACAGTCGCAGTCGCTGGTGATGACGCCGCAGCTGATGCAGTCGATTCGGCTGCTGCAGTTCACCCATGCGGAGCTCGAGCATTTCATCGACGAGGAGATCGAGCGCAACCCGCTGCTCGAGCGCGCCGAGCCGCAGGACGATGCCGCGAGCGATCAGGCGCAGAAGCTCGAGGCTGAGCCGCAAGCGGCTCCCGATGGCGACTGGTTCGAGAACGAGACGGCATGGAGCGCCGAGGCGATCTCGGAAAAGCTCGATACGTCCCTGGAAAACCTGTTTCCCGATGATCCCGGCACCAGCGAACGGCTCGGGCCCGACCTGACGGCGCAATGGAAATCGGCTTCGGGCAGTGGCGGCGGCTCCTCTTCCGAGGGGCTCGATGCCGGCGACATGGCGGCGAGCGCGATCACGCTGCGCGACCATGTCGGTGAGCAGATCGCGCTCGCCTTCACCGATCCCGTAGCGCGGCTGATCGCCGGAGAACTTGCCGAGGGGCTCGACGAGACCGGCTATGTCAGGGCCGATCTGGCGGAGATCGCTGGGCGGCTTGGCACCGACGGCGTGGCGGTGGGCAAGGTGCTGGCCGTATGCCAGGCCTTCGAGCCGGCCGGCCTGTTTGCCCGCGATCTCGCGGAATGCCTTTCCCTGCAGCTTGCCGTGCGTGACCGGCTCGATCCGGCCATGAAGGCCCTGATCGCCAATCTCGAACTGCTGGCGCGCCGCGATTTCCAGACGCTTAAGCGGCTCTGCGGCGTCGATGAGGAGGATTTGCTCGACATGCTGGCCGAAATCCGGGCGCTCGACCCGCGGCCGGGCATGGCGTTTTCGGGCGGCGCCAGCGACTCGATCGTCGCCGATGTCGAGGTGCGGGCGGCCAATGACGGCAGCTGGACCGTCGAACTCAACGCCGAAACGCTGCCGCGCGTGCTGGTCGACCATATCTATTTCGCCCAGGTGTCGCCGCACGCGAAGAACCAGGCTGAGAAGGACTTCCTGGCCGAGTGCCTGCAGAATGCCAACTGGCTGACACGCAGCCTCGACCAGCGGGCCAAGACGATCCTCAAAGTGGCCTCGGAAATCGTACGCCAGCAGGACGCCTTCCTCGTCCATGGCGTGCGCCACCTGAAGCCGCTCAACCTGCGCACGGTGGCGGACGCCATCGGCATGCACGAATCGACGGTCAGCCGGGTCACCGCGAACAAATACATGCTCACCCCGCGCGGCGTGTTCGAACTGCGCTATTTCTTCACCGCCTCGATCGCGGCATCGGGCGGCGGCGATGCGCATTCCTCCGAAGCGGTGCGTGATCGCATCAAGCAAATGATCGACGAAGAGAAGCCCGTCGATGTGCTGTCGGACGATGCTATCGTCGACATGCTGAGGGAAAGCGGCGTCGATATCGCCCGTCGCACGGTCGCCAAGTACCGGGAAGGCATGAATATTCCTTCGTCGGTGCAGCGCCGGCGCGAGAAACGGGCGCTCGCCAGCGCCGGCCGTTAGGCGCTCGCGATTTCCACAGTTTTCGAGTTTCATTGACAAGCCACGGTGAAGTGGCTAGAAGCCCGCCCGCATGAGACGGGCTTTATGCCCGCTAGCGGATGGTCCGTCACGACAATGACCCGGGACGGTCAAGAAGGCGGCTTGTGATCAACCGGAAAGTTCGGATTTAAATCGGCGCGAGTGACGCCGCAAAGCTTGTGCGCACGGATCACGAGTATAAACTCGGGCCAGTTTGAAGCCTGAGCAAGGAAGGTCAGTTTTCAGATGAATCTGCGCATTTCGGGAAAGCACATGGATATCGGCGATGCGTTTCGCACACGCATCAACGATCGTGTCGGTGAAGCGATCGGCAAATATTTCGATCGCGGCTTCGCGGGGCACGTCACCGTCATCAAATCGGGCTCGCGCTATTCGGCGGATTGCATGATCCGGCTGGATTCCGGCGCCTCGCTGCAGGCCACCGGCGATGCCCAGGATCCGACGCTCGCCTTCGAGGCCGCCGCCGATCGGCTGGAGACCCGGCTTCGGCGCTACAAGCGCCGTCTGAAATCGCACAATTCGGGCAATGCCAATGGCGAGTTGACCGACATTGCCTATACCGTGATGGCACCGCTTGCCGATGACGATGAGGAGATCCCGGAGGATTTCGCACCGGCCATCGTCGCCGAATCAACCATGACGCTGAAGACCATGTCGGTGGCCTCAGCCGTCATCGAGCTCGATACCAAGGACAGTCCGGTGGTTGTTTTCCGCAATGCCGGAACCGACCATCTCAACATTGTCTATCGCCGGCCCGACGGAAACATCGGCTGGATCGATCCGTCCACGACCAAAGTCGCACAGGGATAAAAGCCGGCCGCACGAGGGGTGGGGACTGGCGCGGCAGGCGAACAAGGATTTTCAAGCATGGATCTGAGCGATCTTATCAGCGTTCCGGCGATCTTGCCGGCGTTGAAGGCGAACTCCAAGAAGCAGCTTCTGCAATTGCTGTCCGAGCGAGCCGCGGCGATTTCGGGCATCCCGGAACGGGAGGTGTTCGACACCATCCTGCAGCGCGAACGCCTGGGTTCGACCGGCGTCGGCAACGGCATCGCCATCCCGCACGGCAAGCTCGCCGGCGTGAAGCGCATCGCCGGCGTTTTCGCCCGGCTGGAAACCCCGGTCGATTTCGAATCGCTGGATGACCAACCGGTTGATCTGGTGTTTCTGCTGCTGGCGCCTGAAGGGGCGGGTGCCGATCACCTCAAGGCGCTGTCGCGCATCGCGCGCGTGCTGCGCGACGCCGACACCGTGGCCAAGGTCAGGGGGACGCGCGACGCTGCGGCGATCCACGCGCTTTTGTCGGACACGCAGGCCTCGCACGCGGCCTGAAGCCATCTTTTTTAAGATATCACCCCAAGGGCCGCCGTGAGCGGCCCTTTCGTTTCCGTCCCGCCTTAATGAATGGCGACGGTGGTCAGGTCGTTTTCCATGGCGCCGGCCAAGGCACGGTCACGCGCGTCGGAAAGCAGGATCGGCTGGCCGTTGGCGCCAAACAGGGCCCACAGCTCCATACCGGGCGCGATTTCGCCGATGTTGGGAAAGCGGCCGAGCAGTTCATCGCTCGAGACCTTGCGCAGATAGGCGACCGAGCCTTCGCCGAGATGGGCGAACTCGCCGCTGGTCATGGTGATGGTTTCGTCAGTTCTGGTCATTTCAAGCCTCCTTGGCGCGAGGACGCCGCTCAAGGCCATCCCGCATGAGAGCCATCAGTGAAGATCAGTCTTTCACCGATATATTTATTTTCCGTACCAGCCGTTCAGACTCCGGCCGATCGAGGTCGATCGACAAAAGGCCGTTCTTCAGCTCCGCCGCGATCACGCGCATGCCGTCGGCCAGCACGAAGCAGCGCTGGAACTGGCGTGCGGCAATGCCGCGATGAAGGAATTCGCGCTCGGTATCGTCGGTCTGACGGCCGCGCACGACCAACTGGTTTTCCTCCGTTGTCACATCGAGATCGCTTTCGGCGAAACCGGCGACAGCGAGCGTAATGCGTAGCCTTTCGGCCTTGCCGTCGGCACCGCTGAGACGCTCGATGTTGTAGGGAGGGTAGCTGTCGCCGGACTTCGCCAGACGCTCCAGGGTCTTTTCCATGGCGTCGAAACCCAGGAGAAGCGGGCTGGAGAAAGGCGTCATTCGGCTCATGTTACACTGTCCTCTCAAGAGCGACATAAACTGGAAAAACCCAAATGGCATTTTTCCCGATGGCCTTGATATGGTCCGCCCCACGACCAAGTTCAAGCCACCAAAAGACCCGCCCAAAAAGACCAAGCCGTGGACTCACAGGAATAATCGACATGGCGCTTGAAACGACGCGCGGATGCAAGGAGAAGCGCGCAGGCCGGGACCGTTCCCCGTCGAGCGGTTCGGCAGCTTGCAGCCGGTCGGCGTTTTTCGGGCGCACGATCGGTCCGGTGAGCTGATGGCTAGCCAAACAAGGAATTGAAATGCCCCAACCACGCAAGATCATCATCGACACCGATCCCGGCCAGGACGATGCCGTCGCCATTCTGCTGGCGCTCGGCAGTAGCGAACTGGACATCATCGGCATTACTGCCGTTGCCGGCAACGTGCCGTTGAAACTGACCGAAAAGAACGCCCGCAAGATCTGCGAATTGGCCGGCCGGCCAGATATCAAGGTCTATGCCGGCGCCATCCGTCCGTTGGCGCGCGAACTGGTCACCGCCGAGGAAGTGCATGGCAAGACCGGTCTCAACGGGCCGCAACTGCCCGAACCGACGATGAGGCTGCAGGAGCAGTATGCCGTCGATTTCATCGTCGAGACGCTGATGAAGGAAGAGAGCGGCACCATCACCCTTTGCCCGCTCGGGCCGCTCACCAACATAGCGCTGGCACTAATCCGCGAACCGCGCATTGCACCGCGCATCAAGGAAATCGTGCTGATGGGCGGCGGCTTCTTCGAAGGCGGCAATGTCACGCCGGCCGCCGAATTCAACATCTATGTCGATCCACAGGCCGCCGATCTGGTGCTCAAGTCCGGCATCCCGATCGTGATGATGCCGCTCGACGTCACCCACAAGGCGCTGACCACGTCCAAGCGCATCGATGCTTTCCGCAAGCTTGGCAGCAAGGTCGGCATCGCCACGGCAGACATGCTCGAATTCTTCGAGCGTTACGACGAGGAGAAGTACGGCACCGATGGCGGACCGCTGCACGACCCCTGCGTCATCGCTTACTTGTTGAAGCCGGGCCTGTTCAAGGGCCGCCATTGCAACGTCAGCGTGGAAACCGCCTCGGAACTGACCATGGGCATGACCGTGATCGACTGGTGGGGCGTGACCAAGCGGGAAAAGAACGCCATGGTGATGCGCGACATCGACCATGACGGGTTTTTTGCGCTGCTGGTGGAGAGGCTGAGGCGGCTTAACTGACGTTTTTTGGACAGCGCGCGTTGGCACCAGCGCGCGTTGTCACCCATTGAGCAATCGATAGGTGTCGACGCCGTGCTTGTGGTGCTGCCGTTCAATAGGAACGAGGGAGCCAAGAAGATGCGGTCGCTCGACGTCATCGTCGATCGATATCCGCGTGTTGTCGTCATCAAGGCGTACATCGTAGGTATAGTATAAATTGTGACCTACCATAGCATACGGGCTGATAGGCTTCACTCTGATGTATTCGACCACGGCCATCACTCGTTGGGTGGCGACGACCGGATTGGCCTGAAGCTCTACAATCGCGATGGATTTCATCAGCGCAAGGCGCAAAATAGTGAAGAATTGTGCAGTGGCGTACAATTCTTCAATACGTCTCTGCGAAAATATATGAAGAAGGCGCTTTCGTGGTTACTTCGACCGCGAAAACGCCAGCCACAGGCCGCCGCCGACCATGAAGCTGCCGCTGATCCTGGACAGGAGCTTGACGCGGCTGGCCGAGAGCATGCGGCCGGCGCGGCCGGCGGCGAGCGCATAGGTCGAATCCGACATGACGGCGAAGATCATGGCGGTTAAGCCCATGACGACGATCTGCAGCGAATAATTGCCCTGCGGCGCGATGAACTGCGGGAAGAAGGCGCCGAAGAAAATCAGCGTCTTGGGATTGCTCAGCGCCACGAGCAGGCCCTGCAGGAAGAAGCCGCCGCGTGGTTTACGAGCGGTTCCGTCGGCGTTCAGCGTGCCCTTCGAGCGGAACATCTGCACGCCCATCCAGATCAGGTAGGCGGCGCCGATCAGACGCACCCACTCGAACCAGTGGCCCATGCCCGAGATCAGCGTGTTGAGGCCGATGCCGACGATGGCAATCATGACGGCGAGACCCGCCTGTGTGCCGGCAACATTGGCGAGACCGGCACGAGTTCCGTGGCGGATGCTGTTGGCGATGATCAAGGTCACCGTCGGCCCGGGAACCAGGATGATGACGATGCAGGCAAGAACATAGGCGGCGTAGAGTTCCAGCGACATGATTTTTCCTCGCAATGCCGCTACGCGGCCTTTCAGGCGACAATCAATGCATGGCGGCGATAACGACGCAAGCCGGTGCCCGGCGCGCCTGGCTCAGGCGCCGGTCGGCCAGGGCAACGTCGTCTCATAGGCGGCCGCGGCCTTCAGCACGGCGAGATCACCGCGTGGCCGGCCGATCAGCTGCATGCCCATGGGCCGGCCCCTGTGGTCGAAGCCGACCGGCACATTGACCGCCGGGCAACCCCCCAAGGTGGCGAAGGCTGAAACCTGCATCCAGCGATGGTAGCTGTCCATCGCCTGCCCGGCGACCTCGCGGGGCCAATGGGTGCCGACGTCGAAGGGAAAGACCTGCGCGGTTGGCAGCGCGATGAGGTCGAAACGGTCGAAGATCGACAACAGCATCCGGTGCCAGGAGGTGCGCACGACCGAAGCCGCGCGGATTTGCGGCGCCGTCAGCCGCATGGCGTTCTCCACTTCCCAGACGGCTTCCGGTTTCAGCAGGCCGCGCTTGGCGGGATCGTCATAATGCACTTTCAGGGCGCAGCCGCTGCTGGCCTGGCGCAGTGTCACGAAGGCCTGCCAGAGTGCCTCGAAATCGAAATCCGGTCGCAAGGGCTCGGCCAGAAAGGATACACCCGTGAACCGTGCGAGTGCTGCCTCGCAAAGATCGAGGATGCCGGGCTCGATCGGCAGATGGCCGTCGAGATCGCCCAGCCAGGCGATGCGGCCGCCGGTCGCCGCCGTCGCGAGCCCTTCAAGGAAGGAGCCTTGCTTCTCATAGGATAGGGGCGCCTGCGGGTGATAGCCGGCCTGCACGTCGAGCAACAGCGCCATGTCGGCGACATTGCGGCCCATCGGCCCCTCGACGCCCATCTGCGCGTGGAAGACCTCGAAGTCGGGACCAGCGGGCACGAGCCCCTGCGATGGCCGAAAACCGTAGACATTGTTCCAGGCTGCCGGGTTGCGTAGCGAACCGCCGAAATCGCTGCCGTCGGCGACGGGCACCATGTCGAGTGCCAGCGCCACCGCCGCACCGCCGCTCGAGCCGCCGGCGGTGAGCGACGGATCGAAAGCATTCAGCGTTGGCCCGAACACGTTGTTGTAGGTGTTGGAGCCGAGCCCGAATTCGGGAACATTGGTCTTGCCGATGATGATGGCGCCGGCGTCGCGGATGCGTTCGACGAAGAAGTCGTCTTCCTGCGGCACGAAATCGGCGAAGATCGGCGAGCCGAACGAGGTTCTGAGCCCCGTTGTGGAGGCAAGGTCCTTGATGGCAATGGGAAGGCCAAAGAGGGACCCGCTTCCATCCGTCCGCCTGATATCGGCGGCGTCGGCCTCGCGCAGGATGTCGGCGCGGTCGCGCAACGAGACAATGGCGTTGACCAGCGGGTTGACCGCATCGATGCGATCGAGGAACGCCGTCACCACCTCGCGCACGGAGAGTTTCTTTCGGCGGATCGCGTCGGCGAGTTCGACAGCCGACAGGCGGCAGATGTCGCTGGCCGCGGGTACGGCATGTCTGGTGCGGGGGCGCATCATCTCAACGGGTTTCCTGCAAGGCCTGGTCGACGTCTTTCGCCAGCGGGATTGCCGGCTGGGCGCCGGGCTTGAGGCAAGCCAGCGAGCCGGCGGCGCCGGCCCGCGCCAATGCCTGTTCGAGCGTGAGGCCCGACGCCAGGCCGGCCGCGAAATAGCCGCAGAATGTGTCGCCGGCCCCGACCGTGTCGACCGGCGTGATCTTCAACGCGGGAACGGTCAGGAAATCGCTCGGCGTCGCAGCCATCACGCCTTCGCCGCCAAGCGTGACGACGATGGCGCGTCCGGTTTTCCCGGCAAAATCGCGCATGCGCGCCTTCCGATCGCGGCCGCTGAGCGCCAGCGCCTCGCCATAGAGGTCGAACTCGGTTTCGTTGGCGACGACGTAATCAGCCTTGCCGAGGAAGCCTGCCGCCTTGGCGTGGAACGGAGCTGTGTTGAGCACGGTGACCGCGCCGGCCGCCCTTGCCTGGTCGAGTGCCGCATCGATCGTCGCGAGCGGAATTTCATGCTGCAGCAGCACGACGTCGCCCTCTTTCAGAAAGGCTTTGGAGAGGTCGCCGGGCACCACGGAAGCATTGGCGCCGGCAACCACGGCGATGATGTTCTCGCCGTCGTCACCGACCATGATCAGCGCCGTGCCGGTCGAGGCAAAGGTCTCTCCCACGCCCGACAGGTCGACCTTGGCCTCGCGCAGCAACGCTAGAGCTTCTGGTGCGAAATTGTCCTTGCCGACGGCGCCGACCATGCGCACCTGAGCACCGGCACGTGCGGCGGCGAGCGCCTGGTTGGCGCCCTTGCCACCGGGCGCCGTTGTGAAACCGGAACCGCTCACCGTCTCACCGGGGCTCGGCAAGCGGTCGACATTGGCGATAAGGTCGAGGTTGATCGAGCCGACTACGATAATCAAGAAATGCCTCCTGCTGAATGCAGGGGAAGCTATCCTGCCAGGCCGCTCGATGCCAGACCACGCGAATGGTCCAGCGCGATTTGCCGCCTCACTCACACAGCACTGTGACGATGCCCTGATAGCTGCCGGCCGGGAAGATGCCGCTCGATTTGGTGGCAGTGAGGTCGACCTGCATGGCGTGGGTGCCGTTGACGACCCTTTGCGGCACGCCCCCATTGTTGTCGACGCCCGAGCCATCGAGGCGGAAGACCGAGACGAAGGTCACGTTGGTGCCGCCGCCGCTCGGCGCGGACGAGAATGCCGCAGGCGCCGGCGCTGAAACCGAATAACAGTCCAGCAGGTTGAACAGCGAGCACAGCGTGGAGCTTGCCACCACGGTGGCACTGGCGCTCGATCCGCCTGCCTGCTTGGATCCGAGTATGCCGATGGCCGGATTTACGGTCATCGTTCCCGATGCCCCGACCATGATGGTGCAGGTGCCGATGATCGCCGCCGGCGCCGGAAGGCAGAAGCCGGCGAGCGCGGCCATAGCAAGCAGCGCCCGGTTATTTCTTCTTCTTTTTCTTGCCATCGCCGCTTCCGGTCCTGATGCTCCAGCCTTCGTTGGCCCATCCGGGTGATGCGGCCACGGGCGTGGGAGCGCTGGCGGCCACGCTCGCCGTCGGGCCGTCGCCGCCGAGGCCCATCTTGAGCAGTTTCAGCTCCAGTTGCAGGCGCTCGACCTCGAGTTCATAGAGGCGGCTGCAATCGACACGTTTCGGCGTACGACCGATCGGGATCACCACGCGGCCGTAGGTGGCGACGTCGTTGTTCGACTGGCTGTTGCCTCTGATAACGCCGAGGTCGAAATAGGCGCCGGTGCCCGACACCGCCGAACGGCAGGTGGTGCCGTCGGAAGCATGGACCTCGTCCTGGCCCTGAGGCAACGTCACGCCGGGCAAATTGAAGCCGCTCTCGTTCTGATTGAGGTTGTAGACATCCTCGGCCAGCACCGGCGAGATCCCCGCCCACATTGCCGCACACGCGACTGTCAGGATTTGCGGTGCCCAAAAAACTTTCCGCATATCTGTGCCTTTATCTGCGTCTGTTGATTGGGAAAGGGGATGCTCTCGGTACAGATACGCACTTTACGCTCGGCAGCGCCGCCGAAGGGCACGACCACAAGGACGGGGCGGGAAGCCTGCGAGCCCAGCTGAAAGACGCTCGGAGAGATCTTGGCGTCCACTGGCTGAAAATTCTGATCGTAGACGTGGATTTCGACCCTTATCTTCTGGCCGTAGGGATTGGCGGGGAAGACGCGGACCGCGAAGGCGTCGGTGAAACTGTTGACCTCGCCCCGCATCGGCGACATCGACTGGGCACACGCGGCAATGGGCATCAATCCGACGGCCAGCGCCGTCGCCAGGTTCAGAGCATGTTTCAAGGACCCCTCCTTCGCGGACGTCATTCGCAACGCAGCGTTACCGTTGCCTGATAGTTGCCGTTCGCGAAGCGATTGCTGCCGCCCTTGGTGCCGGCGAGATGGACCGATACAAGGTCGGCGCCGGGGACTGTCAGGGCGGTGGAGGACGCCGTTTCCGCGATCGGGTGGGCGCCGCTGGCAGAATAGGTCGGTGTCCAGGTGATGGCCGTGCTGTCGGCGGCCGGCACGGTGGTGAGGGTCACCGGATCGACGCTCAGCGAAACACCCCCGGTGGTGGTGAGCGTGACTGTTCCAGCCGAACCGCCGCTGTTGTGTGAGCTCAGCGACTGGAGGTCGGGGCTCACCGTCATCGTGCCATTGGTGGCGACGACAAGCGTGCAGGTCGCGGTGACCGTGCCATTGAAAATGACATTCTGCGGTGCGGCCATCGCGGCGTGGTCCAGGCACGCGACCAGCAGAGCTGCGCCGAAAGCGGCGCGAAACAACGTCATCGAAACCCTCCTATTAAGTCGGAATACCCGAATTAATATGGGTCATCATCGCTTTAGCATGGTTAATTTAGCGTAAACTTAAATAAACCGCCAAAACAACGGCTGTGAAGAAACCGATGGTTGTCGCCGGTTGTATCCAGAAATTCTCGAAATAATTCCTACTAATACTTCGCCATGCGAATATTCATATATTCCTTGGAACCGGAATTAAAAATCGACATTTTAGGATGAAATCTGCCCCGCCTCCCAGCCGAGGATGGCGCGTTTGCGGGTCAGGCCCCAGTGATAGCCGGTGAGATCGCCTGATTTGCCGATGGCGCGGTGGCAAGGGACCACGAAAGAGAGCGGGTTGGCGCCGTTGGCGGCGCCGACCGCGCGGCTGGCGCTCGGCGCGCCGATGCTGGCGGCGATCGAGGAATAGGTGCGGGCCTTGCCCATCGGGATACGCAGCAAGGCTTCCCAGACGCGGACCTGGAAATCGGTGCCGATCATGACGACGTGCAGCGGCTGGTCGGCGCGCCACAGCGTCGGCTCGAAGATTCGCGCGGCATAGGGGCCTGTCGCTTCCCTGTCCTCGACATAGAAGGCGTTGGGCCAGCGGCCGGACATGTCGGCGAAGGCGGCGCGCTCCTCGCCGACGTCGCAGAAGGCGAGGCCGGCAAGCCCGCGATCCGTGGCCATGATCAAGGCAGTGCCGAACGGGGAGGGGTGATAGCCGTGGCGGATGGTGAGGCCAGCGCCGCGCGTCTTGTAGTCGCCCGGCGACATCGCCTCATGGGTGACGAACAGGTCGTGCAGCCGACCGGGACCGGACATGCCCAGTTCGAATGAGGTTTCGAGCAGCGGCATGCCGGAATCGAGCAGCTTGCGCGCATGGTCCAGCGTCACCGCCTGCAGGAAAGCCTTGGGCGACAGGCCGGCCCAGCGGGTGAAGAGTTTTTGCAAGCCGGTCGGTGTCTCGCCGACCTCTTCGGCCAGTTCTTCCAGCGATGGCTGGTCGCGATAGTCGAGGCTGATCTTCTCGATGGCGCGGCGCACGATCTCGTAGTCGCTGCCCTCGGGCGTGATGTCCTTCTTGAGGACTGCCGTGTGTGTGCTCATGGACCTGTCTCCTTGGGCCGGAATATCGCCTCTTGGGGCGCCGATCGCCACCCGAAACTTGCCTTCTTGCAGCTCTTGCCCAGATAGACTCCGGGTTCGAGCCCGAACGGAAAGCCGCTTCTTTTCCTGGAATTGCTTTAGCGCGCCTTGGCGGTCGCCAGCGCGCGTGCGAAGGCGGTGGCGAAGCTCTCGCGGGAATCGGGGTCGAGGAAGCCGCCGATCGGCACGTTCTGGCCCTGTGCTTCCACGATCATTCTGGTGATGCCGATCTCGGCGTGACGGGCGACCGAAAAACGCGCCCAGAAAGGGTTGAAGCGATGCGCTTCCGATTTTCCCGAGGGGGCCGTCTTGCGGATGTCGAGGCTGGTGCGCGAGACCGACACTTCCTCGCGGGCGCGTGCGGCCCGATTATTGACGCGGAAGGCGATATAGACGGCAATCACGTCGATGCCGAAGAAGCCGAACACCGGCCAGGCGCCGCGCGACAGGAAAAACGCACCCGTGACCAGCCAGCCGAACATCAGTGCGCCCATCAGGATCAGGAAGCCCGTCCGGCCCAGCGACCGGTGTGGGGTCAGCAATGCGTGAAAGAAGGGCTCATCAGCCTGAAACGAGGCGTTTGTGTCGCTCATGACAGGATATTATAGGAGGGAAATGACCAGGCCCAAGTCCAAAGAATCTTCCATGCCCGAAAAAGAGCCGCCGTCCGGACGGCGCGACGGCTCCAATGCCAAGCCGCGTCCACGGCCCGCGCGGCGGACTTCGCGCTACAGCCCGGCCGAAGTGCACGAGATATTCCGACGCTTTTCGGTGCAGCGGCCAGAGCCGAAGGGCGAGCTTGAACATGTCAACCCCTTCACGCTGCTTGTGGCGGTGGTGCTGTCGGCGCAAGCGACCGATGCCGGCGTCAACAAGGCGACGCGGGCTTTGTTCAAAGCCGCCGATACGCCGCAAAAGATGCTGGCATTGGGTGAAGCCAGGGTCGGCGACTATATCAGGACCATCGGTCTCTGGCGCAACAAGGCCAAGAACGTCATCGCACTATCGGAGGCGTTGATCCGCGACCATGGCGGCGAGGTGCCCGATGACCGCGATGAGTTGGTCAAGCTGCCCGGTGTCGGGCGCAAGACCGCCAATGTCGTGCTCAACATGGCCTTCGGCCAGCATACGATGGCGGTCGACACCCACATCTTGCGCATCGGCAACCGGCTTGGCCTGGCGCCCGGCAAGACCCCGGAACAGGTCGAGCAGGGACTTCTGAAGATCATCCCGGACGAATATATGCGCCATGCGCATCACTGGCTGATCTTGCATGGCCGCTATGTCTGCAAGGCGCGCAAGCCGGATTGTCCGGCCTGCGTTATCGCAGATATCTGCAAGGCAGAGGTGAAGACGACCAGCATTCCGGCACCGCTGGTGCCGATCGCTCCGCTTGAAACGATTGCCGCCGACGATCAGTAGCCGTAGCCACGCGCCATCGCCGCGGCGAAAACCGGGATCAGCAGGAAAACGAACGCCTCGGCGCGGATATAGGTCTTCACCGAGGCCAGTTCGCTGACAGGCACGGCGAAGGCAGGATTGGCGCTCGCCTGCCGGCTCCAGGACATGAAACGCACGGTCGGGATGATCGACAGCAGGCCGACGGTGCCGAATGCCGCCATCTTGGCCCAGAACACCCAGTTGTAGACGTAGAACTCCCAACCCTTGAGCCCCCAGACGACACGGCCGATGCCGACGATGATGATGAGCGCGGCGATGATGCCGTAGTGGCGGTCGATGCCGGCGAGCCGCTTGAGCGTCGCGGCCGGCAGATCCCCACGGATCAGCACGAATTCGGCGCCGATGATCCCGGCTAGCGAGAACACCAGCAGATGGTGGATGATGGCGAGCACGAGGTCGGTGGTGTCCATGCGGATTTCCTTGGATCGGCGGCAGTGGCCGGGCGTGAAAAATTGGGACGTGCTGAATCAGCCGGCGTCGAAAATAACACCGCCGCGCGAAAATCCCATAGCGCCCGGATGTCGTGAAGGCTGCCGGACGTGGCGCCTTGGATGATGGTTCCTGGTTTCCTGGCTCTTGCACCGCGCCGGCGATTTGCTAACCGCAGGCCGTAACGCGAGGCAAATCCAATGAACACGACGCAAGCGACCATCGCCCCGGTCATCGAGACCCCGCGAACCATCCTGCGGGCACACCGGCTCGGCGATTTCGATGCCTATGCCACGATGTGGGCCGACCCCGTCGTCACCCGTTTCATCGGCGGCAAGCCGCGCACACGTGAAGAGAGCTGGATGCGCTTCCTGCGTCACGCTGGCCTGTGGTCGCTGCTCGGCTACGGCTTCTGGGCCATCGAGGAGAAAGCGACTGGCCGCTTCGTCGGCGAGGCCGGGTTCCACGATCTGAAGCGCGATATGCAGCCGTCGATCGAAGGTATCCCCGAGGCGGGGTGGGCGCTCGCTCCGGCCGCGCACGGCGCCGGCTTTGCCACGGAGATCGTCAGCCGCGTGCATGGCTGGGGCGACGAGACGTTCGGACGTGCCAGAACCGTCTGCATCATCGATCCCGAGAATACGGCTTCGTTGAACGTCGCCAGGAAGTGCGGCTATACCGAGCTGACGCAGACCCTCTATCACGACGCGCCGACCATCCTGCTGGAGCGGCTGCCCTGAGCGGCGTCATCGACTGGACATACCCGCTCTGCTAGCATCGATCATCAAGCGAGGGGATCGATCGATGCATGCATTAAAGTCGACAATCATGAGGTTTTTCTGGGCGGGGCTTGTTCTCGCGCTGACAGTGCGGCTCGCAGCAGCCGACGCGACGGTGCCGACCGCCGATATCGCGGGCGCCGCCGACAATCAACTGGCCAAGCGCTACGAAGGCTCTTTCATCGTGTCCTACGCAAAGCTTGCCTTTACCGACTTCAGCGTACCGCTGTCGCCCCTGAAGCCAAGTGCAGATCCCAACGCGCGCGACGCCATGAACAATCGCGTTTTCGCGCCGGACAAGATGGCCGAGGTGGAGGGTGCCCTGACCCGTATCGCCTATGTGCTGCCGGCCGAGCGGTCGCCGCTCGAGGTGCTGCGCAATTATCAGGATGTGATCAAGGCAGCAGGCGGCGAAGTCCTGTTCGAGTGCAAGAAGGAGGAATGTGGCGGCGCCGCCGACCGCTCGTCGAGCGGCGGCGGCGGCGACATGAGCCTGACGATGTATTCCTTCCATGAAAGCGATCTCAAGGACGCGGCATTCTCCAATGGCGCTTGCGCGTTGGCTACCGGCATCAACGACCAGCGCTATTTCTCGGCCAAGGTGCCGCAGGACGGCGGCGACGCCTATGTCACCGTGCAGACCTATTCGTTGACCGACGATCTCTACTGCAAGAAACTCAACGGTCGCACCGTCGCCGTTGTGCAGGTGCTGGAACCCAAGGCGCGCGACAGGAAAATGGTGGTCGTCGAAGCTGCCAAGATGGCGGACTCGCTCTCCGCCACCGGCAGCATCTCCCTCTACGGCATCTTCTTCGACACCGACAAAGCTGACATCAAGCCGGAGTCCGAGCCGACGCTGAAGGAGATTTCGACGCTTTTGACCAATGAGCCCGGGATGACCGTGATCGTCGTCGGCCATACCGACAATCAGGGCGCCTTCGATTACAATCTCGATCTGTCGTCCCGGCGGGCGCAGGCGGTCAAGGCGGCGCTCGTGGCGAAATACGGGATCGATGGGTCGCGGCTTACGGCGGCCGGAGCCGGCATGATGGCGCCCGTCGCCAGCAATGACGAGGAGACCGGCCGCGCCAAGAACCGTCGGGTGGTTCTGGTCAAGTTGAACTAAGCGCTTTCGAGCGCTTCAAACTCTTTGTTGCGACGCAATACGGACAGGAAACCGCCCACACTTTTCCGCGCGAATGGCTGTGGGCCTATAGCGGCCCGCCGGCACGACCGCTTCCTGCAGATGAGGGCACGGATAATTGAGGCTTATGCCTGCTCGAGCGGCGCAGGCGCGGGAAGCTTCAAGGTGTTCACCAGTGTCGAGAGATCGGGCTCGTCGATGAGCATCGCGGCCTCGGCCGGCGCCAGCCAGGCCCGCTGCCGCCGCTTGGCCTCCTGCCAGTCGGCAAGCTCTTCCGTCACTTCCAGCAGAAACACGATGACGTCGACGCGGACAAAGCGGTTGGCCAAGCGTTTCCAGTAGGAATAGGTGCCCACCGGCTGCTTCAGCGTTTTGCCAAGCACCCCGGCTTCCTCCAATGCCTCGATGGTGGCTGCCTTGCGCCCGCTCTTGCCTTTCATCGGCCACCCCTTGGGCACGATGAAGCGTCTCGTCGTTCTCGATGTGACCAGCATCACCTCGATGCCGCCGCGCGGGTTCAGCCGAAAGGGAATGGCCGCCACCTGGCGGATCCTTTCGCCTTTCTTGGCCTGGCGCACGGCCTTTTTCTTGGTGGCTGCCATCTTGATAATCCAGTCGCTCCAATGCCCCTTAGCGTGATGCGAAGCCTTTGCAAAATCCAAACTGCCGCAGGGGCACCTAAAGTGCCCTACCATGTAAGTCGGCTAAATAAAAGAAGATGCCCGTCGATCAGCGGCAGGTGCTGACGGCGGTGTTGCCGATTATCTGCGTCTGGCAGCTCGGCCTGACCTGCGGAACGACAGGCGGCGGCTGCTGGACGATAACGCGATCCTGGGCACGATACTGCTGTTGCTGTTGCTGAAATTGCTGCCGCTGAACCCGGCTCTGCAAGGCCTGCAGGTCATTCTGCTGGATGAGCACACTGTTTCTGGCCGCAGGATCGAGCACCTGCGCGGAAGCAGGCGATGCAAAGCCGGCGGAAGCCGCCCCGGCCAGCACCGCCAGTACGAAACTCATAGGTGTACGACGCATGTACATCCGCTCATTCCTGCAAAAAAACCTCATCGCACCAGATATATAGGGTGTTTGTCCTGCGATGCCATGGCGGGAACACGACGTGGACCTCAACAACCTCGACGGCGAAGCTCCGCTGAACTTCCTGTCGATCGACAAGCTGTTCACCGAATATGTGGTGGCCAAGGGTTCGGCGATGGCCGATTCCGGCATCGAGGCGAAGACCTTGCATCCGGCAGTGGACTTCAACGTCCAGTTCAAGGTGGACAACGGCACCGATCTCGTTCTCTACGCCGACGATCCGACCTTCCTCGAACTGGCGCAGGATCCGGGTTCCGGCACTCACCGATCCGGGCGTGTTCCAGATGGCGCAGTGGCCGCTTTGCGGCTGCGGAGAATCTGCCCGGCTATCCGGCATTGCACTTGACGGAAGCGATCGATTCGCCGCTCTATCGGGTCGGCGCCGGCCTCGAGCCGAAAGGCGTCAATGCGTCGGCATGTCCGTCAGGTATAATGGCGCCTTCGGGGAAACGGTCAAACAGAATGCAGTCAGCGCGTCTCTCAAGGCCAGTTTCTAGACTGGCTCGAGGCGGAGCCGGGAGAGGTCTTGATGAGGAAATACGCGTATTTCGCAGCAGTGCTGGGTGCCGCCTGTATCGCCGGCCTGCCGGCCATGGCGGCGCAAACCAAGAGCGACAAGGTGACGGCAACACCGCCCGCCGCAGTTGACGCGCCGCAGCTGCCCGGCGGTGCATCGGCCTTGTCCGAAACTCACGGCGACTGGACGGTCAATTGCCAGATATCGGGCACGAACAAGGTCTGCAGCCTGTCGCATCAGCAGTTCAACAAGCAAAGCAACCAGCGGCTGCTGGCGATCGAGCTGTCGAGCAAGACCGGCGAGGATGCGACCGGAACCCTTGCCCTGCCGTTCGGCCTGGCGCTTGCCAAGGGTGTCGCGCTGACCATAGACGACCAGAAGCTCGATGGCAGCCTGCCGTTCAACACCTGCCAGGTGGTCGGCTGCCTTGTGCCGGTGGCGTTCGATGCCAATGTCACGCCGCTGCTGAAGAACGGCACCACACTCAAGATCGACGCGTTCGCGGCCGATACCGGGCAAGTCGTAAGCTTTTCAATTCCGCTCAATGGCTTCGGCGGGGCGCTTGCCCGCACGGCTGAGCTTTTGGCCAACTGACGGCTTAGCGCACAGCACGCAACAGGATGTTGGCGGCTCCGCCAACACTTGTCAGACGACGATCGTTTTCAACCGCGCGGCGATGAGCGCGGCGAGCCGCGCCGCCACCTCGTCCTTGGTCATTTCAGGCCATTCCTCGATGCCGGTTCTAGACACGATCCGGACCCGGTTGCGATCGCCGCCCATCACGCCTGAAGGACCGATGCCGCTGGTCTGCGACACATCGTTGGCGACGATGATATCGGCACCTTTCTTGCTGAGCTTGGCCTCGGCGTTGCGCAGGAGATCCTGCGTCTCGGCGGCAAAGCCGACGACCAGGCCAGGTCGCCGCTCGTGGTGACCGACACCAGCCAGGATGTCGGGGTTCTCGACCATGCGCAGCACCGGCGGGCCTTCGCCGGCGACCTTCTTGATCTTCTCACCGGCCGAATTCTCGGTGCGCCAGTCGGCAACGGCGGCGACGAATACCGCGGCGTCGGCGGGTAGAAGCTGTTCCACCGCGTCGCGCATTTCCTGCGCTCGCTCGACATGGATGGTTTTCACGCCGGCTGGATCGGCAATGCTTACGGGACCGGAGACAAGTCGGACATCGGCGCCAAGCCTTGCCAATGCCGCGGCGATGGCATGGCCCTGCTTGCCGGACGACCGGTTGGCGATATAGCGCACGGGATCGATCGGCTCGTGCGTCGGGCCTGAGGTGACGATGATCCTGCGCCCTGCCAGCGGCTTGGGGCCGGCATCGAGCAGCGCCTCGACCGCGGCGATGATCTCCAACGGTTCGGACATGCGGCCTTCGCCGGCCTCGTTGCTCTCGGCCATCTCACCCTTGGCGGGGCCGACGAAGGTGATGCCGTCCTTGCCTAAGGTCGCGCGGTTGCGGCGGGTGGCGGGATACGACCACATCTTCGGGTTCATGGCCGGGGCCATCAGCACCGGCTTGTCGGTGGCGATGAGCACGGTCGAGGCCAGATCGTTGGCATGGCCATTGGCGAGCTTGGCCATCAGGTCGGCGGTCGCGGGCGCCACCACCAGGAGGTCCGCCTCGCGCGATAGCCTGATGTGGCCGACATCGTGTTCATCGTTGCGGTCGAACATGTCAGTGAAGACATGGTCGGCGGAGAGCGCCCCGACCGACAGCGACGTCACGAATTCCTGCGCCGCCGACGTCATGACCACCCGCACCGCCGCACCACGCTCGCGCAGCCGGCGGATCAGATCGAGCGCCTTGTAGGCGGCGATGCCGCCGCCGATGATGAGCAGGATGCGCTTGTTGGAAAGTGTGCCTCGCGGCAAGTTCTTGACTGCCAAGGCCGACGCCACGGTCGGGGCGCCTTGCGAATTGGCCAGTTCAAGGAGGGCTTTCTCGATCTGATCGAGACGGCCAACCGGGCCGATCTGGCCGTCGACAGCGGCCCGGATCATCACCCGCGCCTGTTCTTCCATGGAGCGATCGTTTTCCGCCGCCAGCTGGCGCAGCAGTTCCTTGACCTCATCATCAAGGTTGCGGATCGTGATGCTGGCCATATGATTGCACTCTACTCATCTTGCCCGATAGCGATGATAGCAATGCAATCAAATTGCCGCAAGCCGCAGGCCTCGGAGCGACGGGGCCTAAAGAAGCTTCCAGGCGATATAGACCAGCGTCAGCGCTATCACCCACAGCGCCACACGGCCAGAACGGCTGTAGCGTGCCTCGGCCTTGCCGATGGCGCGGGCGGTCGCCTCATCGAAGCGCAGGCCGTGCTCGGCCATCAGGTCGATCTCTCGCGACAGCCGTTCCGTACGGGCCGCGAGTTCCGGCGCCTGGCGGATCAGCGCCAGCATCGCCTTGCCGCCGTCGCGCGCGTCGGTCAGCAAGCCGCGCGGCCCGAGGTTACCGGCTATCCAGCCACTGACTACCGGCTCGGCGGTCCTCCACATGTTGAAAGCCGGATCGAGCGTGCGCGCCACGCCCTCGACCACCACCATCGTTTTCTGCAGCAGGATCAATTCAGGCCGTGTCGCCATGTCGAAGAGTTCGGTCACCTCGAACAGCAGCGTCAAAAGCTTGGCCATGGAAATGGTTTCGGCCGGCTGGCCGTGGATCGGCTCGCCGATCGCACGGATCGCCTGCGCGAAGGCGGAGACGTTGTGCTGGCGCGGCACATAGCCGGCCTCGAAATGCACCTCGGCGACGCGCAGATAGTCGCGTGTGATGAAGCCGTAGAGAATCTCGGCGAGGAAGCGGCGCTCCTTCTTGCCGAGGCGTCCGGCAATGCCGAGATCGACGGCGACGATGGTGCCGTTTGCCTCGACGAACAAATTGCCCGGATGCATGTCGGCGTGGAAGAAGCCGTCGCGCAGCGTATGGCGCAGGAAGGACTGGATGAGATTGGCGGCGATCGCCTTCAGGTCATGGCCGGCGGCTTCGAGGCCGGCGAGGTCGTTCATCTTGACGCCGTCGACCCATTCCATGGTCAGCACGTCGCGACCGGTGCGTTCCCAGTCCACCGAAGGGACGCGAAAGCCAGGGTCTTCCCTGGTGCTTTGGCCAAGTTCCGAGAGCGCGGCCGCTTCGAGGCGCAGGTCCATCTCGATCCTGGTGGTCTGCGCCAGCGTCTCGGTTACTTCGACCGGCCTCAGCCGGCGCGACGACCGTATGTATTTTTCCTGCAGGCGGGCGGCGAGGAAATAGCTTTCGAGGTCCTGGAAGAAGCGGCGGCGCACGCCTGGCCGGATGACCTTGACCGCCACCTTCCTGGCGACGCCACCATCGACGGTTTCAGCAGCATGGACCTGAGCGATGGAGGCGGCGGCGACCGGGTCGCCGAATTGCTTGTAGAGATCGCCGAGCTTGCGCCCGAGCGAGGCTTCGATCGCCGCGACCGCCTCGGCCGTCGGGAAGGTGTGCATCTTGTCCTGCAGCATGGCGAGATCGAGCGCCATGTCGTTGCCGACGACATCGGGCCGCGTCGCCAGGAACTGGCCAAGCTTGACATAGGATGGGCCGAGCCGGACCACTGCCTTGGCCAGCCGATCGCTACGCTCATAGGCAAGCGCGCGGCGGCGGGTGAACAGCCGCGCCAGGCGCCAGCCGAATTTCGGCAGGCCGGACAGTTCCTCGCCGGGCAAGGCAGCGACGACGCCCTCGCGCACCAGCACCCAACCGGCCCGTACGAGGCGGAACCCCGCGCTGACGGTGCTCATGGCCGCGTCCGCCCCACCGGTTCATTGAACTGGCGCAAGGCACGTCGCGTGTTGGAGATGGGCGACGACGTCAAAGCTTCCAGCCCGAATGCAGGGCCGCTATGCCGCCTGAATAGTTGCGGAAGGAGACGCGGTCGAAGCCGGCGCGGGAAATCATCGCCGCGAAGTTTTGCTGATTGGGGAATTTCGCGATCGATTCGACCAGATAGGAATAGGGCTCGCCGTCGCCCGTGACCAACTTGCCGATCCTGGGAATGGCATTGAACGACCAGACTTCGTAGACCTTGTCGAGCAACGGCATCTCGACCTCGGAAAACTCCAGGCACAGAAGGCGGCCGCCGGGCTTCAGCACGCGGAACGCCTCGCCCAGGGCCACGTCGATATGCGGGACATTGCGAATGCCGAACGCGATGGTGTAGGCGTCGAAACTGGCGTCAGCGAAGGGCAGTTCCTCGGCGTTGGCCTCGACGAAATCGGTGTTGCCGGACAGGCCCTTCTTTTCGGCCCTGTCACGGCCGACAGCGAGCATCGAGCCGTTGATGTCGAGCACGGTGGCATGGGCATGGCCATGACTGGCATCGACGATGCGGAAGGCGATGTCGCCGGTGCCACCGGCAACATCGAGCACACGCCAGCCCGAGCGCTTGGGCGGATTGAGCCAGGCGACCATGGCATCCTTCCACAGCCGGTGCAGGCCGCCTGACATCAGGTCGTTCATCAGGTCGTAGCGATTGGCGACCTTGCGGAAAACATCGTTGACCAGGGACTGCTTCTCGCCTTCCCCTACACGCTTGAAACCATAGGAGGTTTCCATGCCGCCGGCGGCCGTGGTTCTCTCAACTGACATTTTTTTGATCCGTCATAAAACCGGCGGGACCATAGCCGATCGACGATGCGGGCGCTATTGTTTAAGGCGCGGTGTTCAGCCGCGCTTCCAGGTGGTGGGTTTTCAAGACCTGGACTGACCGACGGGATGTTTGAATGCCTTTGAAAGCGGAACTGCATTGCCACATCGAAGGGGCAGCGGCGCCAGATCTCGTCATCCGCCAGGCGCAGAAATACGGCAAGGATACCTCGCCCTATATCCAGAACGGGTCCTTCGTCTGGCAGGATTTCACCTCCTTTCTCGCGGCTTACGATTTTTCCGCCGACCTGTTCCGGACCGAGGAAGATTACGCGCGGCTGGCCGACCATTATCTGACCAGCCTGGCCCGCGACGGGGCAATCTACTCCGAGGTGTTCACCTCGCCGGACCACGCGACGAAAGCCGGGCTGTCGCCCAAGGCCTACACCGATGCGCTCGGCGAAGGCATGCTGCGCGCCAAGGCCAAGACCGGCATAGAGGGCCGCATGATCGTCACCGGCGTGCGCCATGTCGGCGTCGAATCGATCGAGCGGGCGGCACGCTTCGCGGCGCGCTGCGGCCATCCGCTGGTCACCGGTTTCGGCGTCGCCGGCGACGAGCGCACGGGCGACATGGAAGACTATGTCAGGGCTTTCGAGATCGCGCGGGAGGCCGGGCTCGGCATCACCGTCCATGCCGGCGAACTGACGGGCTGGGAGACTGTCCAGGCGGCACTCGACCATATCCGCCCATCGCGCATCGGCCATGGCGTGCGCGCCATCGAAAATCCCGACCTTGTCCGGCGCATCGCCGACGAGGGCGTCGTGCTGGAGTGCTGCCCCGGTTCCAACATCGCGCTCAAGGTCTTCGACAGTTTCGCCGACCATCCGTTTCCGGCCCTGCAGGCGGCGGGCTGCAAGGTGACGCTCAACTCCGACGACCCACCCTATTTCTGGACCTCGCTGAAGCGCGAATACGACATTGCGGCGGAGCATTTCGCGATGAATGAGAAAGCGCTCGCCGCGGTCACCAGGACGGCCATCGAGGCGGCTTTCGTCGACCGCAAGACCAAAGCGGCGCTTCTTGCCCGGCTGAACAGTGCCGCTCGCTGATTTCTTCCGACAAAGCTGTGGTCGATGCGGGCCAAGCGGTTCCTTGGCCGGTCCAATACCGCTAGGGTTCGCCCAAGCAGCTTGAAGCGCGACACGTCCGAAAGGGTCCATGCGCGCGGTTTCGGGCGACACCGCATCAGGAGAACATCATGAAGGGCGTCACCGTCGTCGACCATCCGCTTGTCCAGCACAAGCTGACCATCATGCGCAAGAAGGAGACCTCGACGGCCGGCTTCCGGCGGCTGCTGCGCGAGATTTCGCTGCTGCTCGGCTATGAGGTCACCCGCAATCTCGAACTGACGACGACCACGATCGAAACGCCCATGGAGACAATGGAAGCTCCGACGCTGGAGGGCAAGAAACTGGTCTTCGCCTCGGTGCTGCGCGCCGGCAACGGCCTGCTCGAAGGCCTGCTTGACCTGGTGCCGGCGGCCCGCGTCGCCCATGTCGGCCTCTACCGCGATCACGAGACGCTGGAGGCTGTCGAGTATTTCTTCAAGGCGCCGAGCGACCTCGGCGATCGGCTGGTCATCGTCGTCGACCCGATGCTGGCGACAGCCAATTCGGCGATCGCGGCGATCGACAAGTTGAAGGAGCGCGGCGCCACCAATATCCGCTTCCTGTGCCTGCTGGCGGCGCCCGAAGGCATCGAGCGCTTTACCAAGGCGCACCCGGATGTTCCGGTCTTCACCGCGTCCATCGATCGCCAGCTCAACGAGAAGGGCTACATCATGCCTGGCCTCGGCGACGCCGGCGACCGCATGTACGGGACGAAATAGACTGTCGGATCGTCTTAGGTCTATAGAACGTCCCCGTACCGGCGAATTGAGCAGTAGTTTTCTGGCCTCCAGGTATTTTCGTCATGTTACCCATACTCGGATTCTTGCCTCGATTAAGGCGCCCCACGAAAGACACAAGGCGGATCTTCATCAGTGGGACGGGGAGGGCTGGAACCACTTATCTTGTCGAGCTGCTAACAGAGCTTGGTCTGGATACCGGCGAATGGTCGGCGACAGATTATTCTCCGAAAGCCCGAGCCGGCCTGGAAAGAGCGATCTTTGATCCGTGTGGCCCGAGAATAATCAAGAGTCCATTTCTATGTGAGAATGTGGACGCGGTCTTGGCTGCTGGCATTAAGATAGATCACGTCGTCATTCCGGTCCGACGGTTTGAGGATGCCGCGGCCAGTCGAGCTTACGTGCAGGAATAACAACTGGCTCGCCAGACGGCTCCCCGGTTGCGGGAGGACTGTGGGAGACGGATCATGCGGATGAACAGATTGGCGTTTTGTATCGCAAGTTCGCAAATCTGATTGAATCGTTGTCAAGAAACGACATTCCAATGCTAATCTCCTTCCCACGTAGCGCAACGGATCCCCAATACCTATTTGGCAAACTGTCGTCTCTAATGCCAGGCGTTAGCGAATCCATGTTTCAGCAGGCGTTTTCACGAATAGCGAAGCCGTCATTGATCCATAAATTCGCATAGGCCAGGAGCAACACTACTGATACAGGCTGGCGATTCCCCGGCCCGATACGGTTTGTTTACGAAAACCTGCGGTTTCGGCCCGTGTTAAAAAAGCAAACATCATGACGTGGTAAATGTCGACTTTCACAAAGGCCGATCCATGCTGCGCAAGCTTCTCATTCTCAGCGTCTTTGCCGGTGCGTCGGCATCGATCCCGGTTGTCTACCAGTCAAATCCGCGAATATTCGAAGACCTGCTGAAATCGGCGGTGACGGCCAAGCCTGGGGCCGAGACGCAACCCGAGGCCAGTCTGGCGTCTGTTCCCGACAAGCCGGTGGCGCCGCTGCCGACCGGCCGCAAGGTTGTGGTTGCGGCTGACGGGCGCGGACACTTCTCGTCCACCTTCAAGCTCAACGGCCGTCAGATCGACGGCATGATCGACACCGGCGCGACGCTGGTGGCGGTCAATACGTCGACGGCGCGCAGGATCGGGCTGTCGCTCAATCCTTCCGATTTCAGTCATGAGGTCAGCACCGCCAACGGCGTTATCAAGGCCGCGGTGGTGATGATCGACCGCCTGCAGATCGGCAGCATCAGCGTCGACGGTGTGCAGGCGATCGTGCTCGACGACAAGGCACTGCGCACCAACCTGATCGGCATGAGTTTTCTCAACCGGCTCGGCAAGTATCAGGCCGAGAACGGCACATTGCTGCTGGTTCAGTAGGGTCCACTCAGTCGCGCGGCAGAATCCGCCGGATGACCGACTTGTCGGCGGCAGGCTTCGAAGCACCGATCGCATAGGCTGAAAGCACGGCCGCGGCAGCCGCCTCGGCATCGGAGGGTGAGCGGGCGTGGATCAGCGCCAGCGCATCTCCGGCGTTTACTTCCGCGCCTATGGGCAGCAGCCTGGTGATGCCGACCGCGGGGTCGACCTTGTCGTCGGGCCGTGTGCGCCCGCCGCCCAGCCCGACCACCGCGAGGCCGATGTCGCGGGTGGCTATGCCGGTAACGAAACCGTCCGTCGTCGCCTTGACCGCGAATTCCGTTGCCGCCCCGGGCAGGTACTTTTCCGGTTTCTCGATGAAATCCGCAGGGCCGCCAAGCACGGTCACCATGCGCGCGAAGGTGACGGCGGCGCGGCCGCTGGCGAGCGTCTCGGTGGCGCGGCGCATCCCGTCCTGGTTGGACGATACCAACCCTGCCGACTGCAGCATTTCAGCGGCAAGCGCCAGCGTCACGTCCTCCAGCCGCCGGTCGCGGAAGCGGCCGGTCAGGAAATCGACGGCGTTGCGCACCTCGACGGCATTGCCGGCGGCCGAGGCCAGCGGTTCGTTCATGCCGGTGATCAGCGCCGAGACCTTCAGCCCGGCGCCGCTGGCGACCTCGACCAGACTGTTGGCGAGCGCGGTCGCATCGCGGGATTTCTCCATGAAGGCGCCATTGCCGACCTTGACGTCGAGCACCAGCGATTGCAGGCCTGCCGCGAGCTTCTTCGACAGGATCGATGCGGTGATCAGCGGCACCGATTCCACGGTTCCGGTGACGTCGCGGATGGCGTAGAGCCGGCGATCGGCAGGTGCCAGATCGGCGGTCTGGCCGATGATGGCGCAGCCTGTTTCCAGCACCGCCTTGCGCAACAGCGCGATGTCGGGCTGGCTGATGTAGCCGGGAATGGCATCCATCTTGTCCAGCGTGCCGCCGGTATGGCCGAGACCTCGGCCCGAGATCATCGGCACATAGGCACCACAGGCGGCGACGATCGGCGCCAGCATCAGCGAGACATTATCGCCGACACCGCCCGTCGAATGTTTGTCGGTGACGGGACCCGGCAAATCCGACCAGTCGAGCACGTCGCCGGAATCACGCATGGCAAGCGTCATCGCCACGGCCTCGTCGCGGTTCATACCGTTGAAGAATACCGCCATGGCGAAGGCCGCGACCTGGCCGTCGGTTACGGTGCCCGACGTCACGCCGTCGATGAAGGCGGCGATTTCGTGAGGCGCCAGCCTATGGCCGTCGCGCTTGTGACGGATGATTTCCTGCGGAAGCATCACCTCTCCAGCAGCCCGTCACGGAACACGCGCTGCAGCACCGTTGCCAGCCGCGAACCGCCAACCGGCGCCATGTCCTTGGTTTCCTGGTGCGAAAGCTCGGCGCCGGTCATGCCGGCGGCCAGGTTGGTGATGACCGAGCAGGCGGCGACGCGCAGGCCGAGGAAGCGGGCGAGAATGACTTCCGGCACGGTCGACATGCCGACGGCATTGGCGCCCATGATGCGCGCCATGCGGATTTCGGCCGGGGTCTCGAAGCAGGGGCCCGAGAACCACATATAGACGCCCTTGTGCAGCGCTGTGCCGGTCGCCTTCGCCGCGCGTTCGATCGCGTCGCGGATGCCGGCATCATAAGCTTCGGTGAGGCCGACGAAACGGCGGTCGCTCGGCTCGCCGATCAGCGGATTGGTGCCGGAGAAGTTGATGTGGTCGGTGAGCAGCATCACCGAGCCCGGCGGCATATCCGGATCGACCGAGCCGGCTGCGTTGGTGAGGATCAGTTTCGTGATGCCGATGCCGGCAAGCACTTCCAGCACCGGCCGCATCGCCGCCGCAACGCCATGCTCGTAGTAGTGGGCGCGGCCGGACAGCATCAGCACCGGAACGCCGGCAAACAGCCCGGCCACCACTTCGCCGGCATGGCCGCTGACACCGCTCCGGGGAAAGCCCGGCAGGTCGGCATAGGAGACGCGGATGGGATTCTCGATCCGGTCGACCAGGCCGCCCAGGCCCGAACCCAGCACCAGCGCGGTCGACGGCGCCAGGCCGTCGAGCCTTTCGATAAGATGGTCCAGCGCCTTTTCCGTCATGTCGGCCTACGTTTCATTTGAGCCAGCTTTTCATTTTGAGCCAGCTTATCATTTGAGAATGTCGCCGCGAAAACCATAGGGCAGCATGTCGCCCATGGTCACGGTCTCGGCCACGCCGGTGTTGTCGCAGAGATAGAGTTTCGTTTCCGGACGGCAGAATTCGGCCAGCCGCTGGCGGCAGCCGCCGCAAGGCGAGCATTTGGCCATGCGTTCGGCAAGGACGGCGATTTCCACGATCTTGCCACCGCCGCCCATGATGTAATGGCCAAGCGCGGTGGTCTCGGCGCACCAGCCCTCGGGATAGGAGGCGACCTCGATGTTGGCGCCGGTGAAGATGCGTCCGTCCTCGGTGCGCAAGGCGGCCCCCACCGGGAATTTCGAGTAGGGCGCATAGGCCTTGGCCATGGCGGACTTGGCCGCTTCGAACAGATCATGCGACATTCAGTTGTTTCTCCGATGATCGTGTCCAAAACCCGGTGCTTCGTCCGCCGAACTGTCGACCGTTAGCGTTCCTTGACGTAGGGCACGCCGCCGGCGCGAGGCGGGATGGCCTTGCCGATGAAGCCGGCGAGCAGGATGACGGTCAGCACATAAGGCAGGGCCTGCATGAACTGCACCGACACCTTGCCGACAATGGGCAGCGGTGTCCCCTGCAGGCGGATCGACGCCGCGTCGAGGAAACCGAACAGCAAGCAGGCGAACATGGCGTTGACCGGCTTCCATTTGGCGAAGATCAGCGCCGCCAGCGCGATGTAGCCCTTGCCGGCGGTCATGTCCTTCACGAAGCCACCATTCTGCACCATCGACAGATAGGCGCCGGCGACGCCGGTGAGGATGCCGGTGCAGATCAGCGCGCGGTAGCGCAGCCAGGCGACCGAGATGCCGGCGGTATCGACCGCGGCCGGATTTTCGCCGACCGCGCGCAGCCGGAGACCGAAGCGCGTGCGAAACAGCACCCACCAGGTGAACGGCACCATCGCAAAGGCGAAATAGACGAGGATCGAGTGGCCGGAGATCAGTTCGGCATAGATCGGACCGATGACAGGCACGTCCCTGGCCGCGTCGGCGCCAGGCCAGATGATCGCCTCGAACCGCTCGCCCGGTTGCAGCGCCGGCGTGCGGCCGCCCTGCTGGAACCAGGCCTGGCCGAGGATGATGGTCGATCCGGCGGCGACGAAGTTGATCGCCACGCCCGAAACGATCTGGTTGCCGCGATGGGTGATCGAGGCAAAGCCGTGCACCAGCGCGAAGGCGACAGAGATCAGGATCGCCATGCCGAGACCGATGAGCGCCGAATGGAACACGGAAGCCGCGGCAGCACCCGCGAAGGCGCCGACCAGCATCTTGCCTTCGAGGCCGATGTCGAAAATGCCGGCCCGCTCCGAATAGAGGCCGGCGAGGCAGGCAAGCAGCAGCGGCACCGACAGGCGGATGGTCGAGTCCAGCACCTGGATGATTGCGTTGAAGATATCCATTTCAGGCACCCTTCCCGGTGACCGCCTGCATACCCACCGATTTCGGGCTGAACGAAGCGAACAGAGCCTGGATATAGGGTCTGAACATGTGCTCCAGCGCGCCGGCGAAGAGGATGACCAACCCTTGAATGATGACGATCATGTCGCGGCTGATCGCCGGCATCTCGAAGGCGAGTTCGGCACCGCCCTGGTAGAGCATGCCGAACAGGATCGCCGCCAGCACGATGCCGACCGGATGCAGGCGGCCCATCAGCGCCACGGCGATACCGACGAAACCGGCGCCCGAAACAAAGTCGATCGCGACATTGTGCTGGTCGCCCATCACCGGATTGAGCGCCATCATGCCGGCCAGCGCGCCCGAGATCATCATCGCGGTAATGATGATGCGGGTTTCCGAAATGCCGGCATAGCGAGCCGCCTTCGGGCTGTGGCCATAGGTGCGCATCTCGTAGCCGAGCCTGGTGCGCCAGATCAGCAGCCAGACCAGGAAGGCCATCACCAGCGCCAGCAGGAAGCAGACATTGAGCGGCGCCGAGCGGATCTTGGCGCCGAACAGTTCGATGATCCAGTTTAGCTTCGGCAGTTCCGCGCCGGCGAGGAAGTTGCGCGTCTGCGGCGCCTGCGACCCCGCCGGCTTCAACGGACCGACCAGCAGGTAGACCATGATCGATGCGGCGATGAAGTTGAACATGATCGTCGTGATGACGATGTGCGAGCCGCGCCTGGCCTGCAGGTAGGCGGGGATCAGCGCCCACAATGCGCCCACAAGCGCCGAAGCGACGATGGCCAGCGGAAATGTCAGCCACCAGGGCAGCGTGCTGTCGAAGGAAAGACAGACGATGGCGATACCGAGGCCGGCGATGTAGGCCTGTCCCTCGGTGCCGATGTTGAACAGGCCGCAATGCGCCGCCACCGCCACCGAAAGCCCGGTGAATATGAAGGTCGTGGCATAGAACAGGGTGAAGGCGATGCCTGTTCCCTTGCCGAAGGCGCCTTCGACCAGGATGACGGCGGCGCGGAACGGGTTTTCGCCGACCAGCATGACGACGAAGCCGGCGACGATGAAGGCGACCGACAGGTTGATCAGCGGGATCAGCCCATAGTCGGCCCAGGCCGGCAATTTGGCGTAAGGGGTGCTCATTGCGCGGCCTCCTGATGTTCGACACCGGCCATCAGCAGCCCAAGTTCGCCTTCGGTCGCGTCGGGGCCGCGCTCGCCGACGATGCGGCCGGCAAACATCACCAGGATACGGTCGGAAAGCGAACGGATCTCGTCGAGCTCGACCGAGACCACCAGCACCGCCTTGCCCTGGTCGCGCATGGCGATCAGGCGCTTGTGGATGAATTCGATGGCGCCGACATCGACGCCGCGCGTCGGCTGGCCGACAATCAGCACGCCCGGGTCCTGTTCGATTTCACGTGCGAGCACGATCTTCTGTTGGTTGCCGCCGGAGAAATTGGCGGTCTTCAGGCGCGGATTGCCGGGACGGATGTCGTATTTCTCGATCTTGTCCCTGGCATCGGCCATGATGGCGTCGATGTTGAGGAACGGTCCTTTGAGGTAGCGGGGATCGTCATGGTAACCGAGGATGGAATTCTCGTTCTCCTCGAAGGCCAGCACCAGCCCGACATGGTGGCGGTCTTCCGGCACGTGCGCGAGGCCGCGGTCGCGCAATTCGCCGGGATCGGCCTTGCCGGTGAGATCGATCGGCTTGCCCTCGAGCATCACGGAACCGGAAACGGCATGCCTGATGCCGGAAATCGCCTCGAGCAGTTCGGATTGGCCGTTGCCGGCGACGCCGGCGATGCCGACGATCTCGCCGGCGCGCAAATCAAACGAGACGTCGTCGACCATGGTGACGCCGCGGGAATCCCTGACCGTCAGGTTCTTGACCACGAGCTTGACGGCACCGGCTTCGGCCTCGCCCTTTTCGACCCTCAGCAGCACGCGCCGCCCGACCATCAGTTCCGCCAGTTCCTCGACAGTGGTTTTCCTGGTCTCCCTGGTCGCCACCATCGTGCCCTGACGCATCACCGACACGGTGTCGGTGATGGCCATGATCTCGCGCAGCTTGTGGGTGATCAGCACCACCGTCTTTCCCTGTTCCTTCAATTGCCTGAGGATGCGGAACAGGTGGTCGGCCTCGGCCGGCGTCAAAACGCCCGTCGGTTCGTCGAGGATCAGGATTTCGGCGCCGCGATAAAGCGCCTTCAGGATTTCGACACGCTGCTGCAGGCCGACCGGCAGTTCCTCGATGATCGCATCGGGATCGACTTCCAGCCCGTATTCGCGCTCCAGCCGGTCAAGCTCGGAGCGCGCCTTCGCGATGCTGCTCTTCAGAAGCGCATCGGTTTCGGCGCCGAGGATGATGTTCTCCAGCACCGAGAAATTGTCGACGAGCATGAAATGCTGGTGCACCATGCCGATGCCGAGCGCGATCGCGTCGTTGGGAGTCTTGATCGACGCCGGCTGGCCGCCGACACGAATCTCGCCGCTGTCGGCCTGGTAGAAACCATAGAGGATCGACATCAGCGTCGACTTGCCGGCGCCGTTCTCGCCGACGATGCCGTGGATGGTGCCGCGCGCGATCTCCAGATTGATGTCGCGGTTGGCGCGCACCGCGCCAAAACTCTTGTTGATGCCGATCAGTTCGATTGCGGCTTGCGCCATGCAGCCCGTCCCACTCTTATTTTTTATCGCTTGGTCAAGACGCCTAGCATGACGCTCCGCCCGTGCCAATTGTCCGGAGCAGCCTCCACTCTCGACAAATCCCCGCGCGCTTGTCAATTTCGAACGTGGCCGAAGCTCTCGCATTCGCTACTATGGCGAGGTCGATTTGACGTTGCGGCGCAAGGTGTCGCGGTACAAAACTGAGGACTTTGCATGATCATGCCCACCGACCGGCTGACGACACTGGAAATCCGCGCCGCCGAGCAGGAAAAGACCATCGAGGAACTGTCGGGCCAGATCGCCGAGCAGTGGAAGGTGATCGAACGCATGCAGCGCAAGCTCGATGCGCTGACCGACCGCTTCCTGGCGCTCGAAGAGCAGGCGGCACCGGACGTGCCAGTGACCAAACCGCCACACTGGTGAGCAAAAGGGGAGGGTCCTGGCCATGGCCGGTGAAAGCGACCGCATCGCGAGGGCCGGCGACTATGTGCTCGGCCTTATGAACGATGCCGAGCGCGAGCGGGCCGAGCGCGATCTCGAGATCGATCCTGCCTTCCGCGACGCGGTGGTGCGGCTCGCCGAACGCATGCATGTTTTCGACCGCGCCGAAAAACCGACCGGCGCCAATCATTGGGCGCTGGTTGCGCAACGCCTCGCCGAATTGCCGCAAATGCGCAGCGTTGGCCTGGGCGGCAACGATGCCAGGTCACCGACAGTGATCCGAAGCCTGTCCCGGCCACCACACGGCGTTGGCGTGCACGCGCTTGGCGGCCGGCGTGGGTACGTCATTGCCATCGGGCTGATTGCGGCCTTCGCGCTCGGTTACTTGGCCGGCAAGCTATAGGCCGATGCAAAACCGCCGGGCGTTGCCCGGCGGTTCCAGTCATTGCCGTATGGCGCCGCCGATCAATACGGGCAGGCGTTGTCGGCGGTGTAGTCGTGGACCTTGACCGTGCCGGCGATGATGTCGGCCTTGGCCTTTTCGACCGCCGCCTTCATCTCTGCCGTTACCAGCGCCTTGTTGTTGTCGTCCATGGCGTAGTCGACGCCACCTTCCTTGAGGCCGAGATTCTCGACGCCACCCTTGAAGGTGCCGTTCTTGCCGTCCATGAAGGCGGTGTAGACGGCAACGTCGACGCGCTTCAGCATCGAGGTCAGCACCTTGCCGGGCTGCAGGCCGTTCTGGTTAGAATCGACACCAATGCCGAGCTTGCCGGCATCGGCGGCTGCCTGCAGCACGCCAACGCCGGTGCCGCCGGCGGCCGCGTATACAACGTCGGCGCCCTGGTCGATCTGCGTCTTGGCGATCTCGCCGCCCTTGGCCGGATCGTTCCACGCCGCCGGCGTATCACCAGTCATGTTCTGGATGACGTCGGTCGCGCCGGCCGACTTGGCGCCGCCGACATAGCCGCATTCGAACTTGCGGATCAGCGGGATGTCCATGCCGCCCACGAAGGCAACCTTCTTCGACTTCGACGCCATCGCCGCCATGATGCCGACGAGATAGGAACCTTCATTCTCCTTGAACACCAGCGAGCGGACATTGGGCAGGTCGACGGCATCGTCGATGATGGCGAAGTTGAGGTCCGGGTATTCGGCCGCGACCTTCTTCAGCGCATCCTCCCAGGCAAAGCCGGCCATAACGATCGGGTTGTGGCCGTCCTCGGCGAAGCGGCGCAGCGCCTGCTCGCGCTGCGAGGCGTTCGACACTTCGAACTCGACATAAGGGGTGCCGGTCTCGGTCTTGAACTTCTCGGCGCCGTGATAGGCAGCCTCGTTGAAGGATTTGTCGAATTTGCCGCCCAGATCGTAAAGGATGGCCGGCTGGACATCCGCGGCGAAAGCCGGAAGAACCATTGCGGTTGCGGCCAGGAGGCCGAGAACGATACGTTTCATGTGATCCACACCCTGTCGGTTATTTTTTCCGTTACGCACCGCCTGCCTGCCCGGTTCTCCGGCCGGCAAACGACGTCAGCCAGGAGTGTATTCCCCTCCCGCTCCCGGGCAATCTGGCACGGCCCGAAACAAAATTCACGCGGAATTTTGACCTTTTGGAAAAGCGTGCCGCGGGCAAGCCACACAGCGATCTGACCTTGTGTGCAAGCCGTGAGGAGGCGGCCGGAATGGTGCAGGCGATGGGTCAGTTCGCCGCGAACCGTCCGGTGCGCCGCTGCCGCCGGTAGCCGATGGCGTAAAGCAGGAAGGCCAGCACCGCGAATACGGCAAAGCCCGGCTGGTTGAGCACCCAGGCGATGACGCCATCCCACAGCAGCGGACTGGCCTTGGTGCGGACGAAGCCTTCGAAGGCGGCCCGCGTGTCCGGCGAGACGGCCAGCCAGCTCGCGTTGAGGGGGGTCAGCACAAGGGCAGAAGCCGCCACCGTGCGCGTCGTGTCGAGCACCGCCATGATGACGGAAACCGACAGGGCGACCATGGCTGCAAGACGAAAGACGAAGCGAAACATCAAGGCTCTCCCCCGGTCCCTCCTGGACGCCAACCAGGAGACCTCCGGCACATGTCCCGAAACCAGAAATAGAATGCGTGCGGCTTGTCCGCAATCGCGATACGCGAATTTGAAGCCCCGCGCTTGCTGAACCCTATGCGGCCGGCTCGCGCCGGCGGCGGTGAACGAGCAAGACGGCAAGAATGCCCCCGGCAATGGCGCCGACCACCAGCCCGGCCAAGCCGATGAAGGCGGCAAAGTAGCCGCAGCCGCCCTCGAAGCAACTGACCTCGGCGACATCGGCGATCACCGAGCCAGCCAGGAAGCCGCCAACGGCGCCGATGACCGCGCCCAGGATGATGCCGAGCGAGGCAGCGACGATGGAAACGAAGACCGACGGCGCTTCCGCCCGCTGCCTGGCATAGACGCCTTCGGCGCCGGAGCCGCGGCGCAGCAGATAGATGCAGAGCAGGCCGATGGCGATTTCGGCGCCGCCTATGAGCAAGCTCCTGGCGGAGAAGACGAAATCGGGCACGGCAAGCACATAAGCCAGCCTCGCCAGCACCCAGACGATGGTCGTCACCTGCCAGATGATGAAGTGGCGCGGGAAACGCGCCGAGCGGCCAAAGGCAAGGCCGAGCAGGTAGAGTCCCCACAGAATGGTGATGATGTCGACGGCAAGCCCGCCGAGGAGGAAATAGAAGATCCTGTCCGGCAGGCCGGAATTGCCGGTCAGCCACCAGGCCGAGGCCAGGCCGTAGACCGACCAAGCCATGACGAAGATGAGCCAGCCCACCGGCACGTAGGACAGCCCGCTGTCCGGGTGCCCTGTCGGCGCCTGTCCACTGTCCGGCGTTCCGCCCGGTTTTTCACTGCTTGAAGACATCTCCGGACGATGCCCCCCGCAAAGCCTCCGCTTCACTCGACAGGTGGGCCGCGGCGAAGTCAAGCGCGACCGGCCCTACGGCCATGGCTGTGCACATCATTCGGGCGGCGGCGGCTTGAAGAACGGGTGCGACGCAGCTTGGCGAAGCTGTGTGTGGCCGGCAAAGCGAATAGACCGCCGTTATGGCTTGGCATTCGGCGCGGGATCGACTAGATGAGCCCCGCGCCTGTTGCTTTGACGGCTCAGGTGCGAAGGGAAGGTGTTTGCTGGTTGGCGGCACCAACGGCGCTGATATCGCGTACCGGCCTCCCTGAAGGGACTGCATTGTCCCCAACCCGCGCGGCGAAACCGGCCAACGCGAAAAATGCAAGGACGGAGAGGTGGCCGAGTGGTTGAAGGCGCACGCCTGGAAAGTGTGTTTACGGGAGACCGTAACGCGGGTTCGAATCCCGCTCTCTCCGCCATAATCGCTTGATTTCCTGGGTAATTTGAAAATTTTTCAAACCTTGCCCGCCAAGAAGCCCTGTCATCGGAAATGCCATTGGATGCGTCTGCCTGCAACAGCATCCTACAGCGCGTCACTGCGTTAGGCCGCAATTCCCGCCTGGCGTTGGCTTGGGATGGTCCTTTGCCGCTTTCACAATACGCCGCCTGATAGTCGGTGCCACCTCCCAACCGTGGCTCGCTGGTCGTCGTCGAAGGCGACCTCTATCGCCGGTGGCCCGCCACCCACCCCGAAAACCTTTATAAAATTCCTATTTCTTTCCCATCCATCCCGTCTCGAACCTTTATGGCGATCGGGTCCATATAACACGCCGACAGAAGCTTTGAATGCCGTCGCCATCGAAGCGACGAGTAAGCGCGAGCGGTTTGGCCTGTTCGATTGTGCCCGAAAGACAAGTGAAAAGCAAGGAACGCAATCATGGACGTCATTGTTCTCGGGGTCGGGGTTTTGTTCTTCGCCCTGTCCCTCGTCTACGTCAAAGCCTGCGACAGAATCTGAGCGGAAGGGTCGAATCATGCTTTTAGATTACATCCTCGGTGGTGGCGTGACCTTGTTCCTGCTCGCCTACCTCACCTACGTCCTCATTCGTCCAGAGCGTTTCTAATCCACCGGCGCACGGAAGCTACATCATGACCATGAACGGATGGATACAGATCCTCCTCTATTGCGGGATCCTCGTTTTGCTGGTGAAGCCGCTCGGCTTCTACATGCACCGCGTCTTCAAAGGTGATCGCACGCCGCTTTCGCCGATCTTCCGCCCGCTCGAACAGGGACTCTACCGCATTTGCGGAACCAGCGAGCGCGAGGAACAGCACTGGGCCAGCTATGCGGTGGCGCTGCTGCTGTTCAACCTGGCAGGCTTCCTGGTGCTCTATGTCCTGCAGCGCCTGCAGGGCGGCCTGCCTTACAATCCGGCAGGCATGAGCGCGGTCGACCCGGCGCTCGCCTTCAACACCGCCGCCAGCTTCATGACCAACACCAACTGGCAGAACTACGGCGGCGAAAGCACGATGTCCTACCTCGTGCAGATGGCCGGCCTGACTGTCCAGAATTTCGTTTCGGCCGCCACAGGCATTGCCATTGCGATCGCGCTGATCCGCGGCTTTGCCCGCGCTTCCGGAAGATCGATCGGCAATTTCTGGGTCGATATGACGCGCGCCACGCTCTATGTGCTTTTGCCGCTCTGCGTCGTGCTTACCCTTGTCTATGTCTGGCTCGGCATGCCGCAGACGCTCGGGCCCTACGTCAACGCCACCACGCTGGAGGGCGCCAGGCAGACGATCGCGCTCGGCCCGGTCGCCTCGCAGGTCGCCATCAAGATGCTCGGCACCAATGGCGGCGGGTTCTTCAATGCCAACGCGGCACATCCCTTCGAGAATCCCGATGCCATCTCCAACCTGATCCAGATGCTGTCGATCTTCGTCGTCGGCGCTGCCTTGACCAACGTCTTCGGCCGCATGGTCGGCAATCAGCGTCAGGGCTGGGCGATCCTGGCCGCCATGGGCGTGCTGTTCATCGCCGGCGTCGCCGTCTGCTACTGGGCGGAAGCCGCGGGCAATCCGCTGGTGCATGCGCTCGGCATCGACGGCGGTAACATGGAAGGCAAGGAGACCCGTTTCGGCATCGCGCTCTCGGCGCTGTTCGCGGTCATCACCACGGCGGCTTCCTGCGGCGCGGTCAACGCCATGCATGACTCGTTCACCGCGCTCGGCGGCATGATCCCGCTCATCAACATGCAGCTCGGCGAGGTCATCGTCGGCGGCGTCGGCGCCGGTTTCTATGGCATGCTGATGTTCATCCTGATCGCCGTCTTCGTCGCCGGCCTGATGGTCGGCCGCACCCCCGAATATCTCGGCAAGAAGATCGAGGCCAAGGAGGTCAAGATGGCGATGCTGGCCATCCTGTGCCTGCCGCTGGCGATGCTGGTCTTCACCGCCATCGCGGTGGTGCTGCCGAGCGCGGTGGCCTCGATCGCCAATGGCGGGCCGCACGGCTTCTCCGAAATCCTCTATGCCTACACCTCGGCGGCGGCGAACAACGGTTCGGCCTTCGGCGGCCTCAGCGGCAACACGCCCTGGTACAACATCACGCTCGGCATCGGCATGCTGATGGGCCGTTTCCTGGTCATCATCCCGGCGCTCGCCATCGCCGGCGCGCTGGCGGCGAAGAAGACCGTGCCCGCCTCGGCCGGCACCTTCCCGACCGACGGCCCGCTGTTCGTCGGGCTGCTGGTCGGCGTCATCGTCATCGTCGGCGGCCTGACCTTTTTCCCGGCGCTCGCCGTCGGACCTGTTGTCGAGCACCTGGCAACGATTCATGGACAAACATTCTGAGGCAGACATGTCCTGGTTCAGCAACAAGCGCCGCAATGTCAGGCATCGGGCCGATCCGGGGAAGGAGGGAATGCCGCCTCCTTTCCCGACCCTGTCGACATTTCTTGGGCTTGCCGCCGCCATGATCGCGCTCTGGCTGCTGGCCTACGGGCTTCCTCATCTTTTTCCGGCATCCGACCAATCGGTGCCGCACATCAATATTGAAGCCGGAGCTCCAAAATGAGCCAATCAAAATCGGCCAGCATCATGGATGCCGGCATCCTGTGGCCCGCCATCGGCGGTGCCTTCCGCAAACTCGATCCGCGCACGCTGGCCGGCAATCCGGTCATGTTCGTCGTCGCCGTCGTGTCGGCGCTGACATCAGTGCTGTTCGTCAAGGACCTCGTCACCGGTGGCGGCGATCTGCGCTTCACGCTGCAGATCATCATCTGGCTGTGGTTCACGGTGCTGTTTGCCAATTTCGCCGAAGCCGTCGCCGAGGGGCGCGGCAAGGCGCAGGCGGATTCGCTGCGCAAGGCGCGCACCGAAACCCAGGCCAAGCTGTTGGCCGGCGAGGACCGGACGAAATTCAAGCTGGTTCCCGGCACCGGTTTGAAGGTCGGCGACATCGTTCTCGTCGAGGCCGGCGACATCATCCCGTCCGACGGCGAGGTGGTGGAAGGCGTCGCCTCTGTCAACGAGGCGGCGATCACAGGGGAGTCCGCGCCGGTCATCCGCGAATCCGGCGGCGACCGCTCGGCGGTCACCGGCGGCACGCAGGTGCTCTCCGACTGGATCCGCGTGCGCATCACCGCCGCCGCCGGCCATACTTTCCTCGATCGCATGATCTCGCTGGTCGAAGGCGCCGAGCGCCAGAAGACCCCGAACGAAATCGCGCTCAACATCCTGCTCGTCGGCATGACGCTGATCTTCGTGCTGGCCACCGCGACCATCCCGAGCTTTGCCTCCTACTCAGGCGGCTATATCTCGGTGACCGTGCTCGTCGCGCTGTTCGTGACCCTTATCCCGACCACGATCGGCGCGCTGCTGTCGGCCATCGGCATTGCCGGCATGGACCGCCTGGTGCGCTTCAATGTGCTGGCCATGTCGGGCCGCGCCGTCGAAGCCGCCGGCGACGTCGACACGCTGCTGCTCGACAAGACCGGCACCATCACGCTCGGCAATCGCCAGGCGACCGAGTTCCGCCCGGTCAGGGGCGTCAGCGAGCAGGAACTGGCCGACGCGGCACAGCTTGCCTCGCTCGCCGACGAGACGCCGGAAGGCCGCTCGATCGTGGTGCTGGCCAAGGAGAAATACGCCATCCGTGCCCGCGACATGGCGACATTACACGCCACGTTCGTGCCCTTCACGGCACAGACCCGCATGAGCGGCGTCGACGTAGACGGCTCTTCGGTGCGCAAGGGCGCGGTTGATTCGATCCTGACCCATGTCAGCCAGCCGACATCAGCCACGCATGGCACACGGCCCGGAAGCGATACCGTGCGCGACCTGCAGGCGATCGCCGACGAGGTCGCCAAATCGGGCGGCACGCCGCTGGCGGTCGAGAGGGACGGGCGGCTGCTCGGCGTCGTCCACCTCAAGGACATCGTCAAGGGTGGTATCCGCGAGCGCTTCGCCGAACTGCGCAGCATGGGCATCCGCACGGTGATGATCACGGGCGACAATCCGATGACGGCGGCAGCCATCGCGGCGGAAGCCGGCGTCGACGACTTCCTTGCCCAGGCAACGCCCGAGGACAAGCTGAAGCTGATCCGCGACGAACAGGCCAAGGGCAAGCTGGTCGCCATGTGCGGTGACGGCACCAACGACGCGCCAGCCCTTGCGCAGGCCGATGTCGGCGTGGCCATGAACACCGGCACGGTCGCCGCCCGCGAGGCCGGCAACATGGTCGACCTCGACAGTGATCCGACCAAGCTCATCGAGATCGTCGAGATCGGCAAGGCGCTGTTGATGACGCGCGGATCGCTGACCACCTTCTCGATCGCAAATGACGTCGCCAAGTATTTCGCCATCATTCCGGCCATGTTCGCCGTCTTCTACGTCGCGCCAGGCCAAACAACGGGCCCGTTGCAGGCGCTCAACATCATGCACCTTGCGACACCGCAGAGCGCCATCCTGTCGGCCATCATCTTCAACGCGCTGATCATCATCGCGCTGATCCCGCTGTCGCTGCGCGGCGTGAAATACCGGGCGATCGGCGCCGGTGCGCTGCTCAGCCGCAACCTTCTCGTCTACGGCCTCGGCGGCATCGTCGTGCCGTTCGTCGGCATCAAGATAATCGACATGGCCGTCACGGCCCTCGGCCTTGCATAAGGATCATTCCGATGCTCAAGCAAATCAGACCCGCGATCATCATGATCGTCTTCTTCACCGTGCTGACCGGGCTCGTCTATCCCTTGGGCATGACCGGCATCGCCCAGGCGCTGTTCCCGCGCCAGGCCAATGGCAGCCTGATCGAGAAGGACGGCAAGGTGGTCGGCTCCGAACTGATCGGCCAGGCCTTCGCCAGCGACAAGTATTTCCACGGACGGCCTTCGGCTGCGGGCAATGGCTATGATGCCGGCGCCTCGGGCGGTTCCAATCTCGGCCCGACCAATCCGAAGCTGATCGAGCGCATCAAGGGCGATGCCGGGAAGCTGAAGGCGGAAAATCCGAATGCGCCGGTGCCGATGGACCTGGTGACCACATCCGGCAGCGGCCTTGATCCGCAGATCAGCCCCGAGGCCGCTTATTTCCAGGTTCCGCGCGTGGCCAAGGCAAGGGGCATCGACGAAGCCAAGGTCAAGGCGCTCGTTGACAGCCAGGTCGTGGACCGGGAGTTGGGCGTGGTCGGCGAGCCGGCGGTCAATGTGCTGGCTCTCAACCTGGCGCTGGATGCCGCGAAATAGGTGATGGCCGGCGCCGGGGATCGACACGGTCCCCGGCGCCATTCATGATCGGACCCGATGCCGGACAACAGAAGCTACGTCGAAAACAGACCATCTCCCGACGCGCTGCTAGAGCATGCCGGGCGGGAAGGGCGCGGCCGTCTGCGCATATTCCTGGGCGCGGCACCGGGTGTCGGCAAGACTTACGAGATGCTGATGTCGGGCCGCGCCAGGCTGGCCGACGGTGTCGACGTGGTGATCGGCGTGGTCGAGACGCATGGCCGCAAGGAAACCCGGGCCCTGGTCGAGGGCTATGAAGTCATTGCCCGCCGCAAGGTCGATTACAGGGGGCGTGTCCTCGACGAGATGGATATCGATGCCATCCTTGCCCGGCGTCCGGCGCTGGTCCTGGTCGACGAACTCGCCCACACCAACGCGCCCGGCAGCCGCCATCCCAAGCGCTATCTCGACGTCCAGGAAATCCTGGCGCGGGGCATCGACGTCTATACGACGCTCAACATCCAGCATGTCGAAAGCCTGAACGACGTCGTCGCCCAGATCACGCGGGTCAGGGTGCGCGAGACGGTGCCCGATTCCATCATCGACCAGGCCGACGATGTCGAAATCATCGATCTGACGCCCGACGACCTGATCAAGCGGCTGGAGGAGGGGAAGGTCTATTTCCCCAACACGGCGCAGCGTGCCGTCGAGAACTATTTTTCGCCGGGCAATCTGACCGCGTTGCGGGAATTGGCGCTGCGGCGTACCGCCCAGCGCGTCGACGAGCAGTTGCTCAACCACATGCAGTCCCACGCCATCCAGGGACCGTGGGCTGCCGGGGAACGGGTTCTCGTCTGCGTCGATGCGCGTCCGGGCGGGGCAGCCCGCATTCGCTACGCACGCAGGCTGGCCGACAGGCTTCGTGCGCCATGGACGGCACTTCATGTCGACACGCCTCGCTCGGCCGGCATGTCCGAGGACGACAAGGACAGGCTCGCCACACTCCTGCGCCTGGCCGAGCAACTCGGCGCCGAGATGACGACCATTCCGGGCCAGAGCGTGGCGCAGGACATCGTTCGCCATGCGACGGCGAACAATTTCACCCACATCGTGGTCGGCAGGCCGACCCGGTCGCGCTGGCGGGAACTGATCGAGGGATCGCTCACCTATGATCTGATCCGCAATGCCGGCGACATCAGCGTCCATGTCATCTCCGGAACGGAGCGGGACACCGAGACGCCTTCCAGGAGAGTGAGCGCGGCAGCCGAGCAGAGGCAGTTTCAGGCGAAGCCGTATTTGCTCGCCACGGCTTACGTTGCCGGATCATTGGCCGTCAGCACTGTTCTCGACCAGTTCCTCGACGTTCGCAACCTGGCGATCGTCTTCCTGCTCTCCGTGCTGACATCGGCGGTGGCCGGTGGTCTCTGGCCGGCGCTTTACGCCTGTTTCCTCAGTGTCCTTGCCTTCAACTATTTTTTCCTCGAGCCGCGCTACACGCTGACGATCCGGGATCCCGAGAGCATCGTCGCGATTGCCGTCTTCGTCGCCGTTGCCGTCATCGCCAGCAACCTGACGGCGCGCGTCCAGCGTCAGGCCGCCGCCGCCCGCTCACGGGCGCGGGCAACCGAGGACATCTATCTGTTCTCCAAGAAGCTCGCCGGCGCCGGCACGCTCGATGACGTGCTCTGGGCCACCGCCTTCCAGATCGCCTCGATGCTGAAGCTGCGCGTGGTGCTGCTGCTGCCGGAAGACGGCACGATCACCGTCAAGGCAGGCTATCCGCCCGACGACACGCTGGCCGAGGCCGACATCGCCGCCGCCCGCTGGGCCTGGGAGCACAACCGTGCCGCCGGACGCGGCGCCGACACGCTGCCCGGCGCCAAGCGCCTCTATCTTCCCTTGCGCACGGGACGCACGGCAATCGGCGTCGTCGGTCTCGACAATGACAAGCAGGGCCCGCTTTTGACGCCCGAGCAACAGCGGCTGCTCGACGCCCTGGCAGACCAGGCGGCGGTGGCGATCGAACGCGTCCAGCTCGTCGCCGATGTCGACCGCGCCAAGCTGGCCGCCGAAGCCGACCGGCTGCGCTCGGCGCTGCTGACATCGATTTCGCATGACCTGAAGACGCCGCTCGCGGCCATCATGGGGGCGGCCGGCACACTCAAGGAGTTCGCGCCCGACCTGCCCGAGCAGGACAGGGCGGAGCTTCTGTCGACGGTGATCGACGAATCGGAACGGCTGAACCGCTTCATCGCCAATCTGCTCGACATGACCAAGATCGAGTCCGGTGCGATGGAGCCGAACTACGCCCTTCACTATCTGGGAGATATCGTCGGCACGGCACTCGACCGTGCCCGCAAGATCGCCAGCGAACACAAGATCGAGGTCGATATTCCCCCCGACCTGCCGATGCTGAGGCTCGATCCCGTGTTGTTCGAGCAGGTGCTGTTCAACCTTCTAGACAATGCGTCGAAGTATTCGCCGCCGGGCTCGGCGATCCGCGTCCAGGCCTGGGCCGACAATGGCTCTGTCGTCGTGCAGATCATGGATGAGGGGCCGGGCATTCCGGCGCAGGACCTGGAGCGCGTGTTCGACACCTTCTACCGGGTGCGCAAGGGCGATCAGGTGCGCGCCGGCACCGGGCTCGGCCTGTCGATCTGCCGTGGCTTCGTCGAGGCGATGGGCGGCACGATCGCGGCCGCCAACCGGACCGACCGCCCCGGTGCCGTTTTCACCATCAGGATGCCGGTGCCGGCGCAAGCGCGCGGTGTCGGCAACCGCGGCGACGAACCCGGCGTGGACCAGCCTCGATGACCAATTCGAATGTCAGGATACTGGTTGTCGATGACGAGCCGCCGATCCGCAAGCTGCTTCGGGTCGGCCTTGCCAGCCAAGGCTACACGGTCAGCGAGGCGCCCAACGCCAAGGTGGCGATCGAGCTGATGGAACAGGAAAAGCCCGACCTGGTGTTGCTCGATCTCGGCCTGCCCGGCATAGGGGGCCATGACCTGCTGCGCAAATGGCGTGACGAGGGCGTCGACATTCCCGTCGTCATCCTCTCCAGCCGCACCGACGAGGCCGGCATCGTCAGCGCGCTCGAACTCGGCGCCGACGATTATGTCACCAAGCCGTTCGGAATGAACGAACTGGTGGCGCGCATCCGCGTTGCGCTGCGCCACAAGTTCCAGCAACAGGGCGAAAAGCCGGTTTTCCAGTGCGGCGACCTCAGCGTCGATCTGGTCAAGCGCATCGTCAAGGTCGAGGACAGGGAGGTGAAGCTCTCGCCGAAGGAGTACGACATACTGCGCATCCTGGTGCAGCATGCCGGCAAGGTGCTGACCCACCACTTCATCCTGAAGCAGATTTGGGACGATTCGACCGACGTGCAGTATCTCAGGGTCTATGTGCGCCAGCTCAGGCAGAAGATCGAAAAAACCCCCGACCAGCCGCGTTACATCACCACCGAGACCGGGGTCGGCTACCGCCTGCGTGTCGAGTGAATAAGCCGTCCGATAGAACCTGCGTCAGCCGATGGCTGCGAGCGGCCGATTTGCCGCCGCCGATATCCGCATGGCGGCGAGGCAGCCGAGAACGCCGAGCGGCACGAAGGCAAGGAACAGCCATCTCGCGACACCAGCGGCCGCGTCATGGTTCAGGCCTTGCGAAAAACCGCTGGCATTGGCGACGATGCCGGCAAGGGCGGCGCCCACGGCATAGCCGATGCGCTGCATGGTCGGCACCGCGGCCGAGGCGATGGTCTGTTCGTCGTCCGGGGCGGAGGCGACGATGACGCGGGTGAGGAAGGGCCAGGCAATGCCGAAGCCGCCGCCCTGCAGCAGGGCGCAGACCAGGATCAGCGGGATCGAGCCCAGCGGTATCGTGTAGGCGAAGCCGGCGATGCCCGCCGCGATCATCAGTGCGCCGCAGACGATGATCAGCCTTTCGCGCCGCGGCGGCGCGTTGGCGACGAGGATCGACAGGATCGACCAGGCGATCGATTCGGCGGCGATGATGTAGCCGGTGGTCAGCAGCGGAATGTCGTGCAGGCTGGTCAGCAGCAGCGGCCCGTAGACGCCGAAGGAGCAGGTCGCGATGGAAAAGGCGGCGACCATGGTCATGCCGGCGCCGACCGGCGTGCGCCATGAGAACAGCCGCGCCGGGAAAAGCCGGGAGCGCGGCTTCAGCGCATCGATGTAGAAGAACAGCGCGAGACCTGCCAGCCCCAGCACGATCAGCAGCGAGGAACGCAGCAGGGCGATGTCGACGCCGGCCGAGGCGATCAGCACCACGGCAATGGCAAGGCAGCCAAGCGCCATGAACGGAAAAGGCGGCGCCTTGCCGGCGCTCGTGCTGGGTCTTGTCGCTTCCGGCGTGTCGAGTACGAGGAAGCTTGCCAGCGCCATGGCGGTGCCGCCGAGAGTGAAGACGCCGAAGGCCCAGCGCCACGACAGCAATTCGGTCATAACAGCGCCGAGGAGCGGGCCGCTGAACGCCGCGACGCCCCAGATCGCCGACATGACGCCGAAAAGCTGCGGCCAGATGGCACGCGAAAACAGCCGCTCGACCGAGACGAAGGCCAGCGACACCAGCGCGCCACCGCCCAGCCCCTCGATCAGCCGGCCGGCCAGGAACAATTGCATCGAAGGCGAGGTGGCGCAGATCAGCGCCCCGGCGGCGTAAAGCAGGGCGGCGACCACCATGTTGGTGCGCAGCGCCACATAGCTCACCAGCCGTCCCGCCGCGGCACCGGCGACGATGGCGCCGAGTTCGTAGATCGCCAGCGACCAGCCGACGAGCTGCACGCCGGCCAGTTCGCCGACCATGGCCGGCATAACGGTCGCCACCATCGTCTCATTGGTGGCATGAAGCAGGATGCCGAGGCTGATGAAGCAGAAGCGCGCCAGGTCGCCGCTTGCCCACAATGCACGCCAGTCGACCCTGTTTGTGCTGATCTCGGTCATGTCCATCCCTGCTTTGCATATCTTGATGCAGCCGCACCAGAAGCCAGCGCGAGGCGTCCGGCAGGACCATGCGCGCGGCGTCGAGATGCTGTTTTGCTCGGGACGGGTTTGTAGAACCTCAACCGCGATTGAGCTCAAGCGATTTTTTCGAGATATGTTTGGACCAGCGTCGTCCTGGATGCACCGCTTGCCGGCAAGCATGATTTGCAATCATGGCAGCGGCGATAGCTGTCCTCGGCATGGCGTCCCCAAAAAACAAACGGCGCGGAACCATCCTATCCGGTTCCGCGCCGCAGAGCGAAGGGTCTGGAGCCGAGGCCCCAAACCGCTTATTTGAGCGAGTGGATCAGCTCCAGCGAAGTCACCGCCACGGCGAGATTGACGCCCGTCTGCGCCTGGACGCTGAGCGGCTCCAGCATGAAGGCGCTGTCGAAGCCACCGACCAGCAGGTTGGCGCCGCCGCCAGTCACGACGCTCGCCTCGGCGTTGACGCCGTAGTAGCTGCCGGCAAGATCGCCCGCGTCACGGTCGCGGGTCGCGGCAAAAACCGCCCAGATGAGCTGGCCCTGGTGCGTCTTGCCGACATCGACACCGAGCTTCGAGATGACGCCTGTATAGATTTCCGATGGCCCGTGATGATGGGGCCGGAAGACGCAGGACACGCCCTTGTTGGACGTCACGATATAGCCGGTGCCGCCATCGATGGTGCAGTCGAGCGTGCCGAGTTGCAGCTTGCCGGCGCTGGCCGGGGCGGCAGCGAAAACGGTCGTTGCAAGAGCAGCGGCGCAGACGAGTTTCTTGATCATGGGGAGGGTCCTTTCGCAATCAGTCTTCAGTAACGTCTCGGGCGCCGCGACCGTTCCGCCGAAAACTTGGCGCGAACAAGGCAGGGGTTAACGGCTTGTCGCGGGGGTTAACACAGGGTTGCCGGATTGGCGGCGATCCGCCGCGCCGCGTGTCCTTTCGGACACGCACGATGCAATGGGGTGCTTGGCGCGGGCTTGAGGAAGCCGATGTCAGCTGACGCGGGCGAGGCCGTCCTTGGCCGGCTGGTAGGTGGGGTTGAGGCGTACGGCCTCGCGATAGGCCTTCGCCGCCTTTGCCTTGTCGCCGCGCCGTTCGTAGATCAGCGCCTGGTTGGCCCAGGCCTCGGCGTTCTGGCCGTCGAGCTTGATGGCCATGTTGAAGTCGGAGAAGGCGTTGTCCTCGTCGCCGGTCGCAAGATAGGAGAGGCCACGGCCGTTGTAGGGCTCGGCGGCGTCAGGAGCCAGCGAGATGGCGGTCGAGAAGTCCTCGATGGCGAATTTGTGCTGGCCCTGGCTCTGATAGATCAGGCCGCGATTGTGGTAGGCGCGGGCATCCGTCGTGTCGAGCTGGATCGCCTTCTGGAAGTCGGTGAAGGCATCCTGGGTGCGGCCCGCCTTGCGGTAGAGATTGCCGCGGCCGATATAGGCGGCGTCATAGTTGCCGTTGATCTGGATCGAGCGATTGTAATCCGCGAGTGCGGCTTCCTGGTTGCCGAGGAAGCGCTGGATGAGGGCCCGGTTCGAATAGGCCTGATAGAAATTCGGGTTAAGCTGGATGGCCTGGTTGAAGTCCTTGAGCGCCTGCTGGTACTGGCCGCCGCGGCCATAGGCCGAACCGCGCACATTGTAGCCTTCAGGATCCTGAGGATTGCGCTGGATGACCGCCGACAGCGAGGAGATGTTCTCGCTCGACCCTTGCGCCTTGTCGATGTTGTTGAACTCGCCGGCCGGGCCCGACGTCTGGCAGCCGGCAAGCACCAGTCCGGAAAGCAGGGCCGCTGTCAGGGCGAAACCACGCAATGCGGTCCCGCGCTCCACGCTTGTTGCGTTCATGTCTGCCCTGTCCTCACTTGCGCCGTCGTTCAGGTCCGGTTCCCCCCTCCGGGCCGGGTCACAATCAAAATAAAAGGGTGGCGGCGATTCCACATCGCGCCACCCTGGTATCCTTCGAAAAGGACGAAATATTGGCGATAATCAGCGCGGCGGACGCGCTGCACCGGCGGCACCGCCAGCAGCAACCGGACGCGGGGTCATCGGCAGCAGGCCTTCGCGCTGTGCACGCTTGCGGGCCAGCTTGCGGGCGCGGCGAACGGCTTCGGCCTTTTCACGGGCGCGCTTCTCGGAAGGCTTCTCGTAGTGGCCGCGCATCTTCATTTCGCGGAAAATGCCTTCGCGCTGCATCTTCTTCTTCAGCGCGCGAAGCGCCTGATCAACGTTATTGTCGCGGACGAGTACCTGCACGGGCAATCCTGTCTTTCGGGTTTGATATCAACAGGCAAGCAGCCATAGCCGCAAGCCTCCGCGGCGCTCGACACCACGAATTGTGGCGGCTGATAGCAGAATCAAGCCTCGCTGTCCACAGTCGAAATGACGGACGACAGCCAAATTGCCACGGTCGCCTGGAGATAGGGTGCCTGTTACGCCGTGGCCAGGTGCAGCCGCTCGAAATCCTCGAAGAACTCACCGTAATCGCAGGTGATCTCCTCGCCGACGGCGATATCCCGGGTCGCGGTGGCGCCGCCATATTGCGAAAAATCGGTGTTCGGGGTCGCCGAATGGTTCATGAAGCGCCCATTGTCGACCTCATAGACGATGAAGCCGGGCTTGTCCGGGCTCGGATAGGCATAACGGTCGAGCAATTCCTTCAGGGGTTGCGGCGCCGTCTCGTATTTGTCCATCGGGATCAGCCGATCGAAATCCGGATCCAGGCGCCAGATCGAGGCGCCCTTCCGGATGGGCTCGGCGGCGAACATGCCGACGCCTTCGATTGCACTCTGGGCGACATAGGTTCGGATCAGCATCATGGTTCCAGGACCCGTCTTGGCAAGAAGACCATTTAGATAGAAACGGAATCGCCAAATCGCGCCGAAAAAGCAAGACCGGCGGCCTGCGTCACAACGACGACAGGCCTGTCCCACAAAAAATCCTTCACGTCCGGTTGATCGACACGCCGCCATCCGCAAACAGCGCGGTTCCCGTGGTGAAGCTCGAGGCGTCGGAGGCAAGGTAAAGCGCGGAGCGGGCGATCTCTTGCGGCTGCGCCATGCGCTTGAGGGCGTGGAGGCCCTCGACGAAGGCGCGAGCCTCAGGCGTGGTCGCCGTCGCGCCTGGCGTGTCGGTCCCGCCGGGCAGCAGCGCGTTGACGCGCAGCCCCTTCGGTCCGTATTCGGCGGCCAACACCTGCGTCAATCCGATCAGGCCGGCCTTGGCCGCGGCGTAGGCGGCCATGCCCGGCATGCCGGCGGTGTAACCGACAAAGCTCGACGTGAAGATCAGCGAGCCGCCACTGCGCTCGAGCATGGCCGGTATCTGATACTTCGCACCGAGAAAGGCGCTGGTCAGATTGGTGTCCATCGTCCCGTGCCATGTCTGTGCCGACATGTCGGGGACAGGCCCCATCGGCCCGACGGAGCCGGCATTGTTCAACGCGATGTCCAGTCCACCGAAGCTGCCGACCGCCAGCTCGACGAGAGCTTTCGCGTAGGTCTCGTCGGTGACATCCCCCGCGAGAGCGACGGCCGTGCCGCCGGCGTCCTCGATTTCAACGGTGAGTGCATCAAGCTCAGCTTGGCGGCGAGCGGAAATGACCAGCTTGGCGCCTTCCTCCGCGAACAGTTTGGCGGTGGCGCGGCCGATGCCGGAACTGGCACCGGTGACGATGGCGATCTTGTTGGCGAGTGCGAGCATGTCTGGAATCCTTGTCTTTCGCGCCAGCTTTGCCGGCGATAGGATGCTTCGTCGCAAATCGGCAGGACAGCAGCCACCCGAAAGCCGCAGAGGCTCGCACCAACTATTGCCGCAGCAGCCAAGCCAATCGGTCCAGCGAGAACGCGTAGCTGATGACGATCAGCACGGCCATGATGGTGCCCGTGGCGGCATGGCCTGCCACATGGAAACCGGCCGCGCCGCCGAACAGGACGACGAATTCCAGCGCCAGCCTGACAGCGCCAGGCACCGGCACCGGGGCCCGGCCTGACCGGCTCGGATCGCCGGGCACGGCAAAAATCCCCCACAACGGTGCAGCGATGAGTGGCAAGGCAAGGGCCAGGATCCAGTGCCACCAGCCCTCGACAAGGCTCCAGCCTGCCATGCCGAGGCCAAGCAAAGCCGCCAGTTCCAGCAGGAAGCGCAATGTGAGATTCCACCAAGCGTTGCCCACCATCGTCCTCCGAATCCCCGACGCCGGGAAGTGTGACTGAAGGCAGTCATCGGGGCCAGACCGGATACCTCTCTTTCAGCACGGCGCAAAACGGCAAGCGCCGTCGCAAACAGCGCAAGGATGGCAGCGCCGTTTCGCTAGTGATACACCTCGCGCGCTGGGCCAAGGATGACCCGGCTGCAATCCGCGAGACCTTTTGGCGCGAGGCTGGACCGTGAAGAAATACTCTGTATTCGCCATCGCCCGCGAGGCCATGCGCGGCCACAAGGGCTGGGAGGAACAATGGTCCTCGCCGGAGCCCAGGAAGGAATATGACGTCATCGTCGTCGGCGCCGGCGGTCATGGATTGGCCACCGCCTATTATCTCGCGACCGTGTACGGCATCACCAATGTCGCGGTGCTGGAAAAGGGCTGGCTGGGCGGCGGCAATACAGGCCGCAACACCACTATCATCCGATCCAACTATCTCTATGACGAGAGCGCAGGGATTTACGACCATGCGCTGAAGCTGTGGGACGGGCTCTCCCAGGAACTCAACTACAACGTCATGTATTCGGCGCGCGGCGTCATGATGCTCGCCCACAATGTGCACGACATCCAGGTGCTGAAGCGCCATGTCCATGCCAACCGGCTGAACGGCATCGACAATGAATGGCTGACGCCGGAGCAGGCCAAGGAATTCTGTCCGCCGCTCAATACGTCGAAAGACGCGCGCTATCCGGTCGTCGGGGCTGCCCTGCAGCGCCGCGGCGGCACGGCGCGCCATGACGCGGTCGCCTGGGGCTATGCGCGCGGCGCTTCGGCGCGCGGCGTCCACATCATCCAGAACTGCGAGGTCACCGGCGTCAAGCGGGCTGCCAACGGCGCGGTCACAGGCGTCGATACGACGCGCGGTTTCATCGGCGCCAAGAAGGTCGGCGTCGTCGCGGCCGGCCATTCCTCGGTCATCATGAACATGGCCGGCGTGCGCATGCCGCTGGAGAGCTATCCGCTGCAGGCGCTGGTGTCGGAGCCGGTCAAGCCGGTTGTGCCTTGCGTTGTGATGTCGAACACGGTGCACGCCTATATCTCGCAGTCCGACAAGGGCGAACTGGTGATCGGCGCCGGCACCGACCAGTATGTTTCCTATTCGCAGACCGGCGGACTTCACATTCTCCAGCATACGCTGGACGCCATCTGCGAGATGTTCCCGATCTTCACGCGCATGAAGATGCTGCGTTCGTGGGGCGGCATCGTCGACGTGACGCCCGACCGCTCGCCGATCCTGGCCAAGACGCCGGTGCCCGGCCTCTACGTCAATTGCGGCTGGGGCACGGGCGGCTTCAAGGCGACACCGGGCTCGGGCCATGTCTTCGCCCACACCATCGCCAAGGACGATCCGCACCCGATCAACGCGCCCTTCACCATCGAACGCTTCCGCACCGGCCGCCTCATCGACGAGGCAGCGGCGGCGGCGGTGGCGCACTGATGATGATGGCCGAGGTGGCAGTAGCGATGCCGCTGATGCTGGCGGGGGAACAAGGCATGTTTCATGTTCCCACGGCGCAGGAGGTGCGGCTACAGCCGATCAACCGTGCCGGAAACGAGGCCGGCTGGCCGTTTTCCGTCGACGAGGGAATGCTCGCCTGCGTCTGGAGTGTCGGCCAGAAAGTGGTGATGTTCTTCGAGGGCAGGCCGCATGGGCTGGATGAGGACGAGGATTTCCAACCGCGTGGCGTCATCGTTACGACAGATCCGATGCAGCTGACGCTCGGCAACATGGCCAACCGCGATCTCTTCAGTGCGGCGACGAGCGTCGAGGAGCGGCTGCGACTCGTCGCTCCCTTCATGACCATGGGCCAGAAGCTTTGCGACCAACCCCCCGGCGCGCGCGTCGGTCACGGCGAATTGTAGGAACAAACACGATGCTTCTCATCCGCTGCCCCTATTGCGAGGAAGAGCGCCCGGAACTCGAGTTCCGCAACGCCGGCGAGGCGCATATCGCGCGCTCGGCCAACATGGCCGGCGAGAGCGACGACGATTTCGAGAAGTTCTTTTTCATCCGCTCGAATCCCAAGGGCATCATTTATGAGCGCTGGCGGCACATGCATGGCTGCGCGCGCTTCTTCAACGCGGTGCGCGACACCGTCACCGACAAGTTCGTCATGACCTACAAGGCCGGCGAGCCGAAACCTTCCAAGCTGCCCATCGTTTCCAACGGAGTAGTAGCCAAATGAGCGGCGCGTTGCGCATTCCCGGCGCCGGACGCCTCAGCCAGGCCAAGACCGCCCGCTTCAGCTTCGATGGCCAGTCCTATGCCGGCATCGAGGGCGACACATTGGCTTCGGCGCTGCTTGCCAACGGCGTGCATCTGGTCGGCCGTTCGTTCAAGTACCACCGCCCGCGCGGCATCCTCTCGGCCGGCGCGGAAGAGCCCAACGCCCTGGTGCAGATCGTGCGTGATGACGCGCGCAAGACGCCCAACGTGCGCGCCACCGTACAGGAACTCTATGACGGGCTTGCCGCCAATTCGCAGAACCGCTGGCCGTCGCTGTCCTTCGACGTCGGCGCGGTCAATGATTTGGCATCACCGCTGTTCTCGGCCGGTTTCTACTACAAGACCTTCATGTGGCCGAAGGCGGCCTGGAAGAGCCTCTACGAACCGAAGATCCGCGAAGCCGCCGGTCTTGGCGTTTCCCCCGACAGGCCGGATCCCGACCATTATTCCTCGCGCTACGCCCATTGCGACGTTCTGGTACTGGGCGGCGGTGCGGCTGGTATCGCGGCGGCGCTTGCCGCGGCGGAGACCGGCGTGCGTGTCATCCTTGCGGACGAGCAGGCCGAGTTCGGCGGCAGCCTGCGCTTCGAGTCTGGCGCGAAAATCGACGGCCAGGACGGCTTTGCCTGGGCGCAAGCGGCGATCGCCAGGCTGGGTGCGATGGACAACGTCCGCGTGCTGCGGCGCACCACGGCGTTCGGCTACTACGCGCAGAATTTCGTCGGTCTGGTCGAGCGCGTCAGCGATCACCTGAAGGCTCCCGGCCATGACCTGCCGCGCGAACGGCTATGGCAGGTCCGAGCCAAGCGCGTGGTGCTGGCCTCCGGCGCCATCGAGCGCCACATGGTGTTCGCCAATAACGACCGGCCGGGCGTCATGCTGGCGGGCGCGGCGCGCACCTTCCTCAACCATTATGGTGTCGCGGTCGGAAAAAATGTCGGTGTCTACACCGCCAATGACTCGGCCTACGGCGCCGCGATCGACCTGAAGAAGGCCGGCGTCAACGTGGCGGCGATCGTCGATTTGCGCGACAACCCGACCGGCCCGGTGATCGACGAGGCGAGGGCGCTCGGCATCGAGATCAATTCCGGCCGTGCTGTGATCCGCGCCGGCGGCAAGCTGCGCGTGTCGTCGATGACCGTGCAGCCGAAGAATGGTGGCGGCGAACGCACAATTCCGGTCGATGCGATCCTGATGTCTGCCGGCTGGACACCGTCGGTGCATCTGTTCTCGCAGTCGCGCGGCAAGGTTGCCTTCAACGACGAGACCAAGCGGTTCGTGCCCGGCACCTACGCGCAGGACTGCGTCTCGGTCGGCGCCTGCAACGGCACCGACGGACTGGCGGCGACGGTCGACGAGGCCTATGCGGCGGGCGCCAAGGCGGCCAAGGATGCCGGCGCGAAAGCCGCCAAGGGGACCAAGCCGAAGGTGGACGCCTCGGAGAGCTGGTCGCGCGGCATGCTGGGTGCGGCGCCCGGCGCCGGACCGGACACGACGGTTAAAGCCTTCGTCGATTTCCAGAACGACGTGACTGCGAAGGACATCCGCCAGGCGGTGCATGAAGGCATGCGCTCGATCGAGCATGTCAAGCGCTTCACCACCAACGGCATGGCGACCGACCAGGGCAAGACCTCCAACATGCACGGCCTGGCGATTGCCGCCGAAACGCTGGGCAGGCCGATCCCGGAGGTCGGCCTGACCACGTTCCGCGCGCCCTACACGCCTGTCACCTTCGGCGCGATTGTCAGCCATGCGCGTGGGCCGCTGTTCGACCCGACACGCAGAACCGCGATCCATCCGTGGGCCGAGGCGCAAGGCGCGGTGTTCGAGGATGTCGGCCAGTGGAAGCGCGCCTGGTATTTCCCGAAAGCCGGCGAGGACATGCATGCGGCGGTCGACCGCGAATGCGTTGGGGTCCGCAATCAAGCCGGCCTGTTCGATGCCTCGACGCTGGGCAAGATCGAAGTGGTCGGCCCGGACGCGGCCAAGTTCATGGAACTGCTCTACACCAATCCGTGGGAGAAGCTGGAGCCAGGCCGCTGCCGCTATGGCATCATGCTGCGCGAGGATGGCTTCATCTATGATGACGGTGTCGTGGGCAGGCTGGCGCCGGACCGCTTCCATGTCACGACGACGACGGGCGGCGCGCCGCGCGTCATGAACCACATGGAGGATTACCTCCAGACCGAGTTCCCGCATCTCAATGTCTGGCTGACCTCGATCACCGAGCAGTGGGCGGTCATTGCCGTGCAGGGTCCGAAATCCCGCGACATCATCGCGCCGCTGGTCGAAGGCATCGACATGTCTGATGAAGCGCTGCCGCATATGTCGGTGCGGGAAGGCAAGATCTGTGGCGTGCCGACACGGCTGTTCCGCATGTCGTTCACCGGCGAGCGCGGTTTCGAAGTCAATGTCCCGGCCGACTATGGCCAGGCCGTCTGGGAAGCGTTGTGGGCCGAGGGCCAGAAGCATGGCGCCACCGCTTACGGCACCGAGGCGATGCACGTGCTGCGCGCCGAGAAGGGCTACATCATCGTCGGCCAGGATACCGACGGCACGGTGACGCCAAACGATGCCGGCCTCGACTGGGCGGTCGGCAAGAAAAAGGCCGACTTCGTCGGCATCAGGGGCATGGCGCGGCCGGATCTGGTCGCCAAAGGCCGCAAGCAACTGGTCGGCTTGAAGACCAAGGATCCCAAGGTGGTGCTGGAAGAAGGCGCGCAGATCGTCGAGGACCCGAAGCAGGCAATCCCCATGAAGATGATCGGCCACGTCACCTCGAGCTACTGGTCGCAGAATTGCGGCCGTTCCATCGCCCTGGCGCTGGTTGCCGGCGGGCGTGACCGGATGGGCGACACGCTCTACGTGCCGATGCCGGACGGGGTGATCGAAGTGGAGGTTGCCGGCATGGTGTTCCTCGACGAGACGGGAGGGCGCCTCAATGGCTAAAGCTGCTGCAAAGACGGCCGCGACGGCTTCGCCCTCGGCGGAGCGGCGTCCGGCATTGGCCGGGCGCACTGTCTCCGCAACGGGTGTCAAGGTCGAAGTGCTGCCGCCGGCCCTGCGCATTTCGCTGCGCGCGCCGGAAGCTTCGGTCGCCGCTCTGTCGAAGGCGCTCGGTGTGACCCTGCCGAAGCAGCCGAAAACATCCGCGTCGAAGAGCGGCCGTACGGCGCTGTGGCTTGGGCCGGACGAGTGGCTTGTCATCGACGAGGCCGGCAAGGACCCGCTCGCCGATTGCGCGAAGGTTTCAACCTTGCACTCGTCGGTCGGCATCTCGCATCGCAACATCGCGATTTCCGTCACCGGCCCGGCGGCGGAAGCCGCGATCAATTCGGGCTGCCCGCAGGATCTGTCGCTCGAAGCCTTCCCGGTGGGCGCCGCTTCGCGCACCATTTTGGGCAAGGCCGAGATCGTGCTGTTGCGCACGGCCGACGAGGCCTTCAGGGTCGAGTGCTGGCGTTCTTTCTCGGATTATGTCTTTACTTTCCTGTCTGAGGGAGCCCGCGAAGCCGCCGGCTGACCCCGGAACGTTTGCCGCCCGCGTCCATTGTGCGGCGACAAATCGAGGGAGAACTGCCGATGTCGTCGAAGTCCGCGCCGAAATCGCCGAAAACCGCGGCGGTCCGTTCGCTCGAACATGAGCGGCATCACGAGGCCGACGCCGAAGACGAACTCGAGGAAGGCCTCGAGGACACATTTCCAGCCAGCGATCCCGTGTCGATTACGGGGTCGTCCATTCCCGGCGCACCGGCCAAGCCTGGCAAGGCCAAGACAGTCCCTGGCCGCAAGGCCCGCAAGCCCTGATTTCACAAATTTTGATCGACGACATCTTTCCAAGACCTCATCGGATGCGGTACTCAAAGCGCTTTGGAGAGGAAAGATGCCTGTTAAAGCCGTTGTCTGGGGCGAGAACGTCCATGAACAGACCAATGCCGCCGTGCGCGACCTCTATCCCTTGGGCATGCACGGTACCATCGCCGCCGCGCTCAACCAGGACAAGCGAATCGAAGCGACCACCGCCACCTTGCAGGAACCCGAGCACGGCCTGAGCGACACGCGCCTGGCGGCCACCGACGTGCTGCTATGGTGGGGCCATGCCGCCCATGGCGAGGTCAAGGACGAGATCGTCGAGCGCGTCCAGAAGCGGGTCTGGGAAGGCATGGGGCTGATCGTGCTTCATTCCGGCCACTACTCGAAGATTTTCAAGCGGCTGATGGGCACGCCCTGTTCGCTGAAATGGCGCGAGGCGGGCGAGCGCGAGCGTGTCTGGGCGATCAATCGCGGCCACCCGATCGCGCAAGGCATCGGCGAATGCCTGGAGATCGGCGAGACGGAAATGTATGGCGAGCCGTTCGCGGTGCCGGAGCCGCTGGAGACGGTGTTTATCTCCTGGTACGAGGGCGGCGAGGTGTTCCGCTCCGGCCTGACCTATCAGCGGGGAGCGGGAAAAATCTTCTATTTCTCACCGGGCCACGAGACCTATCCGATCTATCACAATGAAGGCGTGCAGCAGGTGCTGCGCAACGCCGTGCACTGGGCGCACAACCCGGCCCCGGCATGGTCCGGCATCACCAGCGCGCCGAATGTGCCGACGGACAAGGCCAAGGAGAAGATCGTCCAGAAAGGCCTGCGCCTGCATGCCGACGGTGAGAAGGGGCTGAGCTGATGCATCGCCTGCTTTTGCTCGGCACCGGCTGGATCGCGGCACATCATATCGAGGAGTTCGGTCAGGTTCCGAGCTGTACCATCGTCGCTTGCGTCGATCATCTGCCGGGCCGCGCGGCGGCCTTCGCCGCCGCCAACAAAATAGCCAATTTCTTCGAAAGCCTCGAAGCTGCGATCGCGTGGGGCGAGTTCGATGCCGCCATCAACGCGACGCCGGACCAAGTCCACAAGGCGACGACGCTCGCCTTGCTGGCCGCCGGGAAACATGTGTTCTGCGAGAAGCCACTGGCGCCGAACCATGCCGATGCGCTTGCGATGAGCGAAGCCGCCGAGGCGGCCGGGCTCGTCAACATGGTCAACCTGACCTATCGCAACAGGCCGGTGATCCACGAGGCGCGGCGCATGGTGGAGGCCGGCGAGATCGGCGAACTGCGCCATGTCGAGGCGAACTACCGGCAAAGCTGGCTGGTCAGCAAGTTCTGGGGTGACTGGCGGGTCGACGACAAATGGCTGTGGCGCCTGTCGAGCCGGCACGGTTCGACGGGTGTTCTGGGCGATGTCGGCATCCATATCCTCGACTTCGCGACCTATGGCGCGGCCCAGGATATCGTCTCGCTGCATGCCGATCTGGTGACGTTTCCGAAGGCGGAGGGCGACCGCATCGGTGACTATGTGCTCGACGTCAATGACAGCTTGGCGATAACGGCGCGGCTCAGCTCAGGCGCGCTGGCCACGATCATGGCCAGCCGCTACACGACGGGCCATGGCAATGATTTGTCACTGGCCCTGCACGGCACCAAGGGCGCGATCAAGGTCGAGACCGACGGCAAGGTTTCGCGGCTGTCGGCCTGCCTGGGTGACGACGTCGATCAGCACCGTTGGCGGATGCTGACGCCGCCTGACGTCAAGCACAATGCCCGGCGCTTCGCCGATGCGCTGGACACGGGACGGAACGGCGATCCGTCGTTCCGGCGCGCCGCCGACATGCAGAAGCTGATCGACGCGGCCTTCGAAAGTTCAGCGGCCAAGCTGCCGGTCTCGATCGCCTGAAATCACCATCTGGCCGGCTGAGCCGGCCAGACTTTCGGAAAATCTCAGTAGGCGCTCGGCATAATCCACGGGTTCACCGTGATCCCGAGCCTGGGACCCTTGCCGTCGGTCGTGGCTCCCGTGGAAGCTTTCTTGTCGACAGATCCGGTCGAAGCGCAATCGAGCTTCACATTGGTCTTGGTGTCGACGCAGGTCGCTGCAGTCGGGTGCTTGATCGCATGGGTGGTGGTGTTGGCGGCAAAGGCCGAACCCGAAAGCGCCAGGACGGCGGCGAGGGCGAGGAGTGTCTTTTTCATGGTCAGTCTCCGTGTTCGACGGGGTGAATTTGTTCCGTACATGTACGTTGCTCTGTACAAATACGTCCGTCGATCGCGAAGTTCAAGAGAAATTGTACACGTACGGTAGACTTTTTGTTAACCAAGAAATCCGCCCCATTCTGGCTGGGAGAGGCGGTGAGGAAATCTGGAAAAACGAAGAGGTCGCGCTCAGCAGTTGACCGGTGTTTCGGTCAACGGCGGCACATCTTGCGTGCTGAGCGTGGCAAGGGTGAAATCGCACATCCGCTTCACGAAAGCCTGCGCGTCGCCGAAGGGATAGAAGGGGAATGTGATCAGCAGCGAGATCGTGCCATGGCCGACCGCCCACAGCATGGTGGCGATGGCGCGCGGATCGCCACGCAATTTGCCGGCGGCGACGCAGGCCTCGACCCTGCTGATCAGCACCTTCATCGCCGGGTTGCCTTCCTCCATGTCCTCGTAGCTCCTGCCTTCCGGCAGCTTGGTCTTTTCGGTCATGAAGACAGTGCGGTATTCATTGGGATTGCCGAGCCCGAAGGCCGCATATTCGGTCATCACCGCCTGCAAGGCCTCGATCGGATCGTCGGACGGGTGCTCCTCGATGCGCCGGGCGAGCGTTTCAAATGCGTCCTCGGCCAGCGCGAAGAGGATGTCCTGCTTGTCGGCGAAGTAGGAATAGACCGACATCGGCGCATAGCCGACCCGCTTGGCCAGCTTGCGGATGGTCAGGCCTTCATAGCCTTCTTCCTGGACGAGCTTGTGTGCGGCCGCGACAAGCTCCGAGCGCAGTTCGGCCTTTTGTTTCTCGCGGCGTTTCTGGACGCTCAGCGGCAAGTCCGTTGCCCTTGTCTGGTTGGTGCCTTGGCTAAATTATATACGCTGTACGGAAACGAACAAGGGCGCCGCGGGTTCCCAAGCGGCAGGCGTCAGAAGCGACCCATGACGTCTCCCCACTACGACTGCTTTTCGATCAGTTCGGCGGCGAAGTGCGAGAGCAGTTTCACCGCCTCGCCATAGGTTCTGGCCTTTTCCGGATTGGAAGCGTTGCCGTCGAGCGCCCGCTTGTAGACGCCCTGGCAGATTGCAGCCAGGCGAAAGAAGGAGAAGGCGAGGAAGAACGTCCAGTTGCCGATGCCGGTCAGCCCACGTCGCCGGCAATAGGCGGCGACATAGTCTTCCTCGGAAGGCAGGCCTAGTGCCGAGCGATCGATGCCGCCCAGGCCGCGAAAGCCGGATGCATGCGGCAGGCGCCATTGCATGCATTGATAGGCGATGTCGGCGAAGGGGTGGCCTGATGTCGACAATTCCCAGTCGAGCACCGCCAGTACCCTCGGCTGGTCCGGCGCGAAGATCAGATTGTCCAGCCGATAGTCGCCATGCACCAGCGAGGCCCTGATATCATCGGTCGGCATATCCATCTCCAGCCAGGCAATCAGCTGATCCATGTCGGCAATGGTGCCGGTTTCGGAGGCACGGTACTGGCTGGTCCAGCGTGCCAGCTGCCGCTCGAAGTAATTGCCGGGGCGGCCGAAATCGCTGAGACCCACGGCCTCGACATCGACATCGTGCAGGGCAGCAAGTGTGGCGTTCATGGCATCGTAGATCGCGGCGCGCTCATCGTTGCCGCGCACCACAGGCAGCGCCGGATCCCAGAAGATGCGGCCATCGAGGAAATCCATGACGTAGAACATACGGCCGATCGGCGAGCCCTCTGCCGACAGATGCAGCATTTTGGGCACCGGCACGGCGGTGCCCGAAAGCGCCTCCATCACCCGGAATTCGCGGTCGACCTGGTGCGCCGATTTCAAGAGTTGGCCTGGCGGCTTGGCGCGCAGCACGTAACGGCCGCTTGCCGCTGTCAGGAGATAGGTCGGATTGGATTGGCCGGATTTGAATTTTTCGATTGCCGCGAGCCCGGAAAAGCCCGGGATGTGCGCCTCGAGGTAAGGCGCAAGCGCCGCCTGATCGAGCGCGTTCGGGTCGCTCATACCGTCTCGGGCTGACGTTCAAGTAAGGTCAGCGTCAGCCAGCGGGCGGTCAGCGCCGGCTTTTTGGAACCTTCGATCTCGATGGTCACGTCATGCGCCGTCTGCACCCAGCCCGATGGCCTGACCTTGACGTCGGCCAGCACGAAACGGGTGCGGATGCGCGCGCCGGTCTTCACCGGCGCCAGGAAGCGCAGCGAATCGAAGCCATGGTTGACACCCATCTTGCCGTTTTCCAGCGGCGGCATGGTCTCGAACGTCATCGCCGACAACAGCGACAGCGACAGGAAGCCGTGCGCGATGGTGCCACCGAACGGCGTTTCGCGCTTGGCCCGCTCCGGATCGCAGTGGATGAACTGGTGATCGTCGGTGGCGTCGGCGAACTGGTCGATCATGCGTTGCGTGACCACGCGCCAGGGCGAAACGCCGACCTCCTTGCCGACACTGGCCAGAAGCACATCGAGACTGATCGGTTCCACGCTCATGTCCTCCTGTTTCACTCCCGGCTTCTGCGGCCGGAAAATGTCATTCCTTGAATAAGGTCAACCCATGCTGCACCGCCTGCCCGCCGTCGATCGGCAGGATGGCGCCGGTGACATAGCTGCCTGCACGGCTGCACAAATAGAGCGTTGCGCCGGCAATGTCATCCGGCGTGCCGATGCGGCCGATCGGGACATGGCCGCCGACATGCCTGGCCTGTTCGTCCGTGCCGGTGGCGAATGCGGTCATGCGGCTCTGGAATGGGCCTGGTGCGAAGGCGTTGACGGTGATGCGGCGGCCAGCGAATTCGAACGCCAGCGTGCGTGTCAGATGATGCACGGCGGCCTTGGAGGCGGTGTAGGAATAGGCATCGTCGGCCAGCGGCTGCGTGCCCATCACCGATCCCAGATTGATCACCCGGGCCGGATCGGCTTCGCTTGCGGCAGCATCAAGCAGCGGCAGCAATTCGCGTGTCAGATGGAAGACCGCGGTGACATTGACGCCGAACACCTTGGCCCAGGCGTGATAGGGAAAGCTCTCCAGCGGCGCACCCCAGGACACGCCGGCATTGTTGACCAGAATATGCAGTCTTTCGGTCCGTGCCTTGACCTCGCCGACCAGGGCGGCAATGCCAGCCTCGCTCGAAACGTCGGCGGCAAAGCCTTCCGCCCGGCCCGGGGCGCCAAGTCCGTTCAACTCGCTGGCGACCTTGATGCAATCCTCGCCCTTGCGCGAGGCGATCATGACGCTAGCGCCGGCCTTGACCAGCGCGGTTGCCGCCATGCGGCCGATGCCGGTCGCCGCTCCCGTTACCAGCGCGGTCTTGCCGGCAACCGAAAACAGCTCATCCAGATAGCTCATCCAAATTCTCCGCGCCTTCGCCCGCGGGCAAAACAGTTCGCGTTGACAAGGCTATCCGAAGTACGGTCATCCTTGCCACGGATAAAATGCCCGGCCTGCATGAAGGGTTAGCGACCGATGACGCAGATGAATCTCGGCATGACCGAGCGGCTGAAGCCGATCCACGCACGCGTCGCGGCCATGGTGCGCGACGAGATCATGCCGCTCGACAAGGAGTTCCTGGGCGAAGTCGGCAAGGCCGGCGACCGCTGCGTCTACAGCAAACGCCAGAGCGAGATCCTCGAAGGGCTGAAGAAGACCGCACGGGAGCGCGGCCTGTGGAACTTCTGGTTGACCGGCTCGGAACGTGGCTACGGCCTGTCCACTGTCGAATACGCCTATCTGGCCGAGGAGATGGGCAAGGCGCATCTCGGCGCCGAAACATTCAACTGCTCGGCACCGGACACCGGCAATATGGAGGTTCTGGAACGCTACGGCTCGGCCGAGCACAAACGGGAATGGCTCGAGCCGTTGCTGGACGGAAAAATCCGCTCGGCCTATCTGATGACGGAGCCGGATGTCGCTTCCTCCGACGCCACCAACATTTCCATGCGCTGCGGGCGGCAGGGCGGCGACTATGTGCTCAACGGCGAGAAATGGTGGGCGTCGGGCGCCGGCGATCCGCGCTGCGCCATCTACATCGTCATGGTGCGGACCGGCGGCGATGACGAGCCGCAGCACCGCCGCCACTCGATGGTCCTGGTACCCTCGGTCACGAAAGGCGTGACCAAGGTCCGCGCCATGCAGGTCTATGGCGACGATGACGCGCCGCATGGCCATATGCATCTTCGCTTCGACAATGTCCGGGTACCGGCCTCGAACCTGATCCTGAGCGAGGGCAGGGGCTTCGAGATCGCGCAAGGCCGGCTCGGCCCCGGCCGCATCCATCACTGCATGCGCGCCATCGGCCAGGCCGAGATGGCGCTGGAGATGCTGTGCGAGCGTTCCGTGCGCCGCGAGGCCTTCGGCCAGAAGCTGGCGAAGCTTGGCGCCAATTTCGACATCATCGCCGAATGCCGCATGGAGATCGAGATGGCCCGCCTGCTCTGCCTCAAGGCGGCATGGATGATCGACCAGGGAGACGCGCGGGCCGCCGCTCCCTGGATCAGCCAGATCAAAGTCGTCGCGCCACGCGTGGCGCTCAAGGTCACCGACGAGGCGGTGCAGATGTTCGGCGCCCAGGGCATCAGCCAGGATACGCCACTGGCGCGCTCGTGGACGCATCTGAGGACGCTGCGCCTCGCCGACGGGCCTGACGCAGTCCATCGCCGCCAGGTGGCGCGTACGGAGTTGAAGAAATACACGCAGGAGAAGCTCTGAGCGGCAGTTCGGCTGGCCATATACGGGTTTTCCTGCGGCAACCAAGGAGTGTCAGTGATGACCATCCCCTCCGAAATGAAGGCGCTGCTCTTGGTCGGTGACGGCTATACCAGGACGCCGAGCGGCAGTGCGCTCGAGGCGATGAAGCCCTATCTCGAGCCGGGCAGCATCGCAGTGCCTGCGCCCGGACCGAGCCAGGCGCTGATCAAGGTCAGTCTGGCTTCGATCAATCCATCGGATGTCGCCTTCATCAAGGGCCAGTATGGCCAGCCTCGCGCCAAGGGTCAGCCGGCGGGCTTCGAGGGCGTCGGCACGGTCGTCGCGGGGGGCGAGGAGGCCTATCCCAACAGCCTCGTCGGCAAGCGTGTCGCTTTCGCCACTGGTCTCAGCAATTGGGGCTCGTGGGCCGAATATGCCGTCGCCGAGGCGGCGGCCTGCATTCCGCTGCTCGATACGGTGCGCGACGAGGACGGCGCCGCGATGATCGTCAACCCGCTGACCGCGATCGCCATGTTCGACATCGTCAAACAGGAAGGCGAGAAGGCCTTCGTCATGACCGCCGGCGCCAGCCAGCTCTGCAAGCTGATCATCGGCCTTGCCAGCGAGGAAGGGTTCCGGCCTGTTGTCACCGTGCGCCGCGACGAGCAGATCGCCATGCTTAAAGAGCTTGGCGCGGCGCATGTCCTCAACGAGAAGGCGCCGGATTTCGAGGCCACGCTGTGCGAGGTGATGAAGGCCGAACAGCCGCGCATCTTCCTCGATGCTGTCACGGGCCCGCTGGCTTCAGCCATCTTCAATGCAATGCCGAAACGGGCGCGCTGGATCATCTATGGCCGGCTCGATCCCGAGGCCACGGTCATCCGCGAACCCGGCCAACTGATCTTCCAGCACAAGCACATAGAGGGCTTCTGGCTGAGCGAATGGATGCGGCAATCCAGGGATCGGCGTGGTCCGGCGATCCTCGAGGCGCAGAAGCGTTTTTCCGATGGACGCTGGTCGACCGACGTGACGGCGGTCATTCCGCTGGCCGAGGCAATGGCACGCGTGCCGGCGGAACTGGCCAAGCGCAACGGCAAGGTCTTCATCCGGCCTTAAAGCGGTGACCTTGCTCTCGACGCTCGACACAATCACGTGTCCGGCGCTATCGGAACGGCCGGATCGCCGTTTGCGCCATTGTGCCCCCCTATGCCTGGTCGCTTTGTCCGTGATATGCCGCCGCCATCGAATGCCGGGACGACGCCAGGCTGAGGCGTCTTCCGCGATGGCGTGCGGGGTGTATTGATGACGATTTCCAAGCCGGTTTTCGACCGTTTGGGGCTGGGCATGTGGGTCGGGGCATTCCTGGTCGTTCTCGGCCTGGTGCTATGGTCGCCCCACACGCGCACGGTGATGCAGGCCTACGGATATGGCAGCGAGGCATTCCTCAGCGGTCAGCCGCTGTACAATCTCCAGTCGGAGATGGGCTATCTCTACGCGCCGGCCTTTGCTGCGCTCTACGTGCCGGTGCTGAAGCTTGGACCGTATCTGGGCGGCGTGGTGTGGCATGCGGTGGGCTTCGCGGCGCTCACCTTCGCGGCGATGCGGCAAGTGCGCAAAATCGGCGGCGGGGAATTGCCGTGGCTGCTTTCCTTCGGGCTCTTCCTTGCCCTGCCGATGGCGCTGGGTGCGATCCGCAACGGCCAGGCGACGATCCTCTTGACCGGCGCCTGCTGGCTCCTGACCCTGTCGGCGCTCGAAGGGCGGCGCGCCGAGACCTTCTTCTGGGCTTCGGTCGCCATCATTGCCAAACCGACCGCGATCATCATGCTTTTGCTGGTGGGAGCCCTGCGCCTGCGGCTGATACCCGTGCTCGTGCTGGCGGTGCTGTTCGTGCTCGCCCTACCGTATGCCTTCGCACCTGCCGGCTATCTCAACGCGCAGTACGGTGATTTCGCCCGCATGCTGACCTCGATGGCCGTCGACCAGTCCGGCCACTTTGTCCCCACCGACTTCACGGCGCCTTTCACCTCGGCAGGAGTGCCCATGCCTGAATTCGCCGCCACGATCGCGCGCGTCGTCGTGGCACTGCTTACGCTATCGATCGTCCTCTGGTTCGACCGCAAGCTCCAGCCTGGGATGGCCGGACTGGCGATCTTCCTGACGGCCGCCTTCTACATGTGCGTCTTCAATCCGCGCGTCGAGCCAAATACCTATGCCATGATCGCCGTGCCTGCCGGTCTCGCTATCGCCACACTGTGGCGGGAGGAGCGTGGTGGCGTCTTGGCTTCGGTGCTGTCGACGGTATTGTTCCTCACAGGTTTGACCAGCGTCGAGCGCCACATGCATAATTTCTTCTACCCTTGGTTCCGGCCGCTCGCGGTCACCTTCATCGCCTGTTCGCTGATCTGGTGGTTCTGGGCCAAGGCGCGTGACAAGGCGGTGAATGTCGGACCCGTTGCACATGGCTGAGTCGCGGCAGAAACTCGATATCGTAGCGCCCTTCTTCAACGAGGCGCAGTCAGCGTCGGCCTTTGCCGGGCTGCTCGAGAGGCTCGAGAAAGCGGTATCAAGCCGTTTCGGCATGGCCGTCCATAAGATCCTGATCGACGATGGCAGTCGCGACGATGGCGCCGAGCGGTTTTCGCTGGCGCTGTCGGGTTCCTGGGAGGTCGTGCGACTCAGCCGCAATTTCGGCAAGGAGGTCGCGGTGCTCGCCGGCCTCGACCATTCGCGCGGCGACATGGTGCTGATCATGGACTCCGACCTTCAGCATTCCATGGATGTCAGCCTGCAGATGATTGCCGAGTTGGTGGAACACCCCGATATCGACGTCGTCTACGCCCAGAACGACCGGCGCGAGGCCAGTTGGCGGCGCAGCCAGCTGGCGAAGCTGTTCTATAGCCTGATCAACAGCAGCCAGCGTTTCGATATCCCCGAGAATGCGGGAGACTTTCGCGTCATGCGCGGTACCGTGGCGCGCGCGCTGACAAGCTTGCGCGACAAGCGGCGCTTCAACAAGGGCCTGTTCGCCTGGGCCGGCTTCCGCCAGAAAGCCATACCCTATTCGCCGGAAAATCGTGCCATCGGCACATCGAAATGGAGCCGGCTCAACCTGATCGCCTTTTCGCTGGAAGGCTTTACGTCGTTTTCCGTCATCCCGCTGCGCATCATCAGTCTGAGCGGCATGCTGGCGGCGCTGGCGGGCGTCGTTTACGGCGCCAAGGTGTTCTTCGAAGTGATGTTCTACGGCATTGCAGTGCCTGGCTATCCCAGCCTGATGGTCGCCGTCGTCCTGCTCGGTGGCCTCAACCTCACCCTCCTTGGCCTGATCGGCGAATATGTCTGGGTCACGCTGTCGGAGAGCAAGGACCGTCCGGTGTATATCGTGCGCGATGTCGTGCGCAGCGACGTTTCGGACGGCGCCGCGGTAGCGTCCCGCGGATGACGCGGCGCATTCGCCTGATCGCCGATGACTACGGCCTGGCGCCAGGGGTTTGCGCCGGGATTCTCGACCTGCTCGACCGGCGACGCCTGACCGGCACCAGCTGCATGACCGGTTTTCCGGAATGGGCTGGGGCAGCGGCGCGTATAAGGCCACTGTGCGGTCACGCGGCGATCGGACTGCACCTAACCCTTACGGACCAGCCAGCCGTCACGGGCAAATCGAGCCTGGCGCCTGAGGGCCGGCTGCCGCCGCTTCGTTCGCTGGCCCTGCCGGTCTTGCGCAGCCGGATCGATGAGCGCGACGTTCATGCCGAACTCGGCGCGCAATATAGTCATTTCGTCGAGGCGCTGGGCCGCAAGCCCGACTTCATCGATGGACATCAGCACGTGCATTTCCTGCCCGTCGTGCGCGGATGGCTGCGGGCGAATTTTCGTGAAGCTGCGGGCAGGCCGGTGTTGCGCGGCGCTCCCGCGCTGGGTGATGCCGCCGTCGCACCGAAGATCGCGGCAATCGCTGCCGTGGCCGCCGGCTTCAACCAATCGATGCAGCGCGCCGGCTTTGCTGTTTGGAGGCCGCTCGCCGGCATCTATGACTGGCGGCAACCCGAAAAATTTGCCCCATTGCTGGAGGCTGCGGTCGAAGCGCTGCCGGACCATGGACTGTTCATGTGCCACCCCGGCCATGTCGACGAAACACTGTGCGCGCGCGATCCGATGCAAAGCGTGCGCGAAGTGGAATTTGGGGTTCTGGCCTCGGATGCGTTCGGCGCGCGCCTAGCCCGCGCCGGTGTCGAGATCATGGACGGCATGGGATGAGCGGCGGCAAACAGCCCCAGCGTTCGACCGGCAGCAAGATCGTCCGTTTTGCGCTTGTCGGACTGGCGAACACGGCCATCGATCTTGCCGGCTTTTCCCTGCTGCTCAAGCTGCACGTCCCGCCGCTGTCCGCCAATGTCGTCTCGTGGTCGATCGCCGTGATCTTCTCTTTCGTGGCGAATGGCTTCTGGTCGTTCGAGCGCAATCACGCCATCCGGCTGCATGACGCCTTCCTGCGGTTCGTCACGGCCGGGGCGTTGATTTCGCTCGGCGTTTCCAGCCTGTCGATCGCACTCTTCGCCGGTATCACGGGTGTGTGGCCGGCAAAGATCGGCGGCGTCATCGTAGCGGCTGTGTTGAACTTCCTTGCCGCCCGCTGGTCGATCGAAGGCCGGCTGCTGAAATAACTATCTCTATTGCGCCGGTTCCACATTGGTGTAGACGGCTTCCTCGAGTTCGCGCTTCAGCCGTGCTTCCTCGTGGGTCTTCGGGGTGACGAAGCGGCCAAGCAGGAGATAGGCGACCGGTGTCAGGAACAGCGTCGAGACGGTCGCCAGGCCAAGCCCGCCGACGATGACCCAGCCGAGCGCCACGCGTGCCTCTGCGCCCGCGCCGGCGGCCAGCACAAGCGGCACACCGCCGAGAATTGTGCAGATCATCGTCATCATCACCGGCCGCAGGCGGATGGTGGAGGCCTGCTCGATCGCTTCGCGCACGCCGAGGCCCCGATCACGCAGCTGGTTGGCGAATTCGACGATCAGGATGCCGTTCTTGGCCATGACGCCGACCAGAAGCACCAGGCCGATCTGGCTGTAGGCGTTGAGGCTGGTGCCCGAGAGCAGCAAGGCGAAAACGGCGCAGGCAAGGCCGAGCGGCACCGTCGCCATGATGATGACGGCGCTGACGAAACTCTCGAACTGGGCGGCCAGCACCAAGAGGATGATGACCAGCGCGAAGCCGAAGATGGTGACCATTGCGCTGTTGGTTTCGCCCAAAGTCGCGGCCTCGGCCAGCGGCAGGATGCGGCTGCCGGGCGGCAGAAGCGGCGCGGCGATCTCCTGCGCGCGTGTCAGCGCGTCCCCAAGAGCGAAATTGCCTGAGAGGTTCGAGGTAATCGCCACCGAAGGCTGCTGCTGTTCGCGCGAGAGCGACGGCGGCACGGCGCGCTCGGTCAGCGTGGCGATGGTCGACATCGGCACGAAGCGGCCGTCCGCCGTCTTGAGGAAGACATTTTCCAGATCGGTCGGGTCGTTGATCGGGTTGGTGGTCGAGACCAGCTTCACGCCATAGCTACGGTCGGCGATGTAAACATCGACGACGTCGTTGCCGTCGAGCATGGCTTGCATGGTGTTGGCGAGCCCGGTGATGTCGATGCCGAGATCGGAAGCGCGCTCGCGGTCGATGGCCACGGCGAGCTGCGGCTGCGTCGGGTCGATCGACAGGCGGGGCGTCTGGAATCGCGGATCCTTCTGCATCTCCGCGATGATCTTGACCGCCGCGTCGCCAAGCGCCTTGCGGTCGTTGCCGACCAGCGCGAATTGCAGGCCATTGCCGGCGCCGCGGATGCCGAGGCTGTTGGGCTGGACCGGGAAGATGCGCACGCTGGGCACCTGCCTGGTCAACTGGCTGATCTCGGCCATGATCTCCTGCTGGCTGCGGCTGCGCTCGCCCCACGGCGCCAGCGTCATCACCATGAAACCGGAGTTGTAGGAGCCGTTCTGGCCGGCGTTTTCGAAGGTCGAGCGGATCTCGCCGGAATCGCGCATGGGCTGGATCAGGCGCTCGATTCTCTGCATCTGCTGCGTCGTATAATCGAGGCTGACGCCTTGCGGGGCGTTGATGCGCAACAGCACGGCGGCGCGGTCCTCGGTTGGCGTCAGCTCCTGGCGGATGGTGCCGAACAGCGCAAACGCGATGCCGGCAAACAGCACCGCGACCAGAACCACGATCCACGGCGCGTCGAGACATGCATGGAGGGCGCGCTTGTAGCCGGCATTCAGGACGCCGCCGATGCGTGCGCCAATGCCGTGACCGCCTTCGTGGTGGAGGGACGCGCTGGTCAGCATGCGTGAGGCAAGCATTGGACAAAGCGTCAGTGCCACCACGCAGGACAGAAGCACCGACATCGCAAGCACGAAGCCGAATTCGCGGAATAGGCCGCCGGTCTGGCCCGGCAGGAACGAGATCGGCACGAAGACGGCGACCAGAGTCAGCGTCGTGGCGACGACGGCGAAGAACACTTCCTGTGCACCGAGCACGGCGGCCGCGCGCGGGCCCATGCCTTCGTTGCGCCGTCGCACGATGTTTTCCAGCACCACGATGGCGTCATCGACGACAAGGCCGGTGGCCAGCACCAAAGCAAGCAGCGTCAGGATGTTGACGGAGAAGCCGGCCAGATAGATGGCGGCTATGGTGCCGATCATGGCGACCGGCATCGATAGGCCCGGGATGAGCGTGGCGCGCCAGTCGAGCAGGAAGACATAAATCACGATCAGCACCATGGTGACCGACAGGCCAAGCGCGATCTCGACCTCGTGCACCGCACCCTTGACGAAGACAGCGTCGTCGCTGGTGATCTTGATCGACATGCCCTTGGGCAGGTTCTCCTGCAGCTTGGCGACGGCGGCCTGGACGCCGGTCGAAATGTCCAGCGTGTTGGATTCCGCCTGCCGGATGATGCCGATGCCGATGCCCGTCTTGCCGTCCGAACGCAGCGCCGTCTGGCCGACATCGGGGCCGAGCGTGACGGTCGCGACATCGCGGATGCGCGTCGTGCCGCCGATGATGATGTTCTCGAATTCCTCAGGCGTCGTTACGTCGGCCGTGGTGCGGACGATCAGGTCCTGGTTTGTCGTGGTGATCGACCCGGCCGGGGAATCGAAGGCGACGGAGGCAAGCGCCGCCCTGAGGTCGGCGACCGTGAAGCCAAGGCTGGCCAGCTTGTTCTGGTCGACATCGATGCGGAAGATCTTGTCGCGGTCGCCATAGACCTGGACGTCGGCGACACCGGGCACGGCGGCCAGTTCGTCCTCGATCTGGTCCTGGACCACGACCGTCATGTCCTGGATCGACATGGTGTCGGAGGTCACCGCCAGGCGCATCACCGCGTCGGAATTGGCGTCGGCCTTGACGATGCGCGGCGGATCGGCCGTGTCCGGCATCTGGTTGGCGACGCGGCCGACCGCGTCACGCACGTCCGAGGCGGCGACGTTGAGATCGACCCCGTCGTTGAACTCGATGGTGACACGGCTCGAGCCGAAGGAGGAGGATGACGAGATCGACTTGACACCGGAGACGCGGGCGACGGCGCCCTCGATCGTGTCGGTCAATTCGCGATCGACGGTTTCGGCGGCGGCCCCTTCGAAGGTGGTCGAGACCGTGACGACGGCACGGTCGACGTCGGGTAATTCGCGGATCTCGACACCGTAAAAGGCAGCGAGGCCGGCAACGGCAATAAGGGTGTTCAGCACGAAGGCCATGACCGGCCTGCGGATGAACAGCGCGGTGAAGCCGGTGTCGCTGGAGGCGTCGGCGGGGCCGGTCATAAGCCTTCCGCGGCGTTGGCGGCGCGCTGGTCCTGGCCGGCGATGCGAACCTCGCCGCCTTCGCTGACACCTTGGGTGCCTTCGGTGACCACCATGTCGCCGCAGTCGATCTTCGCGTCGATCAATACGGTCTCGATGTTGCGCTGGATGATGCGAACCGGCAACCGCCTGGCCTTGCCGTCCTCGACCTGCCAGACATAGGCGCCCTCCGATCCCCACAGGATCGCCAGCGGGCTGACGGCCGGATAGGTCTCGCCGGTGAATTTCATGGTGATGGAGAACGACATGCCGGCGCGCAGCGAATCGGCCGGGTTGGCGATCTTCGCCTTGACCAGCAGGGTGCGGCTCTTTTCGTCGATGTGGTTGTCGATCGCCGACACCGTTCCGGTATAGGCGTTGCTCGGATTGGCGATCGGCGTCGCCGTCAATTGCGCGCCGACCTTGACAGCGGCCGCGAAGCGCTCGGGCACCTGGAAATCGACCAGGATCGAGGAGCGGTCGTCAAGCGTGGCGATCGCCGACTGGTTGGTCACATAGTTGCCGGCCGAGATCGGCAGGATGCCGACGGTACCGGCGATCGGCGCCAGGATCGAGCGGCGCTGCAGCGCAAGCTCGGCATCCTGAAGCGCCAGCTTGGCGCCGGCCAGCACCACTTCGGCATCGGCGACCGCGACCGGTGTGGCGGCGTTTGAGGCACGCAACGACTTGACGCGGTCGAGCTTGGACTGGGCATCCTGCAAAGCGAGCTTGGCCCGGTTCTGGGCGATGATCTCCGTGTCGGAATCGAGCGAGGCGATGATCTGCCCCTTATCGACATGGCTGCCGGTTTCGACCAGCAGTTCGGCAAGGCGGCCGGAACTATAGGGATTGACGGTCACCGAGGCGTTGGCGCGGCCGGTGCCGATCGCCTGCAGGCGGTCGTTGATCGTGGCCATGCTGGCTGGCGACGCGACGATCGTGGCAATCCGGGTGCGCTCCGTCTGCCGGGCGCCAGCCGCTGCGGTGTCCTTTGCTGGAGGCGTCGCGCCATACGCCCAGTCAATCCCCCAGCGTGACAGCACTTCGGGAGCGCCGGGGTAGAAACGCGCCCACGCAGCCACGGCGGCGACCACGATCACAAGTGCAAGGACAATCTGTTTCCAGCTCGACATCGATACTCCAGCGGCAACAATCGTCCGCTGGGTTCCAGGTGGAAGCGGATGCAGCGACGATGCGGGCTGGCGGCAACAACCGGCCACGCCACACCCCGATATCATCGGTTTATGGCAATTATCACGCAATCGTGCACATTAAATCTCGGTAACGTGAATTCGGGACGCTGTAGCGGAGCCGATGCGATGCCCCGGGAGATCTGCTTATCGCAGGCCTTCCATCTCGCGGATGCGCCGGGCGCCGTCGGCCTCGAGTTGTCTTGTGACGGCGCCGATCAGCGTTTCGGCGACGACAAAAAGCGCCGCCGAGGAGTCCCATGCGGAAGGCACTGCGGTTCGTCCGGCGATGACGTGGCGGGCAAAGCGGGCGATCGGCGACAGCCACTGGTCGGTGAACAGCACGATCTGCACGCCGCGCTGATGCGCTTTTTCGGCGAAGCGGAGGAGGCTGCCTTGGTAGCGCCTGATGTCGAAGATCACCAGCACGTCGCGCTTGCCCATGTCGATCAGCCTGTCGCGCCACATGCTCTCCTGGCCGGCGAGGTGAAAGACATCGGGCTGGATGACGGTCAGATGGGCTGCCATGTAGCGCGCCAGCGGATCGGTGAAGCGGCCGCCGATGAGGAAGGTCTTGCCGCGCCGCTCGGCCAGCCTGGTGGCAATGTCGGCAAGCTGCCTGTCGGATAGATGCCTGAAGGTCTCGCGCATGTTGTCGAGCGTCGCTTCCAGCATGGGCGACACCGTGCCGCCATTGGGCGAGGGCGGATTGAGCGTTCGTATCGCCGGCGACTGCAATTGCGCCGCCAGTTCGTCCTGCAGACTCGACTGGAACTCGGGATAGTTCTGGAAGCCGAGCCGGGCGACAAAACGCAGGATCGTCGGCGAGGAGACGCCGGCCGCGGATGAGAATTCGGCGACCGTCTTCAGGCCGATCATCGGATAGTTCGCGATCAGCGTCTGCGCCGCTCGCCGTTCGCCGGCGGGCATCGCGCCGATACGGTCGGCGATCAATTCGGCAATGTTGGAAATCATCTTCTCCCACCCTGGCCGTCGACGGTCTTTTCCCCAGATCGCATTTGACAAAGCCAAACAAACTGTATGAAATCATCCGTAGGGACGCAATGAGGCAAAATACGTAACATACGATACAGCGCTCCCCGGGGACGGCAGACTATGGAGAAAGCACGGCCCGCCAGCCTTGCATCGTCTGATACCGTGCGGGTGATGAACCCCGGCGGATCGAGCCCTTTCGTACTGACCTGCGACCACGCTTCCAATTTCCTGCCGACCGAATTCGGCACGCTCGGCCTCGCCGCCGAGGACCTGACGCGCCACATCGCCTGGGATCCCGGTGCGCTGCCGGTTGCGTCGCGGATGGCGCAGGCACTCGATGCCACGTTGGTCGAAACCCGGATTTCGCGATTGGTCGTCGACTGCAATCGGTCGCTCGACGCGCCGGACCTGGTGCCGCAGGTCAGCGAAACGACAGCCATACCGGGCAATACCGGCCTGTCCGAGAAGCAGCTCGCGGCGCGGGTGGCCGTGTCATGGCAGCCATTTCACAGCACGATCGAGCGCATCGTCGAGGAGCGGCTGGCGCGCGGCCAGGAGACGCGGCTGGTCTCCGTCCATTCCTTCACGCCGGTCTACAAGTCCAAAAACCGGCCCTGGCACATCGGCATTATCCATGACGAGGATAGCCGCCTGGCGGCGCCGCTGATCGCGGCACTCAAGCGGCTTGCCGGCGTAACCGTCGGCGTCAACGAGCCCTATTCGCCGGCCGACCGCGTCTATTTCACGCTGGAACGGCACGCACGTTCGCGCGGCTTGCCCTGTGCGATGATCGAGATCCGCAACGACGAAATCTCCGGCGAGACCGGGCAGCGGAAATGGGCGGATCTGCTCACCGGCATTTTTTCCAATCTGGAGCCAGAGGAGGCCATGGGCTCCCGACAACGCGCAGTAGGAAAGTCAGTACTTTCGGCCAGCTAAGAAACAAAGAGGACTAACATGTCAGCGCAAGACTACACGGAAGTCGACAAGCACGAGGACCTAAAGGTTCTCCACGGAATGGGCTATGCCCAGGAATTGTCGCGAAGCATGAGTCGCTTCTCGAACTTCGCGATCTCGTTCTCGATCATCTGCATCCTTTCAGGCGGCATCAATTCCTTCGCCCAGGCCACGTCTTCGATCGGCGGCGCCGGTGCCGGCATCGGCTGGATCGTCGGTTGCGCCGTATCCGGTTTCTTTGCGCTCGCCATGGCACAGATCGCCTCGGCATTTCCGACAGCCGGCGGCCTTTATCACTGGGCCTCGATCCTTGGGAACCGCTTTACCGGCTGGCTGACCGCCTGGCTCAACCTGCTTGGCTTGATCACCGTGCTCGGCGCAATCAACATCGGGACCGCGTTCTTCTTCACCGGAACGTTCGGGAGCTGGTTCGGGATAACCGGGACTCCAGGAGAAATTGTCGGGTTCGTCGCTCTGATTACCGTGCTGCAGGCTTTGCTCAATCATTTCGGCATCAAGTTGACCGCCATGCTGACCGATGCTTCCGGCTTCATCATTCTCGCCACGACCGCAGTGTTGATCGTGGCCTGCCTTGTGTTTGCCCCGGCGATCGACGTCACGCGGCTGTGGACTTTCACCAATTATTCGGGTGACGCCGGCGGCGGCGTTTTCCCGCAGACCGACTCCATGAGCTATCTTTTCCTGCTTTGCCTGCTTTTGCCGGTCTACACCATCACCGGATATGATGCTTCGGCACATACGTCGGAAGAGACGCTGAAGGCTGCGCACTCGGTTCCGCGGGCGATCGTTTCGTCCGTGGTCTGGTCCTCGCTGATCGGCTGGGTGATGCTGTGCGCCATCGTTCTGGCGATCCCGGACCTGGCGGCGGGCGCCAAGCAAGGCTGGAACGTCTTTTTCGCCACCATGGACGCGATCTTGCCGGTTTGGTTGAAGGAACTGCTCTATCTGGGAATCCTGATCGCGCAGTTCCTCTGCGGTCTGGCCACGGTGACCTCGGCTTCGCGCATGCTTTTCGCCTTCTCTCGTGACGGCGGCATGCCGGTCGGCTCGGCCTCACTCGCCAAGGTCAATCCGACTTGGCGCACGCCGGTCAACGCCATCTGGACTGCTGCGATCCTCGAGATCATCTATGTCTTCCTTGCCCAGTTCATCTCGATCGGCGGCACGAACATCTATACCATCGTGGTCAACTCGACGCTGGTCTTCCTGTTCCTCTCCTTCATCATTCCGATCGTGCTCGGCATGATGGCTTTCGGAACGGCGAAGTGGCCGAGCCCCGGTCCATGGAATCTCGGCAGCGGCCTGTTCAAGCTGTTCTGCGCCCTGTCTGTCGTCGGCATGGCGATCATTTTCTACATTGCCGTCCAGCCGCCGAATGACAAGGTGCTCTACATCACCATCGGCTTTCTGTTGCTGACCGCTGTGCTCTGGTTCGGCTTCGAGAGCCGCCGCTTCCAAGGTCCGCCGATCGGTGACCAGATTGCCAAGCGCCAGGCCGCGATCAAGGCAGCGGAGCAGGCGGTCGGCGAAACCGGCCACTGACATCCGCCATCATGGCCATGGCCGGCATCGCGCCGGCCATGGTTTTGTTTCTCCCTTTCAACGACCAAGCACTGGAGTGCCAAAGGAATGGCCGGAAATTTCTCGTTCGATCAGTTGAAGAAAGCGGTCTCCAATGGCGAGATCGACACGGTGCTGGCCTGCATCGTCGACATGCAGGGCCGACTGGCGGGAAAACGGTTCCTGGCGCAATATTTCGTCGATTCCGCGCATGACGAGACGCATGGCTGCAACTATCTGCTGGCGGCCGACATCGATATGGAACCGGTGCCGGGTTACAAGGCGGCAAGCTGGTCGAAGGGCTATGGCGATTTCGTCATGAAGCCGGACCTGGCGACGCTGCGGCGCATTCCATGGCTGGAGAAGACGGCGCTGGTGATCTGCGACGTGCTCGACCACCACACCCATGACGACTTGCCGCATTCGCCGCGCGCCATCCTGAAGAAGCAGGTCAAGCGGCTGAGCGAGCGTGGCTATATCGGCTATTTCGCTTCCGAGCTCGAATTTTACCTGTTCAACGAGACCTACGATTCCGCCCGCAAGAAGCACTGGCAAGGTCTCGACACCGCTTCGCCCTACATCGGCGATTACCAGATCGGCATCACCACCAAGGAAGAAGGCGTCATGCGCCGGCTTCGCAACGAGATGGAAGCGGCCGGCATTCCGATCGAGAATTCCAAAGGCGAGTGGGGCCCGGGCCAGGAAGAGATCAATGTGCGCTATGCCGAAGCGCTCGACATGGCCGACCGCCACGTCATCCTGAAGAACGGCGCCAAGGAAATCGCCGAGTCCGAAGGCAAGGCGATCTCCTTTATGTCGAAGTACAATTACGGGCTCGCCGGCAATTCCAGCCACATCCACAACTCGCTGTGGAGCGCCGACGGCAAGACACCGCTGTTCTTCGACGAGAAGGCCAACTGGACCTTGTCGACGCTCGGCCAGCAATGGGCGGCCGGACAATTGAAATACGCCAAGGAATTCACCTGGTTCCTGGCGCCCTACATCAACTCCTACAAGCGCTTCCAGGCCGGCACCTTCGCGCCGACCAAGATCATGTGGAGCGAGGACAACCGCACCGCCGGCTTCCGCCTGTGCGGCGAGGGCACCAAGGGCATCCGCATGGAATGCCGCATCGGCGGCGCCGACCTCAATCCCTATCTCGCCTTCGCGGCGCTGATCGCGGCCGGCCTTGCCGGCATCGACGAGAAGCTGGAATTGCAGAAGCCTTTCGTCGGCGACGCCTATCAGGCTTCTCGTTTGCCGGAGATTCCGAAGACACTGCGCGATGCCACGGAGACGCTGGCCAAGTCGAAGATGCTGAAGCAGGCGCTCGGCGAGGATGTGCTCGAGCACTATGTCCACACGGCGAAGTGGGAACAGTTCGAATACGATCGCCGGATCACGGATTGGGAACTGCACAGAGGGTTCGAACGATATTAAACCAAGCCGCCGCTGCCCTCTCCGGCCATCGCTGGAATGGCGGCGGCGCAAATCAAGATTCATGAAGTGCGAGGACTGAACGAATGACCGAAACGGTCAAGTTAAAATCTCCCATCGACGGCTCGATCTACGCCGAGCGTCCGATCGCGACGGATCAGGCGATCAACGCCGCGGTCGAGCGCGCCAAAGCGGCGCAGGAGAAGTGGGCGCAGACGCCGATCGTAGAGCGCGGCAAGTGCATGCTGGCGATGCTGGAAGCGCTGGTCGCGATGACCGATGAGATCGTGCCGGAGATTGCCTGGCAGATGGGGCGACCGGTTCGCTATGGCGGCGAGTTCGGCGGCGTCAAGGAACGCACCAACTATATGGTCGAGATCGCCGAGCAGGCGCTCAAGTCGGTGCCGGCCTCCAACCCGAAGGACGGCTTCCGCCGCTATGTGAAGAAGGATCCGCTCGGCGTGGTCATGGTGATCGCGCCGTGGAACTATCCTTATCTCACCGCCGTCAACACCGTCGTACCGGCGCTGATGGCCGGCAACGCCGTTATCCTGAAACATGCGGCGCAGACATTGCTGGTCGGCGAGCGCTTCCAGCAGGCCTTCGACAAGGCTGGCCTGCCCAAGGGCGTGTTCCAGAACGTGGTTCTCAACCATGCCCAGACCGAAAAACTGCTGGGTTCGGGCAAGATCGACCATGTCAATTTCACCGGCTCGGTCGGCGGCGGCCGCGCCATCGAAAAGGCGGCGGCAGGCACCTTCATGACGCTTGGCCTGGAGCTTGGCGGCAAGGATCCGGCCTATGTGCTGCCCGATGCCAAGATGGACCATGCGGTCGCCAATCTGGTCGACGGCGCTTTCTTCAACTCCGGCCAGTGCTGCTGCGGTATCGAGCGCGTCTATGTGCACGAGAAGGTCTATGACGAGTTCGTCGAAGGCTTCATCGCCGAGACGAAGAATTATGTCGTCGGCAATCCTCTGGAGCAGGCGACGACGATGGGGCCGATGGCGCAGGCGCGTTTCGCCGACTTGATCCGCGAGCAGAAGGCCGAAGCGCTGCGTAAGGGTGCGGTGGCGCACATCAACATGAAGGTGGCTAACGACAAGGCCGGCTCGCCCTATCTGGCACCGGAGGTATTGACCGGAATCGACCACCAGATGAGCGTCATGCGCGAGGAAAGTTTTGGCCCGATCGTCGGCATCATGAAGGTGCGCAACGACGAAGAGGCGATCGCTTTGATGAACGACAGCGCCTATGGGCTGACCGCCTCGATCTGGACGCGCGACACCGAGCATGCGGTGGCGATCGGCGACCGGGTCGAGACTGGCACGGTGTTCATGAACCGCTGCGACTATCTCGATCCGGCGCTGGTCTGGACCGGTGTCAAGGACACCGGCAAGGGCGCCGGGTTGTCGGCCATCGGCTACGACAATCTGACGAGGCCGAAGTCATTCCACCTGCGCGAAGCCATCTGATTTTTGAAAGACAAGCAATGTCCAAGCTCATCTCCAAATGGAACTATCCCACCACCGTCCGCTTCGGCGCCGGGCGCATCAAGGAATTGCCGGAGGTGCTCGCGGCCACCGGCATCAAGCGGCCGCTTTTCGTGACCGATCCGGGCCTGGCGAAACTGCCGGTCGTCGCCTCGACACTCAGGATTCTCGATGAGGCCAAGGTGCCCTATGGCGTATTCTCCGAGGTGAAGCCGAACCCGGTGGATTCCAACCTCACCGCCGGCATCGCGGTGTTCAAGAAGGGCAAGCATGACGGCGTCATCGCTTTCGGCGGCGGCTCGGCGCTCGACCTCGGCAAGCTGATCGCTTTTCAGGCCGGCCAGACGCGGCCGGTCTGGGATTTCGAGGACGTCGGCGACTGGTGGACGCGCGCCGACTCCGATGCGATCGCCCCGATCATCGCCGTGCCGACCACTGCAGGCACCGGCTCGGAGGTCGGTCGCGCCGGTGTCATCACCAATGAGGCGACCCATACCAAGAAGGTCATCTTCCACCCGAAACTTTTGCCGGCGATCGTCATTGCCGATCCGGAACTGTCGGTCGGCATGCCGGGCTTCATCACCGCCGGTACCGGCATGGACGCGCTCGCCCATTGCCTCGAAGCCTATTGCGCACCAGGGTATCATCCCATGGCCGATGGCATTGCCGTGGAAGGCGTGCGCCTGGTGTTCGAGAACCTGCCGAAGGCTTATGCCAACGGTGGGGACCTCGTCGCCCGCGCCCATATGATGAGTGCAGCCGCCATGGGTGCTGCCGCCTTTCAGAAGGGACTGGGCGCCATCCACTCGCTGTCGCATCCGATCGGCGCGCTCTACGACACCCATCACGGTATGACCAATGCCGTGTTCATGCCTTACGTGCTGGCCTTCAACCGGGACTCCATCGAGGAGCGTATTGCCAGGCTTGCCGCCTATTGCGGCATCAAGGGCGGCTTCGACGGCTTCGCAAAGGCAATCATCAAACTGCGCAAGGAATTGAAGGTGCCGCACGCGCTGCCGGGCCTGATCAAGGGGCTCGACATGGACAAGAAGCGCAAGGCGCTGATCGCGGACATGGCGGTGGTCGATCCGACTGCCGGCGGCAATCCCGTCAAGCTGACCAAGAAGGCGGCGCTGACACTGCTCGAAAACGCTATCGCCGGGACGGTCTGAGGCTGGTTCCGGGGTGCGGAAGTTGATCGGGAAACGAGGGGAAAGGAAAGGGGAAGGGGCAATATAGGGCGTATTAATGATTAGCCGGAAAATTAAGTGATGGCTAATTGCTACAGCCCGTTAAAAAGAGTTAACTTTTCACACTGCGAGGCGCTGGTTTCACAAAGCTTTCATCTGGCTGTCACACGGAAACTATACCGCATCGCAGACGTCCAACGGCGTCAGTTCAATGGAGAGAACACATGTTCAAATTCACGGGGAAAGTACTTTCCCTTTCGGCCGCGACCCTCATGGTGTCGTCGGTGATTTCGTCCGCCGCTTCGATGGACGATCTCATCAAGGCCGCCAAATCCGAAGGCCAGCTCACCACGATCGCTTTGCCGCATGACTGGTGCGGCTACGGCGACGTCATTGCCGGTTTCAAGGCGAAATATCCGGAAATCACCGTCAACGAACTCAACCCCGACGCCGGTTCCGGCGATGAAGTCGAGGCGATCAAGGCCAACAAGGACAACAAGGGCCCGCAGGCTCCTGATGTCATCGACGTCGGCCTGTCCTTCGGCCCGACCGCCAAGGCCGACGGCCTGTTGATGCCCTACAAGGTGTCGACCTGGGACTCGATCCCGGACAGCGCCAAGGATGCCGATGGCGCCTGGTATGGCGATTATTACGGTGTGCTCGCCTTCGAAGTGAACAAGGATCTGGTCAAGGAAGCTCCGACCGACTGGGCCGACCTGCTGAAGCCGGAATTCGCCAACTCGGTCGCCCTTGCCGGTGATCCGCGCGCTTCGAACCAGGCCATTCAGGCCGTCTACGCCGCCGGCCTTTCCGGTGGTGCGGCAGCTGGCGAAGCCGCCGGCACCGCTGGCCTCGACTTCTTCAAGAAGCTCAACGCCGCCGGCAATTTCGTGCCGGTCATCGGCAAGACGGCGACGCTCGCCCAGGGCCAGACGCCGATCCTCGTCACCTGGGACTACAACGCGCTTTCGGGCCGCGACACGCTGAAGGGCAACCCGCCCGTCGACGTCATCGTGCCGAAGACCGGCGTTGTCGCCGGTGTATACGTGCAGGCGATCAGCGCTTTCGCGCCGCATCCGAATGCAGCCAAGCTGTGGATGGAATACCTCTATTCGGACGAGGGGCAGATCGGCTGGCTGAAAGGCTATTGCCACCCGATCCGCTTCAACGATCTTGCCAAGAACGGCAAGGTCCCGGCTGACGTGCTGGGCAAGCTGCCGCCGGCGGAATCCTATGCCGCCGCCGCGTTCCCGACGCTCGACCAACAGGGCAAGGCCAAGGAAGCCATCACCAAGAACTGGGACGCTGTCGTCGGCGCCAACGTCAAGTAACTTGAAATTCACCGGGCGGCCACGTGGCCGCCCGGTCTTTCCTCGAAGACGGTAGCCGGCGCATGACCGATCTTACGCTTTCCAGTCAGGCCATTGCGGGAAAGACCGCGCCCCCAGGAGAAGCGCGCGCCTTGCGGTTTCCGACGCAGTGGCTCGGGGTGACGCCGTTCTTCATTTTCGCCATCATGTTTCTGATTTTGCCGACGCTCTACCTGATGCTCGGCGCATTCCAGAACGATGCAGGCGAATTCACGCTGGATAACATCTTCGCGTTGTCGCAGGCGAACATCGTTGCCGCCTATTGGATATCGATCAAGGTAAGCCTGGCCTCGTCGCTGATCGGCGCCTTTGCAGGCTTGGCCATAGCGATTGCCATCGTGCGCGGCGGTCTGCCGAACTGGATACGGTCGGCAACGCTGACCTTTTCCGGGGTGGCTTCCAATTTCGCCGGCGTGCCGCTTGCCTTTGCTTTCATCGCCACGCTTGGCCGCCTTGGGCTGGTTACCGTTCTGCTCAATACACTGGTTGGGCTGAATCTCTATGCGCATGGTTTCAACCTACTGTCGTTCTGGGGGCTGACGCTCACCTATGTCTACTTCCAGATCCCGCTCATGGTGGTCATCATCGTGCCGGCGATCGACGGGCTGAAGAAGGAATGGGGCGAGGCCGCAGCGACGCTCGGCGCGACACAGTCGCAGTACTGGCGGATGGTTGTGATACCCGTGCTATGGCCGAGTTTCCTGGGCACCGTGATCTTGCTTTTCGCCAACGCCTTCGGCGCCATCGCCACCGCCTATGCGCTAACGGGCTCTTCGCTCAACATCGTGCCCATCCTGCTCTACGCGCAGATACGCGGCGATGTGCTGCACAATGCCCACCTCGGCTATGCGATTGCGTTCGGCATGATCTTCATCACCGGGCTGGCCAACATCTTCTACATCTGGTTCCGGTCCCGTTCCGAGAGGTGGCTCAAATGAAGGCTGGCAAATTCTGGGCCTGGGTCGTCTTCATCCTCGGCGCGGCCTATTTCTTCATACCGCTCATAGCGACGATCGAGTTTTCGCTGCGCATGCGTCGCGGCGTCTATTCCTTCGACGCCTACAAGGTCGTGCTCGGCGATAGCCAGTTCCAGACAACTTTCATGTATTCGGTGATCGTGGCGGTCTTCACCATCCTTCTTGGTGTGCTGATCGTTGTGCCCACCGCCTATTGGATCCGGCTGCGTCTGCCCCAGCTTCGCCCGGTGGTCGAGTTCATCACCTTGTTGCCGCTGGTCATACCGGCCATCGTCATCGTTTTCGGCTATATCAGGATGTACGGCTCGAATTCGCCCCTGCCGTTCCTGTCTAACAATACAGCCACAAATGCTCTGCTGGTCATCGGCTACGCGGCGCTGGCGCTGCCCTATATGTACAGAGCAGTCGACACCGGCCTTCGTACCATCGACGTTCGGACGCTGACGGAAGCTGCCCAGATCCTCGGCGCCGGCTGGGGTACGATCGTCACCCGCGTGATCCTTCCCAACGTGTTGATCGCCGTGCTCTCCGGCGCCTTCCTGACGTTCGCGATCGTCATCGGCGAGTTCACCATGGCAAGTCTGCTCAATCGGCCCGCTTTCGGTCCTTATTTGCAGAACCTGGTTGCCAACCGAGCCTATGAACCGGCAGCGCTGTCCATTATTGCTTTCGTAATCACCTGGGGTTGCATGTCGCTGATCCAGGTCCTGTCGCGGTTTGCGCCGAAGTCCGCCAACCGCCCGAATTGATTGAAAGAAAGAACCATGGCCGAGCCATTCCTTTCCATCCAGCACGTCCGAAAATCCTTCGGCGCCACCACGGTGGTGGAGGACTTCAATCTCGACGTCGAGCCGGGTGAATTCGTCTCGTTTCTTGGGCCGTCCGGCTGTGGCAAAACCACTGTGCTGCGCATGGTAGCCGGCTTCGAGGAGCCATCAGCCGGCAAGATCGTCGTAGCCGGCAAGGACATCACCCGGTTGAAGCCCAACCAGCGCAATGTCGGCATGGTGTTCCAGGCCTATGCGCTGTTCCCGAACCTAACCGTGGCGCAGAACATCGGCTTCGGCCTGAGGGTCGCCGGCATGCCCAGGGCGGATATCGATGCCCGCGTCGCCGAGATGCTCGATATGATCAAGCTGCCGCAGATGGCGGACCGCTACCCCTACCAGCTCTCCGGCGGCCAGCAGCAGCGCATTGCGCTGGCGCGTGCGATCGCGCCGAAACCGAAGCTGTTGCTCCTCGACGAGCCGCTGTCGGCGCTCGACGCCAAGGTACGTGTGTCGCTGCGCGAGGAAATCCGCTCGATCCAGAAGAAGCTCGGCATCACCACTATCTTCGTCACCCATGACCAGGAAGAGGCGCTGTCCATCTCCGACCGCATCGCCGTCATGTATGGCGGCAAGGCCGAGCAGGTCGGCACACCGTTCGAGATCTACAACCGGCCGGCAACCAAATTCGTCGCCAATTTCGTTGGCACGCTGAACGTGCTCGAAGGCAAGGTCACTGACGCCGCATCCGGCACGGTGCAGGTCAACACGCAGGAAGTCTCGCTCAAGGGCAAGCTCAACGGCTCGAAGTCCGGCGACATGCTGTCGCTGGCGCTGCGGCCCGAGGCAATTTCGCTTGGTCGCCAGCCCGGCCGTGATTCCAGTCTTTCGGGCGAGATTTCCGAAGTACACTTCCTCGGCTCGGTGATCCGTGTTCGCGTCGGCATCGGCGGCAACACGGTGTCGCTCGACACATTCAACAGCCCGGCGACGCCGCCGCCCGCGGTCGGTGAAAAGGCGGAGATTTCGTTTTCGTCGAGCGATATGCTGGTGTTGCACTAGGTACTCCACGGTCGGTTGGCGCTCCCGAACGGGTGCTCCAGCGATCCGGATTCCTCGTGCCCGCGGCGACACAACCGGTACCGGAGGTGTCACCCCGTTGTTTCACGGCCATGACTTTGGCACTGCCAATCGTTTCATTCGGCCGCTACGATAGCGCATGGCCCTTTTCGAACTGACGCTTATCCTGCTTTTGACCGCCGTCGCGCTGACGGCGCTGTCGCGTCGGCTGGAGATTCCCTATCCGTCCCTTCTGGCCCTGGCCGGCGTCGCGATTGCCTTTGTACCCGGTGCGCCAGTGATCGAGATCGATCCGGAGCTGGCGCTTGCCCTGTTCATCGCGCCGGTGCTGCTCGATGCCGCCTATGACACGTCGCTGCGCGACCTGAAGCGCTACAGGCTGTCGCTGGTGCTGCTGGCGCTCGGCGCCGTGGTCTTCACCACCCTAGTCGTTGCCTTTGTCGGCTGGAAAATGGCCGGGCTGCCGATCGCGGCGGCGGTCGCGCTTGGCGCCATCGTCGCGCCGCCGGATGCCGTGGCGGCCAGCGCCGTGCTCGGCCAGTTCAAGGTGCCGTACCGCCTCACCGCCATCCTGCAGGGCGAGAGCCTGCTCAACGATGCCACCGCGCTGCTGATCTACCGGTTGGCGGTTTCGGCCGCGCTCGGTTCGATCCTGCTGAGCAACGCCATTCCGGTGATCTTGCTGTCGACGATTGGCAGTTTGGCCGCGGGTTATGTGCTTGGCCGTGTCTCGCTGCTTACACTTAGCCGGATCGACGACGCCGCAAGCAGCACCGTGGTGCAGTTCGCCGGGACATTCGGGGTGTGGATCCTGGCCGACAGGCTCGGTCTTTCCGCCATCATCACAATCGTCGTCTATGCCATCACCATTGCGCGCAGTGCGCCGCGCCGCATGTCGGCGAGACGTCGCGTCAGCACCTATTCAGTCTGGGAATCGGCGGTGTTCGTGCTCAACGTGCTGGCTTTCGTGCTCATGGGGCTGCAAGCACGCTCTATCGTCGGCCGGCTCTCCGGCGATGGGCAGGGCGGAGCCTTTGTCTTTGCCGCGACGGTGCTGGTTGTCGTCATTCTGGCACGCCTCGTCTGGGTGGCGAGTTACGTTGCGATCATCAGATGGTTCGCCCGTTTCGGCGGCGAAGACAGAAGGCGAGAAGCGCCGACATTTCGCGGCGCCGTGCTGGTCGGCTGGTGCGGCATGCGGGGGTTGGTGACGCTGGTGGTGGCCATTGCCCTGCCGGCCGGCTTTCCCGGCCGCGACCCGATCGTGCTTGCCGCCTTCGCGGTGGTTCTGGGCACGCTGGTGTTGCAAGGCATGACCTTGAAGCCCTTGCTGCGGATACTCAACTTCGAACGGGACACGAGTGTCGATCGCGAAGTGGCTCAGGCGCGGGTTGCCATCATGCAGGCCGCCCTTGATGTGTTGAGCCGCAAGACGTCGGCCGCGGCGGCCGTCGTGCGCGAACAATACGAGGCTCAGCGCGTGGTCGCGGAAAACCCGGAGGACGCGCAGGCGGCGACCGAATACGACCGGCTGCGGCTCTACGCCATCAACCGCCAGCGCGACACGCTGGAAGAACTGCGCAGCAACGGCACGATCGGCGATGAAGCCTATCACCGGCTGGAGGAAGAGATCGACTGGGCGGAACTGGCGGCGTCGCCGGCAGGCCGGTTCCAGCCGCTGACCACCGACTAGCAGATGCCGCGTCTCGACTGCCGCCCTGCTGGCCCAAGCCCCGTCCGTCCTCCTGCACATTGCAAGCGATCGACCGAACCGTTACTGCCAACACCGGGAAGTGAGCCGGATAAGCAATGAAGCTGGTCAGCTACAACATCCAGTACGGGTTCGGCAGCGACGGGCGCTACGATCTTTCGCGCGCCGCGCGCATGATTGCCGGCGCCGACATCATCGCCTTGCAGGAGGTCGAGCGGCACTGGCAGCGCAGCAATTTCGATGACCAGCCGGAGCTGCTTTCACGGCTTCTGCCTGATTATCACTGGGTGTATGGCCCGGCCTTCGACATGGATGCCAGCGAATGGCGGGACGGCCGTCTGGTCAACCGCCGCCGGCAATTCGGCACCATGGTCCTGTCGAAGCTGCCGATCGTCTGGTCGCGGCTGCATGCGCTGCCGATGCGCCGTACCTTGCGGCCGCTCAACACCCGCAACGCCGCGCTCGAATGCATGATCCGCACGCCGGCCGGACCGGTCAGGGTGCTTTCGCTGCATCTCGCGCACATCGCCGCGGAAGAGCGGCTGGACCAGATCGACTATCTCTTGGCGCAGCATCGCCGGGCGCCGGTGGAAGGCGGGCCGTGGAGCGGCGCGGACGACGAACCTTCGCGTAACTGGACACATGGGGAAGTCGAGCCGGAAAATCCGCCGGCGGCGATCTGGCTGGGCGACTTCAACATGGAACCCGGCAGGGCCGAGTACCGGCGCATCGTCGGCAGCACGCCATATCATCGTGGAGCAGCCTATCTCGACGGCTTCGTCGATGCCGCCGCCGTGGCGGTTGAACCGGCTGGTGATTTCCATACGCATGAGAAGATCATCGACGGCAGACTGGCAAAGCGCCGTCTTGACCATTGCTTTGTCGGCGGCATGTTGGCCGGGCGTGTGCGCTCGGTCGGCGCCGATATCGGCGAGCTTGCTTCCGATCACTTCCCCGTCCGGGTCGACATCGATCTCGAAACGCCCTTCGGCTCCGGAGGTCGATGAGCTCCATATGACGCTTTTCGTCTTCTTCGCGGTGCTTGCCGCGGCCGCCATGCACGCGATCTGGAACGCGCTGGTCAAGGTGCATCTCGACCGCTTCCTGTCGATCACTTTGATGACGTTCGGCATGGGGGTCGCTGGCCTCGTGGTGCTGCCTTTCGTCGAGGTGCCCAAGGCGGAAGTCTGGCCCTACATCACCGCTTCGGTGATCTTCCACATGGGCTACCGCACCTTCCTGATCGGCGCCTACCAGGCCGGCGATTTCGCCCAGACCTATCCGTTGGCACGCGGAACGGCACCTCTGCTGGCCGCGATTGGCGGGATGTTCGTCGTCGCCGAGGTGCCGGCGCCGCTCGCCATCGTGGGCATCCTGCTGTTGTCGGCCGGAACGCTGGTAATGTCGTTTCGCGGCGGGGCGCATCTGGAGAAGCTGAACCTGCGCGCGGTCGCATTTGCGCTGGGCACGTCGATCTTCATTGCCAGCTACACGCTATCCGACGGCAGCGGCGCGCGGCTGGCCGCGACCGCGCAAAGCTATGCCGCCTGGCTGTTCATCTGCGATGCGCTTGGGGCGCTGGTGCTCTGCCTCGTTTTCCGAGGATCCAAGGCGCTTCCGGTGTTGGCGCGCGACTGGAAGACCGGGCTGTTCACCGGCGTGCTTTCCGGCGCCGCCTACTGGATCGTGATGTGGGCGATGACCAAGGCGCCGATCGCCTCGGTCGCGTCACTGCGCGAAACCTCGATCCTGTTCGCCATGATGATTTCGGTCTACGCGCTCGGCGAGAAGATGACGGGCTGGCGCGGTGCCGCCGCGCTCAGCATCGTCGCAGGCGTCATCGCGCTGAGGATGGGCTGACGTTTCAACCCAGCACCGTCATTACCTGACCGCGCCGCTCCGGACTGAAGCGGATGACCACGATGATGCAGACGGCGACCACGCCGGCAAATAGCGCCAGCGCATAACCATAACTGCCGCCGGGCGCTTCCGCGATCCCCGCTTGATACGGACCGCCGTAGGAGGCGGCGAGATTGCCGGCCTGGTATATGAAGCCGGGCAAGGTGGCGCGCACCGCGCCGGGCGAAAGCTCATTGAGGTGAACCGGGATGACACCCCAGGCACCCTGGACCGCGACCTGTATGATGAAGGCGCCAATGGCCAGCATGAAGGGCGTGGAGCTGTAGGCCCATAGTGGGATCGCCGGCAGGGCGATGATGCATGCGAGGGTAATGGCGTTGATGCGGCCGATCTTCTCCGACAGCGCGCCAAACGCCAGGCCGCCGACAATGGCGCCGATATTGGCGACGATGGTGATCCAGCTCACCGTATGCGGATCAAAGCCATGTTGTTTCTTCAGGAAGGTCGGGTAGAGGTCCTGCGTGCCATGGCTGAAGAAGTTGAAGAACATCATCAGCACCACGGCATAGAGCGCGACGCGCCAGTGCTTCCGCAGCGTTTCCAGCAACCCCGGTCTGACCTGCTTTTGTGCCTCGACGAAGGGGGGCGATTCCGGCACGTGCGAGCGGATGAACAGCACCATCAGCGCCGGTATGAAGCTCAGCAGGAACATGAAGCGCCAGCCGAGGACGAAGTCGCCGACCTTCTGTCCGTAGAGCAGCCCATAGACCACCGCCGCCAGGAGGTAACCGGCGGGATAACCGCATTGCAGGATACCCGAGACCATGCCGCGTGCCCGCGGCGGTATGGATTCCATGGCAAGCGAGGAGCCGAGGCCCCATTCGCCGCCCATGGCGATGCCGAACAGGGCGCGTAGCGCCAGGAAGATGCCGAGATTGGGAGAGAAAGCAGCCAGCGCCCCGATCACCGAGTAGCTGACGATGTTGAGCATCAAGATCGGCTTGCGACCGTATTTGTCGGCAAGCATGCCAAAGAAGAACGCGCCGATGAAGCGGGTCGCCAAGGTCAGGAACAGAGCCTTCGACACCGCGGGGACATCGGTCTGGAACTCAGCCGCAATATCGGTGAGTAGAAAGGTCAGAAGGAAGAAATCAAAAGCATCGAGCGTCCAGCCCAGAAATGACGCCAGAACGGTTTTCTTCTGCTCGGCGGTGAGGTTCAAGGCGTCCTCCTTTGTGCCCCCAAAGGAACGATATGTCGCCTTGTCGGCAAAAGAGAACAGCGATCGGGCGGCTTTCGAAAGGCCGGCGGTTCACTTTTTCGTAAGATCGAGGTCGAAGACCATCAATCCGTCGGTGCCGCCTTCGAGGGCCGCGACCAGCCGGGCGCCGGCACGCTGATGCGCCTCATGGACGAGATAGGCGTCGCGCGCCGCCGCATCGCGGAAATCGATGGTGAAGCCATGGCTGAAACCCCGCGCGAAGGGCTCCGGACTGACATTGGCGCTGTCCATGCCTTCGATCACCTGCCGCAACGCTTCGAGGTCGGCGCGGATAGCCGTGCGCTCGGCCGGGGACACATCACTACGAAATCTTGCGAAAACACAGTGCCTGATCATTTTGCCACTCCCTAAGCAGCACGATTGCCGGAAAACACCGCCGGCGCCAGCGGCTCGCGGCCAAGGATCAGATCAGCGCCCTTTTCGCCAACCATGATGGTCGGCGCGTTGGTGTTGGAAGAAGGCACACGCGGCATCACCGATGCGTCGCAGACGCGCAAGCCCTCTATACCGCGCAGCTTGAGATCCGGCGTCACCACCGCCATCTCGTCATGGCCCATGCGGCAGGTGCCGACGGGATGGTGGTCGGTCTTGGACGTGCGGCAGGCATAGTCGATCAACTCGTCATCACTGGCGAGCGACGGACCGGGCAGCACCTCGCGCAGCACGTAGGGGGCAAGTGCCTTCTGCCGCATGATCTCTCGCGCCAGCCGCAGCCCCTTCAGCGACATGGCGCGGTCATAGGGATCGGACCAGTAGTTCGGATCGATCAGCGGATGGTCGGCTGGATCGGCGCTTTTCAGCCGCACCGTTCCACGCGAGCGCGGCCGCAGGAAAGCCGAGTTCAAGGTGACGCCCGGGTTTTTCAGCTTCTCGACGCCGGCCTCGATGCCGGAGCCGAGACCCAGATGGAACTGGATGTCGGGCGAGGCGGCGGTCGGATCCGCGTACCAGAAGCCGCCGGTCTCGAACAGGCTGGAAGCCACCGGTCCGTTCTTCAGCAGCAGATATTGCAGGCCGGCCCAGGCCGTGCGGTGGAGCTTGGCGTAATTGTCGTAGGTGTGATCGCCTGTGCATTCGGCGATGACGAACAGGTCGAGATGATCCTGCATGTTGGAGCCGACGCCTGGCAGATCGTGTACCGGCGTGATGCCGACCGATTTCAGGTGGTCGGCCGGGCCGATGCCCGACTGCATCAGAAGCTTCGGCGAACCGACGGCGCCGGACGAGACGATCACCTCGCGGTCGGCATGCAGGATTGTTGTCTGGCCGCCCGGCCTGTCGACCACCTCGACGCCGATGGCACGGCCGTTCTCGACGACGATGCGGGTGACCAGCACATCGGTCCGGACAATGAGATTCTTCCGGTCGCGGATCGGCTTGAGATAGGCCACCGAAGCGGAGGACCGGCGGGCGTCCTTCTGGGTGAGCTGGTAGTAGCCGACGCCTTCCTGGCTGGCGCCGTTGAAATCCGGGTTGAAAGGAATGCCCATCTCCTGGCCGGCGCGGAAATAGGCCTCGCAGATCGGCAGCGGCGAGATCGGGTTGGAGACGCCGAGCGGGCCCTGGTCGCCGTGAAAATCGTTGGCGTAACGCTGATTGTTCTCGGCGCGCTTAAAATAGGGCAGTACGTCGCGATAGCCCCAGCCGGCCAGCCCTTCTTCCTTCTCCCACGCGTCGTAGTCGCGGGCATTGCCGCGCGTGTAAATCTGGGCGTTGATGGAAGAACCGCCGCCGACCACCTTGGCCTGCGTGTACCAGAAGACGCGGTCGTTCATGTGTTTCTGCGGCACGGTCGACCAGCCCCAGGAGGCGATGCCCTTGGTCATCTTGGCGAAACCCGCCGGCATGTGGATATAGGGGTGCCAGTCCTTGCCGCCGGCTTCGAGCAGCAGCACGGAATTGGAGGGATCCTCGCTTAGCCGGTTGGCCAGCACGCAGCCGGCCGGACCGGCGCCCACGATGATGTAGTCGGTCATTGTCTTATCCGTGTCTTATCCGTGTCTTATCCGTTCACAGCCGGGGCACGGAGAGCGCGCCGTCGACATTGATGATCGAGCCGGTCGAAAAACCCAGTCTGCCGGCAGCGAGCGCCGCCACCATGGCACCAATATCGGAGGCTTCGCCCCAGCGTTTCGCCGGCACCAGGCCGCCGTCGATCAGCGCGTCGTATTTGGCACTCACGCCTGCCGTCATGTCGGTGCGGATGATGCCCGGCCGCAGCTCGAACACGCCGATGTTTTCCGGGGCGAGCCTGAGCGCCAGGTTCTTCACCCACATGGAAAGCGCTGCCTTCGACATGCAATATTCGGAGCGTTCCGGAGAGGCCATCTCGGCGCTGACCGAGGTGATGGTGATGATCGATTTCGCATGATCGCCCGGCTGGCGGAGCATCACCTTGGCGACAGCCTGGGTGAGGAAGACGGTGCCACGCAGGTTGACGCCGAGCGCACGGTCGAAATTATCGGGTTTGAGGTCGAGGAGGTCGCCCCGCACCACGGCGCCGACACCTGCATTGTTGACCAGGCAATCGATGCGGCCGAAGGCGCGCATGGCGGCGTCGACGAGGGAAGCATGGGTGGAAAGGTCGGCGATGTCGCAGCCGACATAGGCAAACTTCGCGCCGCGCGCGGTGATGTCAGCGGCGAGCTCGCCTGCGGCTGTTTTGGCAAGGTCAGCGACGAGAATGTCGAATCCGGCGTCGGCCAGCGCCTCGGCGCAGGCAAGGCCGATGCCGCGCGCGCCGCCGGTGACGATGGCCGCCGGGCGGGTCATGCGGCAAGCTCTGTTTTGCGGATGTGTTCGGCTACCCGCAGCGCTTGGGCGGCGATCGACAGCGCCGGGTTCACGGCCGCCGAGTTCGGCAGGAAACTGGCGTCGACGACGAAGAGGTTCCGGTGATCGAAGGCGCGACAGAACGGATCGAGCGGCGACGTCGCCGGATCATCGCCCATTTTGACCGTGCCGCACTGGTGCGAGGGCGTGCGCTTGTCGAACGGGCGCGACAGCACGATGGGATAACCGCAGGCGCGGAAATTCGCGCGCATCACCTTGGTCAGCCCGTCGAGCGACTGCATGTTGGAGCGTCGCCATTGCATGACGATGTCCTTGCCGTCGACCATGATGCGGCTTTCGGGATCGGGCAGGTCTTCGCACATCAGATACCAGTCGATGGCATGGCCGGCCATGAAGTCGAGCGCGAATTTCGGCAGCCGTTTCACATTGGCCTTGAGCATGTTGCCGTCGATCTTGCCGAGAAGCTGGACATTGCCGAGCGGTTTTCCGCCCTTGCCGTCCGTGAGATAGTAGTCGTTCAGCATCAGGGTCTTCTGGTAGACGGCATCGTTCCTGCGGCGCGGATCGATCGCCAGCATGGCGCTCGAATTGTGATTCATGAAGTTGCGGCCGACCTGGTCGGAGCGGTTGGCCAGGCCGTTGCCGCCCCCCTTGCCATTACCGGGTGAGGGCGAGCGCAGCAGGATGACCGCTGAATTGACCGCGCCGGCCGACAGGATCACCAGCTTCGGCGCGACTTTCCTCGGCTCGCCGTTCTGGCGGTAGTGAACGGCCGAGATGGTTTTGCCGTCCGGGGCTGTCTCGAGATATTCGACATAGGCGCCGGTCTCGAGCTTGATGTTCTGGTCGGTCAGGGCCGCCGTCAGCGGTCCGGTCTGCGCGTCGACCTTACCCTGGCCGGTATTGGGAAAAGCGTCCCAGCCGGTCCTGCCCTCCTTCAGCCAGGTGTCGATGTCGACGCCGAGCGGCAGGGAGGCCGGATGCAGCCCGAGCCCCTTGAGTTCGGCACGGGCGCGCGCGATCGGCGCCTCGTCGGGCACCGGCTTGAAGGCATAGGGAACCGAATGAAATGGCTCGGTTGGATCCTCGCCCAGCGCGCCGCGCACGCGGAACAGCTGCTCTGCCCTGGAATACCAAGGCTCGAATTCGTCATAGGAAAACGGCCATGCCGGCGAGACGCCGCCAAAGTGTTCCATGGCGGAAAAGTCTTCCTTGCGGTAGCGGATCAGCACCGCGCCGAAGAATTTCGAATTGCCGCCGACATAGTAGTAATTACCTGGGTTGAACGCGGCACCGCCAGCTTCGCGCCACATCTCCTTCGGCCGGTAATGGCCGTCAACGAAGATGGCGCGTGTGTCGCGCGCGTGCGGCGTTGCCGGCAGCGGCTCGCCACGCTCCAGCATCAGGATAGAGGCGCCGCTGCCGGCCAGACCAGAGGCGATCGTGGCGCCGCCGATGCCGGAACCGATGATGACGATATCGGGGTTTGCCATCGCCTAAAGCGCGCCGCGTTTGAATTGACACATGCGACCCGCTTCAGGTCTTTTGTTTTGATGCATATCGTTGCCCCAAAACCGGATCCACTTTTGGGCGACACGCATCAGCGAATACGGCTCTCGGTCGCCGGATCAAAGAACACAGCCTTGGTCAGGTTGAAGGCCAGCGGCGTGTTGGTGCCCGGCTGGATGTTGGCATCGGCGCGCAGCCGCGCCACCACGCCCTTGCCACCGAGATTGGTGACGGCGAAAGTGTCGGAACCGGCCGGTTCCACAACCTCGATATGACAATCGGCGGTGGCGATTTGCGAGGCGTTGCGTTCCGCGCCTTCCGGATCGGTGAGCGCCTCCGGGCGGACGCCGAAGATGATCGGCTTACCCTTGAACGCCGACAGTCCGGCCGGCGCGTTGGCCATCGGCAAGGTGATCGGCTGGCGTGCCTCGCGATCAAGCACGACGGCCAGATCGCCGCCATTGCCGCCGATGGTCGCCGGGATCAAGTTCATTGCCGGCGACCCCATGAAGTCGGCGACGAAGACATTGCTCGGGTTATTGTAGATTTCCGCCGGCGTGCCGAATTGCTGCACCTCGCCGTCACGCATGACCGCGATCTTGGTCGCCAGTGTCATCGCCTCGATCTGGTCGTGGGTGACGTAGACGATCGTTGTGCCCGTGGTGGCATGCAGGCGCTTGATCTCGATGCGCATGTCGACGCGCAGCTTGGCGTCGAGGTTGGACAGCGGCTCGTCGAACAGGAACAGCTTGGGGTCGCGTACCAATGCCCGGCCCATGGCGACGCGCTGGCGCTGGCCGCCGGAGAGCTGGCTCGGCTTGCGCTGCAGCAGATGGCCGATCTGCAGGACCTTGGCCACCTTGTCGATCGCCTTCTGGCGTTCCTCGGCTGGTACGCCGCGCATCTCCATGCCAAAGGAGATGTTCCCGGCCACCGTCATGTTGGGGTAGAGCGCATAGCTCTGGAACACCATGGCGATGTCGCGCTTGGACGGGTGAAGATCGGTGATGGTGCGGCCGTCGACGCGGATATCGCCAGAGGTGATCGTCTCCAGTCCGGCAATGGTGTTGAGCAGCGTGGACTTGCCGCAGCCGGACGGACCGACCAGCACCAGAAAGCCGCCCTTTTCAAGCTCGAGGTTAATCCCTTTCAGGATCTCGACCTGGCCGAAACGCTTCCTCAGACCATCAATTTCCAGAAAAGCCATTGCGTTATCCTTTGACCGCGCCGGCCATCAGGCCACGCACGAAATAGCGGCCGGCGAGCACATAGACGAGAAGGGTGGGCAGCGCGGCGATCATCGCAGCCGCCATGTTGACGTTGTATTCGACGACGCCGGTCGAGGTGTTGACGACATTGTTGAGCGCCACCGTCATCGGCATCGCGTCACCTGTGCCGGCATAGGCGGAGGCGAACAGGAAGTCGTTCCAGATGTTGGTGAACTGGTAGATGACGGTGACGACGAAGATCGGCATCGAGTTCGGCAGCATGATGCGCCGGAAGATCTGGAAGAAGGAAGCGCCGTCCACCTGCGCGGCCTTCACCAGTTCGGTCGGGAACGCCTCATAATAATTACGGAAGAACAGCGTGGTGAAGCCGATGCCGTAGACGACGTGGACGAACACCAGGTTGACCGTCGGGTTGCCGAGGCCGAAGCTGGTTCCGACCGTGTTCTGCAGCGTCACGCCGAACCGTCCGAGGCTGCCCAGGATCGTCGCCATCGGCAAGAGCACCGACTGGAACGGGATGAAGCAGGCAAACAGCATCAGCCCGAACACCAGTGTCGCGCCGCGGAAACGCCATTTGGTCAGCACGTAGCCGTTCAGCGCACCGAGCATGGTCGAGATCAGCACGGCGGGAACCACCATCTTGATGGAGTTCCAGAAATAGCCCTTGATGCCGGCGCAGGTGAGGCCAACGCAGGTCTCGCCCCATGCCTTCAGCCAGGGCTCGAAGGTCGGCGCCTTGGGCAGCGCCAGCATGTTGCCGTTCTGGATCTCGTCCATGGTCTTGAACGAGGTCACCAGCATGACGAACAGCGGCATCAGGTAGAACAGCGCGAATAGCGCCAGAAGCCCGTAGATGACGATGCGGTTGACGACCTTGACGTTGACGCCGCTGGCCTGGCGGGCGGGAGCGGTCACGGCGCTCATCGCGACTTCTCCCTGAGTTCCGAATAGAGATAGGGCACGATGATGGCGACGATGGTCATCAGCATGATCACGGCACTTGCCGAACCGACGGCCATTTCGTTGCGCTTGAAGGTGTATTCATACATAAAGTTGGACGGCAGCCAGGCCGAGCCGCCGGGGCCACCGCTGGTCAGCGCCACAACCAGATCGTAAGATTTGATGGCAAGGTGCGCGAGCACGATGAAGGCTGACAGGAAGATCGGCCGCAAGAGCGGAATGACGATGCGGCGATAGAGCTGGAAGGTGGTGGCGCCGTCGATCTGCGCCGCTTTCATGATCTCGCCGTCAATGCCGCGCAGGCCGGCCAGGAACATCGCCATGATGAAGCCGGAGGCCTGCCAGACGCCGGCGATGACCACGGTGTAGATAACGAAATCCTTGTTCTTGATCCAGTCGAAATGGAAGCTCGTCCAGCCCCATTGATGCAGCGTCTGCTCGAGACCGAGGCCAGGGTCGAGGAACCATTTCCAGGCAACGCCGGTGACGATGAAGGAGAGCGCCATCGGGTAGAGATAGATCGGACGCAGCACGCCTTCACCGCGGATCTTCTGGTCGAGCAGGATGGCCAGGAACAGGCCGAGCGCCAGGCAGATCAAGATGTAGAGAAAGCCGAAAATGCCCATATTGGTGATCGACGTGTACCAGCTCGATGGCGGATCGGTGTCGAAGGTCCAGCCCCAGAGTCGCTGATAGGCGCGCCCGCCCGTTATGGCGTAGGACGGGAAGGTCTTGGAGTTGGTGAAGGATAGGTAGATCGTCCACAGGATGAAGCCGTAGACGAAAACGATAGTAATGGCGAAGCTCGGCGCCAGCACGATTTTCGGCAAGGCGTCCTGCAGGCGCGACCGCACAGAGGTGCGCGGGCGGGCATGCTCCGGCGTCAGCTTGATCTGGCTTGTCGCAACTGTGTTCATGGGTTCCTCCCATCGGCGTCCGGCCGACCGGCCTCACGGGGCCTTCCCCGCCGGAGCGGGGAAGGCGTTTTCGTGCGTAACGCTTACTTGGCGTCGTCGATTGCCTTGACCAGTTCGGTCACGGCCTCGTCCGAGGTCTTGATCTGACCATGGACGAATTTGGAGATGACGTCCTTGTAGGCATTGGCGACAGCCGGGGGCGCGCCATAGCCCTGGGCGAGCGAGCCGAACAGCGTGCCGCCTTCATTGGCCTTCTTCAGGTCGGCAATACCCTTCTTGCCGCAAGCGTCGAAGTCGGTGTCAGGCACGTCGGTGCGGGCCGGAACCGAACCCTTGACGACGTTGAAGGCCGACTGGAAGCTCTTCGACAAAGTGGCGGTGGCGAGTGCAACCTGGGCGGCCTTGCGGTCGTCCGGGACGTTGAACATGCCGAACATGTCGGAGTTGTAGATCACCGAGCCGTCGGTGCCCGGGAAGCGATAGCAGAGGAAGTCGGTGCCCGGGGTCTTGTTGGCGGCGTGGAATTCGCCCTTGGCCCAGTCGCCCATGACCTGCACCAGCGCATCGCCCTTGATGACCATGGCGGTGGCGAGGTTCCAGTCGCGGCCCGAGAAGTTCGGGTCGACATAGGTGACGAGCTTGGCGAGATTGTCGAACGACTTCTTCATCGTGTCGGACTTGAGCGAAGCGTCGTCGAGGTCGTTCATCGCCTTCTTGTAGAACTCCGGCCCGCCGGTCGACAGCACGACGGAATCGAACATGGTGGCTTCCTGCCAGTTCTGACCACCAAGCGCGAGCGGGGTGACGCCGGCCGCCTTGGCCTTGTCGAGCAATGCCACGAAGTCGTCGAAGGTCTTCGGCTCGGTGCCGCCGATCTTGTCCATCACCGCCTTGTTGATCCACAGCCAGTTGACCGAGTGGACGTTGACCGGAGCGGCAACCCACTTGCCGTCATAGACGGCGAATTTCTGCAGGGCGGCCGGAACCGACTTGTCCCAGCCTTCCTTCTTCGCCGTCTCGGTGAGGTCGCCCATGACGCCGGCAGCGGCATAATCGAGCACGGTGTAGCCGAGCATCTGCGAGGCGGTCGGATAGTTGCCGGCCGCGACCATCGCTTTCAGCGCGGTCATGGCGGCATCGCCGCCGCCGCCAGCCACGGGAACGTCCTTCCAGGCATAGCCTTCCTTGGCCAGATCGCCCTTGAGCACGTTGAGAGCAGCCGCTTCGCCGCCCGACGTCCACCAATGCAGCATCTGCACTTCCTTGACATCCTCGGCATGGGCCGCGAAAGCCAGGCCCGAAGCGAGCGCCGTTCCGATAAGCAGTTTGCGCAACATGTACTTCCTCCCTTGTTGCATTACACGACCGGTGGCAGCCCACCGGGTTCTTCCCAACTCAGCCGACCCACCAACCGGTGCGCTGGCCGCGATGAAACTGGATTGTCTTTTCCTCGGTATAGTCCTCGACGGCGCGCTTGCCGAGTTCGCGGCCCAGGCCCGACTGCTTGTAGCCGCCGAACGGCAGTTCGGGATAACCTTCCATGAACGTGTTCACCCAGACCGTCCCCGAACGCACGCCCCGCGCCACCGACATGCAGGTGTCGATGCTGGCGCTCCACACACCCGCCGACAGACCATAGGGCGTGTTGTTGGCGATGTGCAACGCCCTTTCAATCGATTCAAAAGTCAACACCGATAGCACCGGCCCGAACACTTCCTCGCGGGCGACGGCCATGTTTTCGGTGACGTCGCGTAAGATCGTCGGGTCGAGATATTGGCCGGCATTGGAGGGGAGTTGCCCGCCGCCGCTGTAGATGCTGCCGCCGTCACTCGCGGCTGCCGCCACGTAATCCGTCACCTTGGCCAGATGGTCGGACGAAATCATCGCGCCGACCTTGGTCCTGTCATCGAGCGGATCGCCCACGGTAACCTTGGCTGTCAACACCTTCACCGCGGCCAGGAAATCATCGGCGATCGCCTCATGCACGATCAGCCGGCTGCCGGCATTGCAGCATTCGCCGGCATTGAAGAAGCCGCCGAACACCGCTGCGTCGGCCGCCGCCACGAGATCGGCATCGGGAAAGACGATCTGGCCGTTCTTGCCGCCGAGCTCCATCGACACTTTCTTCAGGGAGTTCGAGGCCGCCGCCATGGTCATCTTGCCGACGCGGGTGGAGCCGGTGAACGAAACCATCTCCACCAGGGGATGGCTGACCATCGGCGCGCCGACATCGGGGCCGAGACCGGCGAGGATATTGACGACGCCGGCGGGCACGCCGGCTTCGAGCAGGATGTCGCCAAGCACGAAGGTCGAGGCCGAGGTCATTTCGCTCGGCTTGACCACCGCCGTGCAGCCGGCGGCGAGCGCGAAAGGCAGCTTCTGGCTGACGATGAGAAACGGGAAGTTCCACGGCGTGATGATCGAGACGACGCCGATCGGCTCGCGCAGCACCACACCCAGCATGGCGTCGCCGAGATTGGCGTAGCTTTCACCGTGCAACGTGCGGGCCAGCGAAGCGGCATAGCGCCAGATGTCGACGGCGCCGCCGATCTCGCCGCGCGCCTGGGCGATCGGCTTACCGGATTCCAGCGCATCCAGCCGGGCGATGTCTTCCAGCCGCGCCTCGATCAGGTCGGCGGCCTTGAGCAGGATCGCGGCGCGCTCGGCCGCTTTCATGCGCGGCCAGGGACCGGTCTCGAACGCCCTGTGCGCGGCCTGCATCGCGGCTTCCACTTCGGCGGCACCTGCCTGGGCATAATGTAAACGGTGAAGCCGTGACCGGGGCTCTTGCGTTCCAGCATGCGGCCGTCGCGGGCATCGACATGCTTGCCGTCGATCAGAAGCTTGTATGCCTTGGGAGCCGCGGAGGCCTCGGCAGGCATGGAAATCTTGAGAGGTGCATTCATGTGATTTCCACTCTGTCCTAGGAACGCGAAAACACGGGCTTCTGCTTGGTCTTGAAGGAGCCGACGCCGGCCTTGAGATCGCCGGTGAGCGCTATGAAGCCGCTGGCCAAGGCTTCGGTCGCGGCAGCGCTTTCCTCGCCTTCCGCCACCGCGATCATCAGCTTGGCGGCTTCGATCGCCAGCGGCCCGCGTTCGGCGATTTTTTCAGCCCATGTCTTGGCTTCACCCGACGCTTTGCCGGTTTCGACGATGCGGTCGACGATACCCAGCGCAAGCGCTTCCGCCGCCAGAAAAATCTCGCCACCGACAGCCATACGGCGCACCGTCTGAGCGCCGAGGCGGCGCACCGCGCGTTGCGTGCCGGACCAGCCGGGGACGACGCCGATCGAGGTTTCGGGAAAGCCGAGTTTCACCTGCGTTTCCGCGACGCGAAAATCGCAGGCGACAGCCAATTCGAGCCCACCGCCGAGCGCATGGCCGGACAGAACGGCGATGATCGGCTGCCGCAGCCGTGCCAGCCGGTCGAAGACACGGTGGCCGTAGCGCACCCATTGCACCTGGAAATCGGCGGCACTCATGCCGCCCCAGGCTTCGACATCGCCGCCGGCGCAAAAACCCTTGCCTTCGCCGCATATGAGCACCACCCGCACACCTTCGGCGCTTTCCGCCTCGTCGAGCGCCGCTTCCAGCGCGCGCAGCATCGGGATGTCGAGCGCGTTGAATTTTTCGGGCCGGCGCAAGGTGACGGTGCCGATCGCACCATCCTGCTCGAAGGTGACGAGGCGCTCAGCCATGCGCGCCTCCGAGCGAGGTGCTGCCATTGAGCGAAAGGCCGATCGGCCGATCCTGGTAGAGCGCGGCCGGCGTCACCTTGAGGTCGTTGGCTACATTGAGCGGGATCTCGGCTTGACCAAGCACATCGCGCCCGAGGTCGATGCCCGGCGCCAGTTCCGTCACCATCAGCCCATCTGTCGTCAGCTTCATCACGCAACGCTCGGTCACATAGGTGATATCCTGTCCCTGCGCGACGGCGCGCTTGCCGGAGAAGGAGATGTGCTCGACCGCCTCGACGACTTTCTTGACCTTGCCTTCCGCGTCGATGCGGATGCCGCCATCGGCGAGCGACAGCTTGGCTCCGGCATTGAAGAAGCCGGAAAAGACGATCTTCTTCGCCCGCGACGTGATGTCGACAAAGCCGCCGGCGCCGGCCGTGACATGCGGCCGTGCGGAAAGCTTCGAGACGTTGACCGAGCCGTGGCGGTCGATCTGCAGGAAGGAGAGCAGCGAAGCGTCGAAGCCGCCGGCCTGGAAATAGATGAACTGGTGCGGCGAGGGCATGATCGCCTCGGCATTGGAGGCGCAGCCGAACTTGAAGTCGAGCAGCGGCACGCCGCCGACAGCGCCCTGTTCGATCAGCCAGGTGACCTTGCCGTGCTGGCCTTCTTCCAGAAGGATGCGCGGCACGTTGGCCGAGATGCCGAAGCCGATATTGACGGCCATACCGTCGCGAAGCTCCATGGCGACGCGGCGCGCGATCACCTTCTGAACGTTCATTTCCGGCGTGCGGAAGCTCGACAGCGGCCGGAAGATTTCACCCGAAATTGCCGGATCGTAAGGCGTCAGCGTAGTCTGCAACTGGTCGGGCGCGACGACGATATGATCGACCAGCACGCCCGGCACGCGCACATCATGCGGCTTCAGCGTGCCGTTCTCGACGACGCGCTTGACCTGCGCGATGACGATGCCGCCATTGTTGCGGGCGGCGAGCGCCTGTTCCAGGCCGCCGAGATAGGCGCCCTCATGCTCATAGGTCAGGTTGCCGCGCTCATCCGCCGTGGTGGCGCGGATGATCGAAACCTGGGGCACGATGGCGCGGAAATAGAGCCATTCCTCGCCGTCGAATTGCTGCACCGACACGATCGGCTCGCCGGCGGCGCCGTTCATCGCGCAGCCCTGGTGGCGCGGGTCGGCGAAAGTGTCGAGGCCGACCTTGGTCAGCACGCCCGGCCGCTTGGCCGCGGCCTCGCGGTGCATGTCGAACAGGATGCCGGACGGCACGTTATAGGCGGCGACTGAATTGTCGCCGATCATCTTCCAGATCCGCGGCGGCTCGGCGGAGGAGGGACCCGACGGATAGGAGCCGCACAGCGTACGCTTCAACAGGCCCGGCTTGGCCAGATGATCGATGCCCTTGATGCCATACATGTCGCCGGCGGCGATCGGGTGCAGCGTGGTGATGTCCTTCGGATGGCCCTCGCTGTCAAAGCGTTCACCGATGGCGGCGAGCACGGCGTCCGGGCAGCCGAGGCCGCTCGACGAGGACACCGAGACGACCATACCATCCTTGATCAGGCTGGCTGCCTGCGCCGACGAAATGACCTTGCTCAATTCATGCTCCCGAGTTTCGGGTCGATCTTGACGGCTCTGCCGGAATTGGCCGATTGCAATGCCGCCTCGGCCGCGGCGAGCGACCAGATGCCGTCCTCGCCGGTGGCGGAAGGCTGGCCCTCGCCACGGATCGCGGCATGGAACCGGCGCACCGACCTGACATAGAGATTCTCGCGGTCGGAGCTCAATTCTTCTTCGCCGCTGGCGGTGCGCAGAAGGACAGAGCCGACCGGTTTCTGCGTCATCACGTTACGGGCGATCAGCGAGCCTTGGGAGCCGTGCACCTCGAAGCCGGTGTCGGCAAATCTGGTGGTGAAGCCTTCATGCGATTGCGCGATGAGGCCCGACTCGAAGCGCCAGATGCACATGGCGCCGTCTTCCAGCCCGCCGGCGGCCATACCAGCGGATTGCGTGAAGGCGGAAACCTCGACCGGATCGTCGCCAAGCACGAAGCGCAGCGTGTCGGCATCGTGCACGGTGATGTCGAGCACCACGCCGCCGCCCGCCTCAGGCCTGGCGATGCGCCAACCCTGCAGGTTTTCGGGCAGGTAGACGGCGTGGAAGACCCGCGCGGCGATCGGCTGGCCTATGCGACCGGCGGCAATCGCCTCGCGCACGGCACGGTGCGCGCCGGCGTTGCGCAGATGATGATTGGTTCCGAGCACGATGCCCGCGGCCTTGGCCGCAACGACCATTCTGCGCGCGTCGTCGCTGGTCAGCGCCAGCGGCTTTTCACACAGCACATGCTTTCCCGCCTTGATCGCGGCCAGCGCCTGTTCGAGGTGCAATTCGTTGGTGGTCGAGATGTAGACGGCGTTGATGTCGGATCCGAGCAAGGCATCGAGATTTGATACGGCGGCTGGAATACCATTTTCCCTTGCGTAGGCCGCAGCGCGTTCGGGGTTGGAACTCATTACCGCTGCTATCGCGCCATCGGCTTGCGCGCGAATGGCGTCGATCATGAATTGCCGGGCGATCGTGCTGGCGCCGATCAGCCCCCATTTGACGCTCATGTCGCGGCTCCCGTAGGCGCGGGCCTTTTTTGCGTGCGGCGATCTGGGCCGCAGCTTTCCCTGACCACGAGATTGACGGCGCCGATATGGTCCTCGGCGCGCGTGGTGCGCGACTGGATCATCTTGATCATGACGTGGGCCGCGCGTTCGCCGAGACCGGCGGAGTCCACCGCGACGCTGGTCAGCGGCGGCATATAATGTTCGGCCTCGACCACATCGTCGAAGCCGACGACGGCGAAATCCGGGCCCGGCTCAAGTCCGCGCTTGCGCAGCGCCAGCATGACGCCGAAGGCAACGGCATCGTTGAAGCAGAGCGCCGCGGTTGGCGGCTCCGCCATTGCGAGTGACGTTTCCAGGCAGGCCATGCCGCCCTTGCGGTTGGTCTCGCCCTCGATGATGAGCGCGTCGCGAGCGTCGATGCCGAGCGTCTCGCAGGCCTCGCGAAAGCCGCCCAGCCGCTCATGGTAGACCACCAGATCAGACGAGCCGCCGAAGAAGGCCAGGCGTCGATGTCCCTTGCCGACGAGATGAGCGGTGGCGAGATAGGCGCCCCGATGATTGTCGGGAGCAATCACCGGAATGCGGCTTTCAGGCAGCCGGCGCATGGCGAAGGCAATCGGCAGACCGGCTATTTCCAGCCGCCGGAACGCCCCTGGCGTGGTGCCGCGCGCCGGGGAAACGATGAGCCCGGCGACGCCTTGTTCCATCAGAGACTTCAGCACTTCTTCCTGGCGCACCGGATTTTCGGCCGTGTTGGCGATGAAGGGCACGATGCCGGCCGATTGGAAAACACGCTCCATGCCCACTGCCAGTTCCGCGAAGAACGGATTGGTGAGATCGTTGATGACCATGCCGATGACGTTGGAGTGGGCCTTGCGCAGATTGGCGGCGCCGCGGTTGTAGACATAGCCGACATCCTCGATCGCCTTGCGCACCTTGACCGCGGTTTCGGGGCGGATCAGGCCGCTGCCCTGGAGCACGAGCGACACGGTCGATTTGGACACGCCCGCCTCGCGGGCAATGTCGAAGATCGTCGCCTTGGCCCGACTGGCCATCCTGGTATCCTCCCGGTTTTCTAAATCGACTTTTATTGGAACGTTCTAATCTCTGCTTCGTAGGCAAGTCAATCGGGATTTTTTCTCAATCAGAAGGAAGCGATCATATGTGGTCAAGCAATATGCCATCCAAGGGCCCTTTGTGCTGCAACGCAGCATTGGCCGGCCGGCCATTTCGAATCCTAGAGGTTCTTGATTTATTGGAACGTTCCATTTAATAGGCGTCGAAAAGGGAGAGATCGATGGATATTGCCTTGCCGGGCGAGAGTGGCCGCAGCACACGTTACGCGCTTGTCGGACAGCCGGTCCAGCCGGTGATCGGCGCACGGTTCCCGCGCATCGCCTATGCCGCCGCGCATGTCGTTGCCGATCCCCTCAAGATGACTGATCCGTGGTCGCGGCCCGTGGTCGACTGGAACAGGACGATGGCGTTTCGTCATCATCTGTGGCGCCTCGGCTTCCGCATCGCAGAGGCCATGGACACGTCGCAGCGCGGCATGGGCTTCGATTGGATACATGCGCAGGAATTGATCCGCCGTTCAATCGCGGAGGCGCGAACCGTCGCTGGCGCCGATCTCGCGTCGGGTGCCGGAACCGACCATCTGGCGCCGGCATCGGCCAGGACACTGGACGATGTGATCGCCGCCTATGAGGAGCAGTTCGCTTTCATCGAAGGCCAGGGCGGCAAGGCGATCATGATGGCCAGCCGCGCCCTGGCGGCCGTGGCGAAGGGGCCCGACGATTACGCCCTGGTTTACGACCGCATATTGGGCCAAGCCTCCGGCAAGGTCATCCTGCACTGGCTGGGCGACATGTTCGATCCGGCCTTGAGGGGCTATTGGGGCAGCGGCGATTTCGGGACCGCACTCGATACGGTGGTCGCCATCATCCAGCGCCACGCCGGCAAGGTCGAAGGCATCAAGATATCGCTGCTCGACGCCGGCAAGGAGGTGGCGCTCAGGAACCGGCTGCCGGACGGCGTGTTGATGTTCACCGGCGACGACTTCAATTATCCCGAACTGATCGCCGGAGACGGCAAGCGGCACTCGCACGCATTGCTCGGCATTTTCGACGCGATCGCCCCGGTTGCCAATGCCGCGCTGGCGAAGCTGGCTGACGGCGATCGTGCCGGCTACGACGCGCTGATGGCGCCGACCGTGCCGCTGTCACGAAAAATCTTCGAGGCGCCGACCGAATATTATAAAGCCGGCATCGTCTTCATGGCCTGGCTGAATGGCCACCAGGATCATTTCGCGATGGTCGGCGGCATGCAGTCGGCGCGCGGCATTCGCCATTATGCCGATGTCTTCCGCCTTGCCGACCAGGCTGGCCTGCTGGCCGATCCGGAGATGGCGGTTGCCAGGATGAAGAGCCTCTGCGCCGTCGCGGGCGTCTAAACGAGTTTCGCGATCGGATCAGCCGTCGTCCATCCCAGTCGGCGCCAAGACGGGCGCTCCGCGATGCAAGGTCCGATTGTCCGGGTTGGATGGTGGGCGTGACAGGGATTGAACCTGTGACCCCTGCAATGTCAATGCAGTGCTCTCCCGCTGAGCTACACGCCCATCCGAAGCCGCGCATACACCATTTTTGGTCCGGCGCGTCAATAGCAGGAAAAGAGGAAATACATGTCGTCTCGCCGCGGCTGTGGATTGACGCCCGGCGGCTTGCGGGAGGCGGCTCAGGCCGCCTGCAGCATCTTCTCGACCTCGTTGACGAGATCGCGCAAGTGGAAGGGCTTGGACAGCACCTTGGCGTCTTTCGGCGCCTTGGAATCCGGGTTCAGCGCAACGGCGGCAAAACCGGTGATGAACATCACCTTGAGGTCGGGGTCGATCTCCGTGGCGCGACGCGCCAGCTCGATGCCGTCCATCTCCGGCATGACAATGTCGGTCAGAAGCAGCGAGAACGGTTCCTCGCGCAGCCGCTCATAGGCGCTGGCGCCGTTGTCGAAATCGCTGACCTGATAGCCGGCGCGCTCCAGCGCCTTGACGAGGAACCGACGCATATCGTCGTCGTCTTCCGCCAGAAGAATGCGTGCCATGATATCCCGTCCGAATCACCCGCCCGAGACTGCCGTGGGGCAGGCCCGTTAACCATCCTGTATATGAGGAGGTGAGAGTAAACATCAAGTGAACGCGGACGCGCTTGACCCACATTTGCCCAGCGGCACGACCGCCGAAATGCTGGACATGCGGCCAGCAAGGTGGCAGTTTCATGCCATGATGCACTGGTGTTTTCGGGTTCGTTCAAATTGAAGACGGCAGCCGAGGATTTTTCGGTCTTTCCACCCTTCGAAATCCGTTCGGGCGCCGAGCAGCGCGTCCCCTTTCTCTTCAATTCACCGCATAGCGGCCGTTACTATCCCGAACGCTTCCTCGCCATGGCAAGGCTCGATCGCAACGCCATCCGCCGCTCGGAGGATTGCTATGTCGACGAGCTGTTCGGCGGCGCCGTGGCGCTGGGCGCGCCGATGCTGGCGGCGAATTTCCCGCGTGCCTATCTCGACGTCAACCGTGAGCCCTGGGAACTCGACCCGCGCATGTTCGCCGAGCCGGTGCCGTCCTTCTGCAACATCCGCTCCGCGCGCGTGGCCGGCGGGCTCGGCACCGTGCCGAAGCTGGTGGGCGAGGGGCTCGACATCTATGCGGGCCGCTTGCCGCTCGCCGAGGCGGTTGCCCGCATCGAGGCCGTCTACAAGCCCTATCACGAAACGCTGAAGCGGCTTTTGACCAGGACCCACGCCCGTTTCGGCTTTGCCGTGCTGATCGACTGCCACTCGATGCCGGCGAGCATACGCGTCGGTGACAACGGGCTGCGGCCGGATTTCATCATCGGCGACCGTTTCGGCATCTCGGCCACCGCTGCCCTGACCGAAACCGCGATCGGCCTGCTGACCGCGATGGGCTATACCGTCGCTCACAACAAGCCTTACGCCGGCGGTTTCATCACGGAACACTATGGCCGCCCGGCGCATCATCTGCATGCGCTGCAGATCGAGGTCAATCGCGGGCTCTACATGAATGAGCGGACATTCGAGAAAGCCGCCGGCTTCGACGCTCTGGCCGACGATCTGACGCGATTTTCAGCCGACCTGATGGCGATGCCAGACCATCATTTCATCGACCTGCCGCTGGCGGCGGAGTGAAGATCACGCCTTGTCTCATGCGTGCCACTGCCCAATACCATTTGCAGTAATTGGACCTTTGCAGTTTTTGGACGGCACGCTCCGGGAGCGGCGGTGAAAAAAAGACCGCATCGTTTGCACGATACGGTCGAAGTCTAGGGAGGAAACGCCCAAGGAGGGCATGGACAGGAAACCCTGTCCGGGATTGAGGGTATTGTGCAGCGCACAAATGTCAAGCGACGTTTAGGCTTTTTTAATTCAGAGTGATGTGGAAATTGCGTTTCGTTGGCGGGACCGTGACATTTGGGCAACAGATGTCGCTGGCGAATAATCCTCGAACACCCTTGTTTTGGCACGAAAGTGGCGGCAAACGACAGTCCGAGCATGCCGTAATTCGGGAGAATCAGTTGGACATCAGCATCGACTTCATGCGCCGCATCGCGCAAGCGGCGGCGGCGGAGACCTTGCCGCGCTTTCGCGCCCAAGGTGCGGTCGCCAACAAGGAGAAGGGCAGTTTCGACCCGGTCACCGAGGCCGACCGCGAGGCCGAGCGCGCCATCCGGGCGCTGATATCGGCCGAGTATCCCGATCACGGTATCCTGGGCGAAGAGCATGGCAGCGAGAACATCTCCAGCCGGCATGTCTGGGTGATCGATCCGATCGACGGCACGCGCGCCTTCATCTCCGGCCTGCCGGTATGGGGGACATTGGTCGGGCTGACGATCGATGGTGACGCGGTCGCCGGCATGATGGCCCAGCCCTTCACCGGCGAGCTGTTCTACGCCAATGGCTCCGGCTCGCACTATGAGGGACCGGGAGGTCCGCGAAAACTGTCGACCCGCAAGACGACGAAGCTGGCCGAGGCGACGTTGTTCACCACAACGCCGGCGCTGTTCAAGGGCGAGGCGCGCAATCGCTACGACGCGTTCGAGCGGCAAATCCAGCTCGCCCGTTATGGCGCCGATTGCTATGCCTTCGCCATGATCGCCTCGGGGAGCGTCGACATCGTCGCCGATCCTGGATTGAAGCCCTACGACATCGTGGCGCTGATCCCGATCATCGAGAAAGCCGGCGGGGTCGTCACCACTTTCGACGGCGGACCGGCGGAGAATGGCGGCGATGTTCTGGCGGCGGCGACACCGGAGCTTCATGCCGCCGCCATGGCCGCCCTGCGCGGCTGATATCACTTTGGTCAGCGCGGCCTTATCGAGCGCTGGAATTCCGCAGGGGTGCGCCCGTAGACCTGCCGGAATGCCGCCTGCGTCTGGGAGAGGTCAGGCCGTCGGATCGTCCGAGCCGGGGACGAAGGCGTCGAAGGCGGCGAGGAATTGTTCGCGGTAGAGGTCGGCTTCCTGCAGGATTTCGTGTTTGGCGCCGTCGATCATCAACAGCGAACCGAGTCTCAAATTTCTCGCATATGCTTCCACCGCCTTGGTTGAGACGACCTGGTCGGCGCCGGCGGCGATGATCAGCAGAGGCACCTGAATGCGGGCCATGAAGTCGGGGTCGCTTATGGCTTCCGACGCCTTCGCCGCCGCCTGCAGCCAGCGGACAGTCGGGCCGCCAAGTGCCAGTTGCGGATATTCTTCATAGATGCGCGTGTTGCGGCGATAGCGTTGCGGATCTGATGTCACCTTGTTGACCTCGAAGGGCAGCGTCTGTCTCGGGCGTGGACCCCAGGCGGCATAGAGCCTGCCGAGCCCCAGGGCGCAGAAAATCGAACAGACCCGGCGCACCGTCCCTATCGAGACCGGCAGGTCGGGCAACGTCAGGAATGGCGCGATCAGCACCATGCGCCGCACGCGGTTCACCATCGACGGCGCGGCAAGCAGCGTGATTACCGCCCCGGCGGAATGAGCGAGGATGTAATAGGGTCCACGGCAGTCCGGCAGCACGATCTCCTCGAAGAACTGCTCCAGATCGGCCGTATAGTCGCGGAACGACCTGACATAGCCGCGCTGGCGATCGCGGATCAGCCGGTCGGAATCGCCCTGACCGCGCCAGTCGAGGGTGGCGACACCGAAGCCCCGCGCGGCAAGGTCGCGGATGGTCTCGAAATATTTCTCGATGCACTCGTTGCGGCCGCCGAGCAGCACCACGGTGCCCCGCATTGGACGCGCCACCGCCGCGAACAGGCCATAACGGATCTTCTTGCCGTCGCGCGTGGTGAAAAAGCCGCCCGTGACGTTTTCCGGTCGCGGATTGCCTTCCACTTCGTGAAAAAGGGGTGTGTCGTGGAAAAGATCCGTCATTCGGCGCTTTGTGCTCGGCGTCTTGGCGCGCCAGCCCTTCACGGCCAGCCTCGTCAAGGTGATAGACGCCCACACATCAAAAGCAAAGCAAATCCGGGTTACGGAGGCCCGCAACGGGGAAGGCCGGAAGCGGCTTTTGAGCGCGCTTCCGGCCCCTGTCGATCCGGGAGGAAGGGACGTTAACACCCGGTTCGGCCTCGATGCGGCACCTCTGCAAATCCGGCGCCGCCAATCCTTGATCTTGAAAGCCACTTTAGCGGCGGCTGTCTGAACGGGCGCCGAAGCGCCGGTTCATCTGCCGTTCATCAAAGGCCGGCGGCCACTCTTTTTGCCGTCAAACGAAACTTGAAATGCTTTCGAGCGCTCCCCAGATGTGGGTTGCGGCCGCCAATGTCGGGGCCGCTGGTCCAGCCGAAACGCCGCTTACGGGTTTCGCACCGGCCATACGCAAACCATGTTGCTCAACAGGAGAACACCTCATGCGTCACGTTGATTTTTCCCCGCTTTACCGTTCGACCGTCGGCTTCGACCGTCTCTTCACCATGCTCGATTCGCTCGCGCAGCCCGATGGCGCGCAGACCTATCCGCCCTACAACATCGAGCGCACCGGCGAGGATTCCTACCGCATCTCGATGGCGGTTGCCGGCTTCTCGGATGACGAGATCTCCATCGAGGCCCACCGCAACGTGCTGACCGTGAAGGGTGAGCGCAAGGACGAGGGCACCGGCGAAGGCTCCGAGCTGCTCTATCGCGGCATTGCCTCCAGGGCTTTCGAGCGCCGCTTCCAGCTTGCCGATCACGTTGAAGTCGTCGGCGCCGCGCTGAAGAACGGTCTGCTCTTCGTCGACCTCAAGCGCAACATTCCCGAAGAGCTGAAGCCGCGCAAGATCGCGATCACCTCGGCTCCGGCCAAGGCCAAGCAGATCGAGGCCAAGACGGCAGCCTAAGGGTTTAGTCTCCCTCCCGAGACGGAAAGCGGCGCCGAAAGGCGCCGCTTTTTTGTTGTCGCGAAGGCTGATTATCCCGCGATCAGCTGGCCAAAGCGGTCGACTTCCTCCGAGGTCGTCGCAAAGCTGGTGACGAAGCGATAGAGCAGCTCGTCCTCGCCGATATGGCCGTCGAAGCCGTGCGGCCTGTGCCAGTCGTAGAAGGCCGCGCCCGCCGCCTGCAGCTTCTCGGCTTCCGTTTTCTTGATCACCGCGAAGACTTCGTTGGCCTGCGGCAGCCAGGCGAGCTTTGCCGTGGCCGAATCCTCGATCGCGGCCGCCAGGCGCGCGGCCATGGCATTGGCATGCCTGGCGGTATCGAGCCACAGCCCATCCTTGAAATAGGCTTCGAACTGCGCCGCGACGAAACGCGACTTCGAAAACAGCTGGGCGGCACGCTTGCGCAGGAAGGCCAATTCCTTGGCGCGGTCAAGATCGAACAGCACGATCGCCTCGGCGCACCAGCAGCCGTTCTTGGTGCCGCCGAAGGACAGGATGTCGACGCCGCGTTTCCAGGTCATTTCAGCCGGCGTGGTGTCGAGCGCGACCAGCGCATTGGCGAAGCGGGCGCCGTCCATGTGGAGCGGCACGGAATGGTGTTTTGCGATCGCCGCAATCGCGGCAATGTCGTCCAGGCCATAGATCGTGCCGACCTCGGTCGACTGGGTGACCGAAACGGCCATCGGCCGGCCCCAATGGACTACCTCGCCGGCGAAACGGCCGATCGCCTTGTCCAGATTATGTGGCTCGATCTTGCCCAGCGGGCCGTCGACGGCGTGAAGCCGCGAGCCGCCGGAAAAATGTTCCGGCGCGCCGCACTCGTCCTCGATGATATGCGATTCGCGGTGGGCGAAGGAAATGCCGCCGGGCTTGTTATAGGCCGTCAGCGACAGCGAATTGGCGGCGGTGCCGGTCGCCACGAAGAACACGGCCACTTCGCGCTCGAAAATCTCGCTGAAGCGCTGATAGACGGTTTGGTCGAGGGCACCATCGCCATAGGCGGTCGAAAAGCCGGCGGTGTGGGCCGAAAGGCCGGCTGCAATGCTTGGATGGGCGCCTGCCCAATTGTCGGAAGCGAAGAACATGCGTCTGCCTGTGCTGGGGAAATCGCCGGGACCTTGACCGGTTTCATGACCCGCCCGCAAGAGCCAGACACAAGAAAACGGGTAAAGCCAGCGTCGGGCTCGCGGCGTCTTCAGAGACCGAAGCTTACGTTTTGCAGCCGCCTCACGAAATTTTGTGTCGCGGCGCGGCCAAGTTTTTTGTGAATCGGTCTTGTATGGGTCCTGGATTTCTGTCATAAAAATTTAGGACAGTAGTGCTGTCTTATTTTGTCGCACAAAACAGGCTGGATTGGCGTATCGTTTAGGCCACTCCGGCTTTTGCCGCGAGCGACAGGTGGACGGACCAGCTCTGGCCTGTACGATACCGGATGTGAACCAGCGGCGCGCCGCTTGGTTCGGCGATTTCGCAAGACGTGCCGCAAGGATGAAGGGCGAGCCCAAGTGCTCGCCAAGGCAAACCAGCGCCCCCAGGCTGACCAAGGCCAAGTGGCGCGGAACGGAGGATAGGACGATGACGGAATTGACGCTCTCTGCGACGAACGGCCAGGCCGCGCAGACGAAAGCGGCCGCCGTCAAAAATACCTCCACCAAAAATCGCGCGACCACCGGCGGCCTCACCGCCCAGGGACTCTACGATCCGCGCAACGAACATGACGCCTGCGGTGTCGGCTTCATCGTCAACATGAAGGGCGTGAAGTCGCATCAGATCGTCAAGGACGGGCTTGCGGTGCTCGAGAACCTGACGCATCGCGGCGCCGTCGGTGCCGATCCGCTGGTCGGCGATGGCGCCGGCGTGCTGGTGCAGCTTCCGGATCTTTTTTTCCGTGAGGAGATGGCGGCCCAAGGGATCGATCTGCCACCGGTAGGCCAGTATGGCGTCGGACACTGGTTCATGCCGCAGGATGCCATCCTTCGGGCCCATGTCGAAGAGATCATTGCGGAATCGGCGCAGTCCGAAGGGCTGCCGCTGCTGGGATTCCGTGACGTGCCCGTCGATAATTCGTCGCTGTCGAAGGCGGCTGACATCGTCGCGTCCGAGCCCTTCCACCGCCAGGTCTTCATCGGCCGCACGGCTGATATCACCGACGACGAGGAATACGAGGCCAGGCTCTATCTGTTGCGCAAGGTCATCTCGGGCCGCATCTACGCCGAGAACGACAACAAGGATATCGGCGCCTATTGCGTGTCGCTGTCGGCGCGCACCATCGTCTACAAGGGCATGTTCCTGGCCTACCAGGTCGGCGCCTATTACAAGGACCTCAAGGACCCGCGTTTCGAGACCGCGCTGATCCTCGTCCACCAGCGCTTCTCGACCAACACCTTCCCGTCGTGGAAGCTGGCGCATCCCTACCGCATGGTCGCGCACAATGGCGAGATCAACACCGTGCGCGGCAACAACAACTGGATGGCTGCGCGCCAGGCGTCGGTCGATTCCGAACTGTTCGGCAACAACATCTCGAAGCTCTGGCCGATCTCCTATGACGGCCAGTCCGATACGGCTTGCTTCGACAACGCGCTCGAGTTCCTGTTCCAGGGCGGCTACAGCCTCAGCCACGCCATGATGATGCTGATTCCGGAAGCCTGGGCCGGCAACAAGCTCATGGATGCCGACCGCAAGGCTTTCTACGAGTACCATGCGGCGTTGATGGAGCCGTGGGATGGGCCGGCGGCGGTCGCTTTCACCGATGGACGCCAGATCGGCGCCACGCTCGACCGCAATGGATTGCGCCCTGCACGCTACATCGTCACCGATGACGACCGCGTCATCATGGCTTCGGAAGCCGGCGTGCTGCCGGTGCCGGAGGAAAAGATCGTCCAGAAGTGGCGGCTACAGCCCGGCCGCATGCTTCTGATCGACCTGGCCAAGGGCCGCATCGTCCCCGACGAGGAGATCAAGTCGGAGATCGCGACCAAGCACCCGTACAAGACCTGGCTTGGCAATACGCAGCTCATCCTGGAAGATTTGAAGCCGGTCGAGCCTCGCGCGCTGCGCAAGGATGTCAGCCTGCTCGATCGCCAGCAGGCGTTCGGCTACACTCAGGAAGACACCAAGCTGTTGATGTCGCCGATGGCGACCACCGGCCAGGAAGCGGTGGGCTCGATGGGCACCGACACGCCGATTTCGGCGATGTCGGACAAGTCGAAGCTGCTCTACACCTATTTCAAGCAGAACTTCGCCCAGGTCACCAACCCGCCGATCGACCCGATCCGCGAGGAGCTGGTGATGAGCCTGGTGTCCTTCATTGGACCGCGGCCGAACATCTTCGACCTGGTCGGCAATTCGCGGCGCAAGCGCCTCGAGGTGCGCCAGCCGATCCTGACCAATGGCGACCTCGAGAAGATCCGCTCCATCGGCCACACCGAGGACCGTTTCGACACCAAGACGATCGACATCACCTATGGATCGAGCGAGGGCGCTGCCGGTATGCAGGGCGCCGTCGAACGTTTGTGCGAGCGGGCCGAAGCGGCGGTCGCCGGCGGCTACAACATCATCATACTGTCCGACCGCCAGCTCGGGCCGGACCGCATCGCCATTCCGGCACTGCTGGCGACGGCCGCCGTGCACCACCACCTGATCCGCAAGGGACTGCGCACCGCGGTCGGCCTGGTCGTCGAATCCGGCGAGCCGCGCGAGGTGCATCATTTCTGCTGCCTCGCCGGCTATGGCGCGGAAGCGATCAATCCCTATCTCGCCTTCGACACGCTGCTCGACATGCACAAGCGCGGCGAACTGCCCGAAGAGGTCGACGCCTATGAAGTGGTGTCGCGCTACATCAAGTCGATCGGCAAGGGTATCCTCAAGGTGATGTCCAAGATGGGGATCTCGACCTATCAGTCTTATTGCGGTGCGCAGATATTCGACGCTATCGGGCTGAAGTCGGATTTCGTGCAGCAATACTTCACCGGCACCGCGACGCTGATCGAAGGCGTCGGACTGGATGAGGTCGCAGGCGAAACCGTCAGTCGCCACACGGACGGTTTCGGCAGCGATCCGGTGCTGCGCAACAGCCTGGAGGTCGGCGGCGAATATCTGTTCCGCATGCGCGGCGAGGCGCATATGTGGTCGCCCGACGCGGTCGCCACCTTGCAGCACGCGGTGCGCCAGGGATCGTGGGAGACGTTCAAGGACTATTCGGCGCAAATCGACAGCGAGACGGCCCGCGCCCAGACCATCCGCGGCCTGTTCAAGATCAAGCTGGCGGGTGAGACCGGCCGCACGAAGGTCGCACTCGACGACGTGATGCCGGCGGCCGACATCGTCAAGCGCTTCTCGACCGGGGCGATGTCGTTCGGCTCGATTTCCAGGGAAGCGCACACCACGCTGGCACGTGCCATGAACCAGATCGGCGGCAAGTCGAACACCGGTGAAGGCGGCGAAGAGGCTGATCGCTATCTGCCGCTGCCTGGCGGCGGCAAGAATCCGGAACGCTCGGCGATCAAGCAGGTCGCTTCGGGACGGTTCGGCGTGACTGCGGAATATCTCGTCAACTCCGACATGATGCAGATCAAGGTCGCGCAAGGCGCCAAGCCCGGCGAGGGCGGGCAGTTGCCAGGTCACAAGGTCGACGCCACCATCGCCAAGGTGAGGCACTCGACGCCTGGCGTCGGCCTGATCTCGCCGCCGCCGCACCACGATATCTACTCGATCGAGGACCTGGCGCAGCTGATCTACGATCTGAAGAACGTCAATCCGGCGGCCGACGTGTCGGTCAAGCTGGTGTCGGAAGTCGGTGTCGGCACGGTCGCGGCCGGTGTCGCCAAGGCGCGCGCCGACCACATCACCATTTCGGGCTATGATGGCGGCACCGGTGCCTCGCCGCTGACCTCACTCAAGCATGCCGGCAGCCCGTGGGAAATGGGCCTTGCCGAGACGCACCAGACGCTGGTGCTGAACGGCCTGCGCTCACGCGTGGCGCTGCAGGTCGACGGCGGTTTGCGCACCGGGCGCGACGTCATCATCGGCGCGCTGCTCGGCGCCGACGAGTTCGGCTTCTCGACCGCGCCGCTGATCGCGGCCGGCTGCATCATGATGCGCAAGTGCCACCTCAACACCTGCCCGGTCGGTGTGGCGACGCAGGACCCGGTGCTGCGCAAGCGCTTCAAGGGCACGCCCGAGCACGTTATCAACTTCTTCTTCTTCGTGGCGGAAGAGGTGCGGGCGCTGCTCGCCGAGATGGGCTTCACCCATATCGACCAGATCATCGGCGACGCCGACCTTCTGGAAAAGCGCGACGTGATCCAGCACTGGAAGGCGCGCGGGCTCGACTTCTCGAAGATGTTCTACAAGCCCGATGCGCCGCATGAAGCAGTGCACTGGACCGAACGGCAGAAGCACCCGATCGACGATGTGCTCGACCGCAAGCTGATCGAACTGGCCAGGCCCGCGCTGGAGACCAAGCAGCCGGTCAAGATCGAAGTCGACATCCGCAATGTCGATCGCTCGACGGGCGCCATGCTGTCGGGTGAGGTGGCCAAGCGCTTCAGGCACAAGGGCCTGCGCGAGGACACGATCCAGGTCAAGCTCACCGGAACCGCGGGGCAGTCCTTCGGCGCTTTTCTGGCGCGCGGCATCTCGTTCGAGCTCGTCGGTGCCGGCAACGACTATGTCGGCAAGGGCCTGTCGGGCGGACGCATCGTCATCCGGCCGCCGCAAGAGGCCAGGATCGTCGCGGCCGACTCCATCATCGTCGGCAACACGGTGCTCTATGGCGCGACCGAGGGCGAGGCCTATTTCGCCGGCGTAGCGGGCGAGCGTTTCGCCGTGCGCAATTCGGGCGTGGCAGCCGTCGTCGAAGGCGTTGGCGACCATGGCTGCGAATACATGACCGGCGGCGTCGTCGTCGTCATCGGCAAAACCGGCCGCAACTTCGCCGCCGGCATGTCGGGCGGTGTCGCCTATGTGCTGGACGAGGCGGGCGATTTCGCCGAGCGCTGCAACATGGCCATGGTCGAGCTGGAGCCGGTGCCGGAAGAAGACGACCTCATGGAAAAGCTGCTGCACCATGGCGGCGACCTCGACCACAAGGGTCGCGTCGACGTGTCGGGCGACATGACCAGCCATGACGAGGAGCGGCTTTACCAACTGATCTCGAACCACGTGCACTATACGGGTTCGGTGCGCGGCCGCGAGATCCTCGACGACTGGACGATTTTCCGGCCGAAATTCCGCAAGATCATGCCGGTCGAATACCGCCGCGCGCTGATCGAGATGGAACGCATGCGCATGGGCGTCGCGGCCGAATAGATTTTTGAGAATTGCCGGGGAGCCTAGGCTTCCCGGCCCCTTTCATCGACAGTTTGACCTCGGGCTCAAGGTTGCCATGGCTGCCTCAAGAGGTTAACGGGGTGCGGCGAAACCCGCACCATCTGGACAGCAGGAACTGGACTATGGGCAAGGTAACAGGCTTTCTCGAAATCGACCGGCAGGT
>NZ_JAPYKS010000040.1:0-33779 GCF_037179605.1 Mesorhizobium salmacidum (SeqCode)
AAAAATCAGCGTTGAATCTGATTTGCCCTTCCTTGGGAATCCCAACCCGTTAAATCGTCACTACGTCCTAGGACGCATCCGGGTTTTATCTCGTTTTCCGGAACCGGATCCTGAGTTGTGAAAACGGCAATCATCTTCGACTGTGAGTTTCTCTGCCTTGAGGGCTCGCAACGCAGATTCTGGTGCGCGGCCCAGGACCCCGATCCGGTCATCGCCCAGATCGGCGCGGCAAGGCTCGGCCTCGAAGGCGACTTCCCCGTGCTGGGCACGCACAGCGCCTATATCAGGCCAGTCGACCGATTTGGCGAGAGATACGGGCTCGATCCGTTCTTCACCCGACTGACCGGCATCACAGAAGAAATCATCGAGGCCGAGGGCGTTTCGCTGGAAGATGCTCTTGCAGGCGTCGATCGTTTCTCAGATGGGGCTCGGTTCTGGTCTTGGGGCAAGGACGAACTGAACATGATCGCCATCAGTTGCTATGTCGCGGGCATCAAGCCCTCCATCCCGGCCACCCGGTTCGATAACGCCGTCAAGCTGCTGATCGCGGCCGGCATGCCGATCGAGGATTTGGCAAGGACGCCGAGCAACAAGCTTGCGGATTACCACGGCGTCGAACACCCGCCATTGCAGGGGCACGACGCGCTAGACGACGCGCTGTCCGTGACCTACACCCTGCAGCACCTGATGAAGACTGGAAAGCTGCGGCCGGACGCCTTCGAACGTCTGTAGCCTGAAAGAGTTTGGTTGAATCCCTGCGCGCCTGGCGCTCAGATCACCGAATCGGTCCAGCGGACGATCTGCTTGGCGGCATCGCCGAAGGCTGCATCGAGAGCGCCGACATAAGCGGGGTTGCCGCTGCCCGATACGGGCGCGGATGCGGTGAAGCTCTTGGAAGCCTTCACTTCGCCGTTGCGATCGTTGAGCAAGCGCACGAACAGGTCGACCTCGGCATGTTCGCCGCCATCGACGCGCACCTCGAAGGACCGAACCTCGACGATCACCTGATAGTCGATCGCCAGCCCCTCGCCCGGTTTCCCCACCCCGGCAAAGCTGCCCGAGCGCTGGAACGTCTCGGCCAACCGCGCCTGCACGACCAGCGGCAGGCGGTCAGCCCACTGCGCGCCCTTCAGATATTGGATCGAGCGGTCGGAGGGTTTGATGACGATGTTCTGGCTGTCCAGCGCCTTCAGCGCCGAGGGCTGAGCGATCAGAATCTGCCGGCGGCTATGGCCATGCGCGTCGACCATTGGCGCCGACAGTTCGAACGTGTCGAGCGGTGCCGGCTTGCCGCCCAGCACCGCACAACCGGCAACCGTCAGGACAAGCAGCGCCGCGGCTGATTTCAACCCGCCCGTTCCAAGCCTACTCAACGTCACGCGTGATCCCCGTTGTCCCCGGATCGTAAGATCAACCCGCATTCACGAGCTATGTTCTTGCTGCGGGCCGGCGCCGAAGTCAACGCCGCGCCCTGCCGTCGAATTGCCGAACCTCGCCTTCGCCACCCGAAAGGATGCGCTGCGGATTGCGGCTGAGATCCGTCACCGCCTCCTCGATGCGGTTGATCGAGCGGCGGCTGTCCTGCACCAGCGCCTCGACATTCTGCAGCCCCTGGCCGGAGAAGCGCGCCAGATTGTCGGTAATGACCCCAAGGCGGGCATTCAGCGTGTCGGCGACCTGCTTGAAGGATTTCAGCGTAGCCCTTGCGTCGGCCATCACGCCGTCGGCCTGGCCCGAGCCGAGCAGCTTGTCGACCTTGGCGAGGATACCGTCGACCCGCACCGAGGCGTCGTTAAGCCGTTGCGCCAGGTGCCTGGCGTCCTTGATTGTCTGGTCGATGTCGTCGGCCCGATTGGCGATCTTGCCGGTCACCTCCGCGATGTCGGCCGCCGCCTTGTTGGCGCTGTCGCTGGCCTTCCGGATGTTGGCCAGCGCTTCGCGCACCTGTGCCGGGTCGATGCCGTCGAGCACGCCATCGACCTTGGCCAACGTGCCTTGCGTCTGCTTGGCGAAGTCGTTGACCGATCCCACCGCCGTATCGACGTTCTTGATCACGCCGTCGAGCTGCCGCGAAGTTTCCTTGAGGTTGCCTGTCACCGTATCGACGTTGGAAACGATGCTTTTGATCTTGTCCTTATCGACGGCATTGAGCAGGCCTTCCGCCGCCTTCAGCGTGCCGTCGAGCTTTCCTGAAACGCCTTTCAGCTCGTCGAACAGCGCGCTGACGGCGGACAGGAATTTGTCGATGCCCTCGGAATTCCTGGCCAGTGCATCGGAAAATGTCTGCACATTGTGCACGGTCTGCGTCAGCGGCCCGCGGACATCCTTTGTGAAGCCTTCCAGCTCCGTCAGCACCTTGTCGGCGCGGGTGAAGATGTTCTGCGCCGTCTGCAGCAGATTGGTCACGGCCGAAGGGTTGGCGACGATCTCGGCGACCTTGCCTTCCTTTTCGGCCTGGTCGAGCAGCTTCACTTCCTTGGGGTCGGCGCCCTTGAGCTCGATATTGGCCTGCCCGGTGAGGCCGGCGAGGCCGATATCGGCCTGCGTCGACTTGGTGATCGGCGTCATCCGGTCGATCTCGGTGTCGGCGATGGCGACAGTTGGATTGTCGACGTCGATATAGACGCGCTTGACGTCGCCAACCTTGACGCCGTTGAACAGCACGAAGCTGCCGCGGCCGAGACCGGAAGCCGAGCCCGGAATGCGCACCCGCAGCAGCGTCGTCTCGCCCCTGTCGCCGATCGCGGCCGTCCAATAGACGAAGCCGAAAGCCGCCAGGATCGCAACCAGCGTGAAAATGCCGACAATGACGTAGTTGGCTCTGGTTTCCATTGCTTCACTTATGGCTATGCACGTGCGGCAAGATCAAGTTGCCGGGCGCGTTTTCCGCGGAAATAGGATTTCACCCACGGTTCCTCGCTCTTCAGCATGTCGTCGATACTGCCTTCGACCAGCACCTTTTTCTTGCCGAGCACCGCCACGTGGTCGCAAGCGGTAAACAGCGTGTCGAGGTCGTGGGTCACCATGTATACCGTCAGGTCCATGGTGTCGCGCAGCTTGACGACGAGCTCGTCGAACTCGGCCGCGCTGATCGGATCGAGGCCCGACGTCGGCTCGTCGAGAAAGACGATGTCCGGATCAAGCGCCAGCGCCCTGGCAAGCGCGGCACGCTTGATCATGCCGCCGGAGAGCTCGGAGGGAAATTTCTGCGCCGCGTCCGGCGGCAGGCCGACCAGCTCGATCTTCAGCAGCGCCAGCTCGTCCATCAGCTTCCTGGGCAGGTCGAGATATTCGCGCATCGGCACCTGCACGTTCTCCATCACGGTCAGCGCCGAAAACAGCGCACCATGCTGGAACAGCACGCCAAGACGCATGTCGATGCGCAGCCGCTCGATATCGCTTGCCTTGTCGACATCGACGCCGAACAGTTTGATTGTTCCCGACTGCTTGGGCATCAGCCCGAGAATGGTGCGCAACAGCACGGACTTGCCGGCGCCCGAGGCTCCGACGAACCCCAGTATCTCGCCGCGCGTGATGTCGAGCGACAGCTTGTCGAGGATCAGCTTGTCGTCAATGGCAACGGTGACGTCGTGCACCGAGAGGACGATTTCACTGTCGTCCTCGCCCTTCACCTCTATCCCGTTGCCCTTCGCCATCTTGTCAGAACTCGATCGCTGCGTAGAACATGGCGAAAAGCCCGTCGAGGATGATGACGACGAAAATCGACTTCACCACCGAAGCGGTCACGTGCTGGCCGAGCGATTCGGCACTGCCGCCGACCTTCATGCCCTCGACGGAGGCGATCGTGCCGATGATCATGGCCATGAACGGCGCCTTGATCAGCCCGGCGAAAATCGTGCTGAGATCGATTGCGACACGCAACCGGTCGATGAAGGCAGCAGGTGGGATATCGGAGTAAAGCCAGGCAGCGACAATGCCGCCGCCGAGTGCGGCGAAATTGGCGATGATCGTCAGGCAGGGCAAGGCGATCACCAGCGCTACAAGGCGCGGAAAGACCAGGACGCCGATCGGATTGAGGCCGATGACCTTCAACGCGTCGACCTCCTCGCGCATCTTCATCGAGCCGATTTCGGCGGTGATCGCGCTGCCGGAGCGGCCGGCGATCATGATTGCCGTCATCAGCACGCCGAGTTCGCGCAGGATCAGCACGCCCACGAGATCGACGACGAAGATATCGGCGCCGAAATAGCTGAGCTGATAAGCGCCCTGCTGGGCAACGATGGCACCGACGATCGCCGACATCAGCACCACCACGGGGATTGCGCCGACCCCCATGCGATCGATCTGGTTGAAAATCGCCGCCGGGTTGACGGCATGGCCGCGGCCGAGCTTCATCTGCGCGCCGCGGATGGTGGCGCCCAATATATTCATCGAAGCGAGGAAATCGTCGCGCATCTCGTAGACGCGCCGGCCAACCGCCTCCAGTGCCCGAATGACAATGTTGGGCGGCCGCGCCGGTCCGGATTCGGGTTCGCGCCGGACAGCTTCGCCGACCGCGTCGAGCAGGATGGAGGCGATCTCGCTTTGGCCTTGCAGCCGGACCTCGACGTTCTTCTTCTCGAAGGCGCTGACCAGCCGGTCAATCAGCCAGGCGCCGGCGGTATCGATCTTCTCAATTTTTGAAAGATCAAGCGCCAAAGTCTTGAAACCGCTTCGTTTCTCGATTTTGCGCATGTCGGCGTCGATCAGCGCCACGGTCCGTGTCGTCCAGATTCCGGAGAATGCGCAGCCGAGAACGCCATCTTCCTCGCCGACCACCACGCGCGGGTCGTGGTCACCCCCCGAGGCGGTCGTGCCGCTTGCGTCGCGCTTGCCTATGGTCAACATGGCGTCCTGTTTAGCCTGATGGGTCCGACCTTGTCGATTTGCCGACAACCCTTCTCGCATAGCCGGAGCAGAAAAATATGGCGCGTGTCATTTCGGTCGAGGCCGAGCGGTTTCCGATCGCCGGAACCTTCACCATTTCGCGCGGCTCCAAAACCGAAGCCGAGGTCATCACCTGCACGATCAGCCAGGGCGGTCATAGCGGGCGCGGCGAATGTGTTCCTTATACGCGCTATGGCGAGACCATGGAGGGTGTTCGCGATGCTATCGAGGCGATGCGCGACCGGATTGTCAGCGGGATGGACCGCACCGCCCTGCTCGACGCAATGCCTGCTGGGGCGGGGCGTAACGCCATAGACTGTGCCCTTTGGGACCTTGAAGCCAAGATCAGCGGCAATCCGGTGGCGAACGCAATCTGGCCGGCCCCGTTGCATCAGCTCGAAACCGCCTACACGCTGTCGCTCGGCGAACCGGAAGCGATGGCGGCGCAGGCTCGCGCCAATGCCGGCAGGCCGCTGCTCAAGGTCAAGATCGGCGGCGACAACGACATCGCCCGCATCCGGGCGGTGAGACAGGCAGCACCCGAGAGCCGACTGATCCTCGATGCCAATGAAGGTTGGACCGACGACAACATTGTCGCGAACTTCGCCTTTGCCGCCGAACAGGACATCGCCCTGATCGAACAGCCGCTGCCGGCGGGCCGGGACGGCATCCTGCGCCACATCGCGCATCCGGTGCCGGTCTGCGCCGACGAAAGCGTTCATGAAGCAAGGAATCTCGAAGCGCTTGTCGGTCTCTACGACGCCGTCAATATCAAGCTCGACAAGTCCGGCGGGCTGACGGCGGCGCTCACCTTGCGCGACCGCGCCCGTGAACTGGGCTTTGGCGTCATGGTCGGCTGCATGGTCGGCACGTCGCTGGCAATGGCGCCGGCTGTGCTGCTCGCGCAAGGAGCCGACTTCGTCGACCTCGACGGGCCGCTGCTGCTTGCCCGGGACCGTGTGCCGGGCCTCGTTTACCAGGGATCGCTCGTCTCACCACCGGACCGGGCGCTGTGGGGCTGAGCGCGCGGCAAGCCCGATCAGCACGAGGCCAATGATCGCGATCGGGATCATCGCAAGGAACCCGTCGACGCCCAGACGGTCATAGAGCGGACCGGACGCAAGCGTGACGGCGGCCATGAAGAAACCGTTGAAGAAATAGGCGATGCCTTGCGCGGCACCCGTGCGCTCTTCGGACACGGTTTCGGCGATCATCTTCTGCAGGCCGATCAGCACCATCGCGACAGACACCGAATGCAGCGACTGCACGGCGAAGAACCCGCCGACGCCAAGGCCGAGCGGCCACACCAGCGGAAAGGCGAACCAACGCACGATCGAACCGATGCCGGCAATGAGCATTACCCGGACGACGGATATGGAGGCGAAAATGCGATTGAACAACAAAAACATACAGACTTCGGAGACCACGCCCCAAGCCCACAGCAGGCCGACGACGGAATCGCTGATGCCGATCGATTTCCAGTAGATCGAGACGAAGCCGTAAAGGAAGGCATGGCTGGCGGTGATGATGCCGACGCCAAGCGTGAAATAGAGGAAATAAGCATTAAATAGCCCCGGCGCCGCGTGCTGGATTTCCGCCGCCGACAGCGGCGAGGCTTTGCGCGGCCGGCCCATGCGCGGCGCCAGCAGGCCTGCGACGAGTTCCGCGCCAAGGGCAAGGAATATGATCACCGGAACGGCTTGAGGGCCTCTGGCAGCCAGAATGAAGCCGCCCGCGACATTGGCCAGGAGATAGCAGACCGACCCCCATTTACGCATGCTCGCATAATTGGAACCGAAGCGGCGCACGCCCGAAAGCGCGAGCGAATCGGCGATCGGCGAATGCGGTGTCCAGACAATGGTCAGCAACAACGACACCGCCAGCACCGTCGCGTAGGTCGGTGTCAGGAAGTACCCCGCGGAGAGCAGCAGCGAGGCCGCGACCAGTACGACATAGACGTCGGCGCGGTCCCTGGCTCGATCGGCAAGTGTCGTCAGCAGCGGCGTCGTGACGACGCGCAGGAACATCGGCGCCGCCAGGATGACGGCGATCTGCTCGGCGTGAAATCCCTTGGCCTGCAACCAAAGCGGGAAATAGGGCAAATGGGTGCCAAGCGATATGAACAGCGTGCCGAAGATCAGGCTCATGCGCAGCTCAAAACGGCTCGGCTTCACGAGTTGTTCGGGCGAAAGCGGCGGCAGCGGCATGAATCGATCCAATGACGCTGCGCTCAACGACCGGCGAGCAGCGAGAACCGATCCTTAACATGAGGAAAAACCGGGCGAAACCGGCTGGACCAGCCGATTAACACCAGAAAGTGCAGGGCCGGCTTCCGCCTCAGGCGGCCTGCACCACCCTGTCCTCGATGAGCATCGGGATGAAGGGTTCGTCAGGCGCTTCAGGCAGGATATGCGCCCAGGTCAGGATTTCTATGCGGCCGTCGAAATGCTCGACCACGGCGGTGCAACTCTCCACCCAGTCACCGGTGTTGATATACTGCACGTCGCCATAGCTTTCGATGGCGGCATGGTGGATGTGCCCGCAGATGACGCCGTCGACATGCGAGCGTCGCGCTTCCTCGCTGAGCACCGTCTGGAAAGAGCCGATGAAGTTCACGGCCTTCTTGACCTTGACCTTGGCCCAGGACGAAAACGACCAGTAAGGCAGGCCGAGCAGTTGGCGCAACCGCGTGATCAACCGGTTGACCTGCATGGCGGCGTCATAGGCATGGTCGCCGAGATAGGCGAGCCAACGCTGGTTGTGGACGACGGTATCGAACTGGTCGCCATGGATGACCAGCAGCCGCCGGCCATCGGCGGTTTCGTGGATGGCGCGGTCGGCAACGACGATGCCGCCGAAATGCACGCCCTGGAACTGGCGGGCGAATTCGTCGTGATTGCCGGCGATATAGGTGATCGAGGCGCCCTTGCGCGCCTTGCGCAGCAGTTTCTGCACGACGTCATTGTGGCTTTGCGGCCAGTGCCAGCTGCGCCTCAGGCGCCAGCCGTCGACGATATCGCCGACCAGATAGATGATGTCGGCATCGTGGTAGCGAAGGAAGTCGATCAGGAAATCAGCCTTCGCCGCCTTCGACCCCAGATGGACGTCGGAAATGAACATGCTGCGGAAAGTGCGGGGCTCTTGGCCTGGCATCGCGGATTCACCCTTGCTTTCGAGCAGCCTATGCCCCGATTCATGCAACAACCGTATGACGGTTGCGATTGGTCCAGCGCTGGCGCTAGCCTGCCGGGCAAATCAAGGAGAAAATCATCATGGATCTCGGTATCCGCGGAAAGAAGGCCATCGTCTGCGCTTCGAGCAAGGGGCTTGGTCGTGGCTGCGCCATGGCGCTGGCCGAGGCAGGCTGCGACATCGTCGTCAATGGGCGCAATGCGGAGCTGGTCGCCAAAACCGCCGCGGAGCTGCGCCAGCGCCATGGTGTGACGGTGACGGAGGTCGTCGGCGACGTTTCGAAGCCGGAGGTACAGAAAGCGTTGCTCGCCGCCTGTCCGGAACCCGACATCCTCGTCAACAACAATGGCGGACCGCCGCTTCGCGATTTCCGCGAGCTCGATCGTGGAAAGATCCTCGAAGGCGTTACCCAGAACATGGTGACCCCGATCGAACTGGTGCAGGCGGTCATAGACGGCATGGCGGCGCGCGGCTTCGGGCGCATCGTCAACATCACCTCGCTGTCGGTCTATGTCCCCATCCCCGGCCTTGACCTGTCATCTGGTGCGCGCGCCGGCCTGACGTCGTTCCTCGCCGGCGTGGCGCGCACGGTGATCGAGCGCAACGTGACTATCAACAGCCTGCTGCCGGGCAAGCTCGATACCGACCGGCTGCGCGGCCCGCATGAGGCCGGCACGCCAGAGGATCCCAAGGCGGCCGCGGCGCGCAAGACCCGCATCAGTGCCGACGTACCGGCCAAGCGGCTCGGCACTCCGGAGGAATTCGGCCAGATCTGCGCCTTCCTGTGCTCTGTCCACGCCGGCTATCTGACCGGGCAGAACATACCCGTCGACGGCGGTCTCTACGTCAGCGCCTTTTGACCCGCGAAGCAGGGCAAACTGATTTCGCATGAAACCACGGTAACCAACTGAGAAACATTGTATTTTTACGCGCCGGCATTTAAAGCTGCCGGCGCGTCAATTAGCGTCGCGAAAAATCTTGGCCTCATGCTAAAAGGACTCTCGAAGCAGGTTTGGAGGAGCGGCCGCATGGAAGGCGAGAACAAGAAAACGGCACGTTCGGACCTCGACGAAGCCGCCCTCTACTTCCATAAGCACCCGACGCCGGGAAAGCTCGAGATCCAGGCCACCAAGCCACTCGGCAACCAGCGCGACCTGGCGCTCGCTTATTCGCCCGGCGTCGCCGCCCCTTGCCTGGAGATTCGCGACGATCCGGCGACTGCCGCCGACTACACGGCGCGCGCCAACCTGGTCGGCGTCGTGTCGAACGGCTCGGCCGTGCTCGGCCTCGGCAATATCGGGCCGCTGGCCTCCAAGCCGGTGATGGAGGGCAAGGCGGTCCTGTTCAAGAAGTTCGCCGGCATCGACGTCTTCGACATCGAGATCGACGCGCCGGAAATCGAGCGCATGGTCGAAACCGTCGCCGCGCTGGAACCGACTTTTGGTGGCATCAACCTCGAGGACATCAAGGCGCCGGAATGTTTTGAAGTCGAAGAACGCCTGAAAGCTCGCATGAGCATACCGGTGTTCCATGACGACCAGCACGGCACCGCCATCATCGTCGCCGCCGCCGTGCTCAATGGGCTGGAATTCGCCGGCAAGACGATTTCGGACATCAAGATCGTCACTTCCGGCGCAGGTGCTGCCGCCCTTGCCTGCCTCAATCTGCTCGTTTCGCTCGGCGTGCGCGTCGAGAACATCTGGGTCACCGACCGTTTCGGCGTCGCCTACAAGGGTCGTGTCGACGAGATGGACCGCTGGAAAGACCCTTATGTAAAAGACACAGAGGCGCGCACGCTCGCCGACGTCATAGCGGGCGCCGATGTCTTTCTCGGCCTCTCGGCCGCCGGTGTGCTGAAGCCGGAGCTGCTGCAACACATGGCGCCGAAGCCGTTGATCCTGGCGCTTGCCAATCCCAATCCGGAGATCATGCCGGAAGTGGCGCGCGCGGCGCGTCCGGACGCCATGATCTGCACGGGCCGGTCCGATTTTCCCAATCAGGTCAATAACGTGCTTTGCTTCCCCTATATCTTCAGGGGAGCCCTCGACTGCGGCGCCAGCGCCATCAATGAGGAGATGAAGATGGCGGCGGTCCGGGCGATCGCCGCCCTTGCCCGCGAAGAACCTTCCGATGTCGCCGCGCGCGCCTATTCGGGCGAAACGCCGATCTTCGGACCCGAATTCCTGATCCCCTCGCCCTTCGACCCGCGCCTCATCCTGCGCATCGCGCCGGCCGTCGCCAAGGCAGCCTGCGACACCGGTGTGGCGACACGGCCGATCACGGACTTCGCCGCCTATATCGACAAGCTCAATCGCTTTGTCTTCCGCTCCGGTCTGGTGATGAAGCCGGTGTTCTCCTCCGCCAAGTCCTCGAGCGCCAAACGCGTCATCTACGCCGACGGCGAGGACGAGCGTGTCCTGCGTGCCGCCCAGGTTGTGCTCGAGGAAGGTATCGCCGAGCCGATCCTGATCGGCCGCCCGCACGTCATCGAGGTCAGGCTGAAGCGTTATGGCCTGCGCATCAAGCCCGGTATCGATTTCGGCCTGATCAACCCGGAGGACGATCCGCGCTACCGCCACTATGTTGACCTCCTGATCGAACTCGCCGGCCGCCGCGGCGTGACGACAGAGGCCGCGCGTACCATGGTGCGCACCGACAACACGGTGATCGCGGCGTTGGCGCTGAAGCGCGGCGATGCCGACGCCATGGTCTGTGGCCTCGAAGGCCGTTTCGAGCGGCATCTGCGCAACGTGACGCTGATCATTGGGCCGCGCACCGGCATCAAGGACCGGGACCTGTCGACCCTTTCCATGCTGATCTCGCAGCGCGGCATCATCTTCCTCACCGACACTCACGTCTCCGTCGACCCCACGGCCGACGAAATCGCCGAGATGACCGTGCTGGCGGCGGAAGAAATCCAGCGTTTCGGCATCGAGCCGAAGGCGGCACTGCTGTCGCATTCGGATTTCGGCTCGCGTGATTCGCCGAGCGCGCTGAAGATGCGTCAGGCAGCGGCCATTCTGGCGCGCATCGCGCCGGAGCTGCAGTGCGACGGCGAAATGCATGCCGATTCCGCTTTGTCGGAGCATCTGCGCCAGCGCGTCTATCCGCATTCGCGTCTGAAGGGCGAAGCCAATCTCCTGGTGTTCCCGAACCTCGATTCGGCCAACATCACGCTGACGGCGCTGCGGGCCATGATGGATGCCCTGCATGTCGGCCCCATCCTTCTCGGCACCGACAAGCCGGCGCACATATTGACGCCCTCGGTGACCTCGCGCGGCGTCGTTAACATGACGGCGCTGGCGGTGGTCGAAGCCGCGCACAAGGCGCAGGCGATCGCCAATCTGGACTGACTTCCGAAATGGACGATTAAACGCGAACGGGTTAGCCTTGGCGACCAGAGGCAAGCGGGATCGAGGCGGATGGCAAGCGGAGGTTTGAAGCAGGCGCATGCTGCCGTGCTGCTTGGTCTTCTGCTGTCCGGCGCAGCGGTCGGCGAGCCGCAGGCCGCTTCACGGGTCTGCCGTCAGCTGGAGGCCGACCTCGCCGCGGCCTCACGCGGCGGTGGCGGCGGCCCGGCACTGGTCCGGAAATACGACGCCGCGATCGAAAGGCAGCGCGAACAGATCTCGAAGGCTCGCGGCCAGGCGAACAGTGCCGGGTGTGGGTTCTCGCTGTTTTCGCGCAACATCAACCAGTGTGCTGGGCTGAACGCCACCATCGAGCGCATGAACGCCAATCTCGACAGTCTGCAGGCCAAGCGTGCCCAACTCGCCGGCGGCGGCGGTTCACGCCGCGACCGGGGCCGTATCCTGGCGGCGCTCGACGCCAATGACTGCCGTGACGATGCGGTGGCACCCCGCCGCGCGCTTCCGCAGGAAGCCAATCGTGAAGAGGGGGCTAATGCCAACCTCTTCGATCAGCTTTTCGGCGGCGGCAACCGGCAGATCGATACGTTGGACCAGCCTGACGATTCCGGCGAGGAACGCGACGTCAGCCGCGTCCTCAACCAGCCCGGCATTCCGGACGTTGCGAGCAGCGGCGGCGAATTCCACACCAGTTGCGTCCGCACCTGCGATGGCTATTTCTTCCCCATGTCGAACGCCGCCTCGGCCGGCGATTTCGAGCGCGACCAGAAGAATTGCGAATCGGCTTGCCCCGGCACCGAGATGCAGGTTTTCTATTCGCGCGGCATGGACGACGATTCGGCATCGATGACGTCATCGGTCACTGGCAGGCCCTATGGCGAATTGCCAACCGCCTATCTCTACAAACAGCCCAACATGTCGCGGCCGCCCGCTTGCGGCTGCAATGCCGCGCAGAATTTCCAGATCATTGGCGGCAACCCGCCAAGTCAGCAACAATCACAGCCCGAACGGGATGCGGCGCCGACTATTCCGGCCTCGAAGCCTGATCCGGGTGCCGACCCCGAGACCCTGGCCAATAGAGACGGCGGACTCGACCGTGAAGCCATCAAGCGCCTTTCGGCGAAGCCGGTGGCATCGCCGGTTTCGGCCCTGCCTCCGGAACAGCGCAAGGTCAGGGTCGTCGGGCCATCGTTCCTTCCCGACCCATCAGCGGCAATAGATCTGCAAGCTCCGGCCCCGACGGCAGCCCAGTAAGGGCAAGCCTGAGCGGCATAAACAGCGCCTTGCCCTTGCGGCCGGTCGCTTCCCTGATCTTGCCGGTCCAATCCTTCCAGACCGTCCCGTTCCACGGTTCTTCAGGCAGGAGATCGAGTGCCTGATGCAGAAAATCGCGGTCGTCATCGGAAAACTCGGGCTTCTCCTGCGGCCCTTCGCGCAGGACACGCCACCAGGCAACCGCATCGGCCAACCGGTCGATATTGCCGCGCACCGCCAGCCAGAACGGTTCGGCGTGTTCGCCTGAAATACCCAGCACCATCAGCCGGTCCCGCGCCTCGTCGAACGGCATACGCTGCAGCAGCACCCGGTTGAGCACGAACAGTTCGGCCGGATCGAACTTGGATGACGATTTCGAGGTCGCGGCCGGATCGAAATGGCCGGCAAGTTCGGCCAGGTCATGCGCGGCCGCGACATTCTCCGACGTGCCGACCAGCACGGCCAGCGAAGCGACGGCCATCGGCTCGATGCCGTCTTCGCGCAGGCTCTCGATGGAAAGTGCGCCGGTGCGCTTCGACAGCCCCTCGCCCGAGACGGTGGTCAGGAGATTGTGGTGGCCGAAGACCGGCGGCTCGGCACCCAGCGCCTTGAACAGGGCGATCTGCACGCCGGTGTTCGTGACATGATCGTCGCCGCGGATGACGTGGCTGACGCCCATCTCGATGTCGTCGACAACGGAGGGCAGCGTGTAGAGATAGGTGCCGTCCTCACGCACCAGCACCGGATCGGACAGCGAAGCCAGATCCACCGTCTCCTCGCCACGCACCAGATCGTCCCAGTGGATCTCGGTGCGCTCCGGCTGCCGCGGATCGCTGGAGAAATTGGGCAGCAGGAAACGCCAATGGGGCCGGCGGCCGTCGGCCTGATATTCGGCCACCTGCTCTGTCGTCAGCGCCAATGCCTCGCGGCCATAGACCGGCGGCAGGCCCCGCGTGCGGCGCACCTTGCGCCTGAGGTCGAGTTCTTCCGGCGTTTCGTAGCAGGCGTAGAGAACACCCGCCGCCTTCAGCCGCTCAACCGCAGCGTCATAGACTTCGAAGCGCCGCGACTGATAATCGGTGACATCCGGGAAGATGCCCAGCCAATGCAAGTCGTAGAGGATGGCGTCGGCGAATTCCTGCTTCGAGCGGGCTATGTCGGTGTCGTCGAAGCGCTGGATGAAGCGGCCCTTGTTGTTGAGGGCAAACAGCCAGTTGAACAGAGCGGTGCGCGCATTGCCGATATGGATGCGGCCGGTTGGTGACGGGGCGAAACGAACGGTAACTTTCATGAGCGGGGCGTACCGGATGCCTTTGTGATTGACAAGATGCGCCCCCGCGCCGTGCCGCAGACATAGAACATGGCGGCTGGAATGAAAAGACCGGGCCGGGCACAGCCTCAGGCGGCGCGTGGGCTGCGGCCCGTCCGGCGGCGCCGCCATGAGAGGGTGCAGCCAACCGGCGGAGTCGACGAAGAGGTCGTTGAAGACGATCAGCGGCCGAAGTCGTCGGAACTGAGGCGGGTCCAGCGGTCGCCCATCAACCCGCCGATAGCGATGTCGCCGGAGCGGACCGCTTCCGTGACCTCGGGGATTCGCGAGCGGACCATCGTCCCCCCGGCATAACGGAAGAAGAGATTCTTGTAGCCGAAGAGGTGAGGCATGAACCTGCTCTGGGTCTGTCCGGTGATGCCCACGCAGCCCATATCCCGCGCAGCCGCGACAAGGCCTTCCAGCGTCGCGCCCCAGTGGTGTCCGGAAGCCTGGATTTGCAACTGGATCGCCATGTCGCCGGCTTGACCGTAGAAGGCGTAGCAACCGAGCATTTTGCCCGTCGCGTCGTAAGTCCCGCCGAAATGAAGTGGGCCGTCGGCCCGCTTCTCGGCCGCCAGTGCGAGCAGCCGGGGCAGTTCGCCATCCTTCCAACTCGGGCGAAGGGCATGATCGGACAGGAGGGTCGGCAGCCGCTCGGCAAATTGCGCGGCATTGATCGGCTCGGCATGGACCCGTTGCGACGATGAATGCTGGACGGGCGGTTCGAACCTTCGTTTCGCGAGAACGTCGAATGCTCTCGCGCAGGGATCGAGTGCCAGGCGAGGCAGGCGGGGCCATTTGCGGTGCAATGCGGCGGCGGCCATCGCGGCCGGCCGGAAAACATAGGTCCATGCCAGACAATGGACCGGCAGGAGTTGGTATTTCATCGGACGAGCGAAGGCCAGAGATACCCGGTTGGCCGAATCGGTCAGCTGCAGATCGAATTCACCTTGATGCTAGGCACGCAGCAATTGCGGTCCGGCCGAGCCGTGATCGGCGCCAGGGTCGGCCATGAACGGACCGATGATCGCCGCATTCAATGCCGCTCCGTTGAGCTCGTAACGGGCTTTCAGGACGCCAAGGAACCCACCTAGATCGCCCTGCGGGTTGATCTGGACAAGAGCGTTGCTCTCACCGGACTGGCCGGCAGGGTCAAGATAGATCTTTCCCATATACTCCGCCGTTTCCGCGATCGCGCGATCGGGGAGGTGACGCCGACGCCGGCGAAACTTCGTCAGGAAGAGTGCGGCGACACGCTCGAGATCTTCGGCGGCAAGCGGCCGAACCGAGCCGTGCTGAGATTCCAGCACCGAAGGCGCAGCCACCTTTTCCACACCGGTAGTTTCGGAATCAAGACGCATTGTGAGACCGCTTAGATTGCTTCTTTGGTATACAACAACCAAAAGTAGAGAAACGAATTTCGGTCGGTAACGTAAACAGACGTCGCAAATCGATGTCTGGAAAAGGGCTTCACTGGCGGGTTCGCTCAGCCAGCATACGCCAAGTGATAGGCACTCCGGATGGCCTCCGGCCAAAGCCGGAGGCCATCTCAGGTCAATCGACGAGGCCCTTGGTCAGCTCCAGCGCCTGGCGCTCGAACAGGCGGCGGTAGATGCCGCCCTTCAGGCGGATCAACTCGTCATGCGAGCCTTCCTCGACGATCTTGCCGCGATCGAAGACCAGCAGCCTGTCGAGTGCCCTCACCGTCGAAAGCCGATGCGCGATGACCAGCGTCGTGCGGCCGATCATAAGCCGTTCCATCGCCTGCTGGATCAGCACCTCGGATTCCGAATCGAGGCTCGACGTCGCTTCGTCCAGGATCAGGATGCGCGCATCGGCCAGGAAAGCGCGGGCGATCGCCACGCGCTGGCGCTCGCCGCCCGACAGTTTCACGCCACGCTCGCCGACCAGCGTGCCATAGCCCTTCGGCAGGTTGGCGATGAAGTCGTGCGCGCTCGCCAGCCTGGCGGCATGCTCGATCTCCTCCTGGCTGGCGCTTGGCCTGCTATAGGCGATGTTTTCGGCCAGCGAACGATGGAACAGGATCGGTTCCTGCTGGACGATGGCGATCTGGCCGCGCAGCGACGCCTGGGCGACTTGTGAGATATCCTGGCCATCGATCACGATCTTTCCCGCGCTAACGTCATAGAGCCGCTGGATGAGCTTGACGAATGTCGTCTTGCCCGAACCCGAGTGACCGACGAGTCCGACACGTTCGCCTGGCGCGATGTCGACCGAAAAGTCGCGGTAGAGCGGCGACCGGTGATTGCCGTAGTGGAAGGCGACGTTGTCGAAGGCAATGTGACCCTGCGTGATGGCAATCGGTCCGGCGCCGGGCCGATCTTCGATACCGAGCGGTTCCGACTGGAAATCGACCAGTTCCTCCATGTCGTTGATCGAACGCTGCAAATTGCGAATATGCGTGCCGATATCGCGCAAATAGCCTTGCAGCACGAAGAACGAGGTCAGCACAAAGGCGACATCGCCGGCGCTCGCCTGCCCCCACGACCACAGCATCAGCGCTAGGCCGATCACCGCGGCGCGCATGACCAGCAGCAGCGCCCCTTGCGTGGTGCCGTTGATGGTGCCGCGCACCCAGGTGCGCCTTGTGCGGGCGCGCCATTTGGCAACCACCCTGGCGAGGCGGCGCTCCTCGCGCTCCTCGGCGCCAAAGCCCTTGACCACGGCGTTGCAGCTCACCGCGTCGGCCAGCGAACCACCGAGACGCGTGTCCCAGGTGTTGGCGAGCCTTGCCGCCGGCGCGACATAGCCGAGCGACAGCATCGCCGTCACCATGATGAACAGCACCGAGCCGGCTGCGACGACCACGCCCATCAGCGGCCAGAACCAGCCGAGCAGCAGCGTCGAGCCGGCGAGCATGACAACGGACGGCAGCAGCGCGATCAGGATGGTGTCGTTCAGCAGGTCGAGCGCCCACATGCCGCGCGTCACCTTGCGCACGATCGAGCCGGCAAAACTGTTGGCATGCCAGTCGGTCGAAAAGCGCTGAACGCGATGGAAGGCGTCGGCCGCGATGTCGGCCATCATCTTGAGTGTCAACTCAACGATACCCATGAAGGCAAGGTTGCGCAGCACGACCCCGGTGAGCGCCAGCGCCATCAGAATCAAGAATGCCGTCATCGCTGCATTCCAGGCAATGGCGTCCGCGCCGGCGCTGCTGGCGACGGCGTCGACCAGCCGGCCGGAATAGAGCGGTGTCAGCACGTCGGCCAGCGTCGACAGCAGGAAACCGCCCATGATCAGCGAGAGCCGCCAAGGCTGACGCCGCCAATGTATGAGCGTGAACCCAAGAACGCTGCGAAAGGCGCTGGCGCGCAAATCGATCTTGAAACGAGCCATGATGTCATTCGGGCGCAAACGAGCCCGATCCCAGTAAGGTCGAAAATTGGAAGACCGCCCGGAGCGAATTGCCCTTGAATGCGGAGGTTCGGCTATGGTTGGTCGCCTGCCCTTGGGCGGCGATCGGCAGCGGCAAATGCCTTTTCTGCGTCCGGTGTGGTTCCGATACTTCGGAACACCGGCGCAGACCTAGGCCTCGCGGCCTCGCATAACGATGTCAAATCCGGGCATTCGGTCCTCCCTGAAGGGAATCGCGGAGACGCCGTTATACGGACGCTTCGATCGTTCGCCAAGGCAAGCCATGGCCAAAAGCACTTCTGGTCCAGCCGATGAGGCGATTTTGCAACAGTCGGACCTGTCCCTATCGTCGCCGCATGGTTTTCACCCGGCAGGCCATCAACAGCTCGGAGGTCGCTCGGAAATCGATCCGCGACAGTCGCCATGCCTGCACTCTCGCCCGCAGCATCGCGCACTCTCGCTCAGCAAGCGAAAAGGCGCCTATCCACGATCCCTGAAACGGTTGGTGATGGGATAGCGGCGGTCGCGGCCAAAATTCTTCCTGGTGATCTTCACACCCGGTGCCGCCTGCCGGCGCTTATATTCGGCGATGTAGAGCAGATGTTCGATGCGCGTCACCGTCGCCCGGTCGTGGCCACGCGCGACAATGTCGTCGACGCCCATTTCGTTCTCGACCAGGCATTCCAAAATATCGTCCAGCACCGGATAGGGCGGCAGCGAATCCTGGTCTGTCTGGTTCTCGCGCAATTCGGCCGACGGCGCCTTGTCGATGATGTTCTTCGGGATCACCTCGCCCGAAGGTCCGAGCGCGCCCGGCGGCACATGACTGTTGCGCCAGCGCGACAGCGCATAGACCTGCATCTTGTAAAGGTCCTTGATCGGATTGAAGCCGCCGTTCATGTCGCCATAGAGCGTGGCGTAGCCGACCGACATCTCGCTCTTGTTGCCCGTGGTCACCACCATGGAGCCGAATTTGTTGGAGATCGCCATCAGGATGGTGCCGCGCGCACGGCTCTGCAAATTCTCCTCGGTGATGCCTTCCTTGGTGCCTTCGAACAACTGTGTCAGCGTGTGCAAAAATCCTTCGACCGGCTCGAAGATCGGCACGATGTCATAGCGGCAGCCGAGCGCACGGGCGCAGTCCTCGGCATCCCTAAGCGAGTCCTTCGAGGTGTAGCGATAAGGCATCATGACGGCACGCAGCCGCTCCTCGCCGAGCGCATCGACCGCAAGGGCGGCACAGATCGCCGAATCGATGCCGCCGGACAGGCCGAGCACCACGTTCTTGAAGCCGTTCTTGTTGACGTAGTCGCGCAGGCCGAGCATGCAGGCGCGGTAGTCGGCCTCTTCCCGTTCGGGGATTTTCGACATCGGTCCTTGCGAACAGACCCAGCCGTTGTCCGTACGTTTCCAGATGGTGACGTCGACCGCGTCCTCGAACTGGCTCATCTGGAAGGCGAGCGTCTTGTCGGCCCCGATGGCGAAGGAGGCGCCGTCGAAGATCAGCTCGTCCTGGCCGCCGAGCTGGTTGGCATAGATCATCGGCAATCCGCATTCGATGACCTGCTTGATAACGACCTGGTGGCGAACGTCGATCTTGGCGCGATAGTAGGGCGAACCGTTCGGCACCAGCAGGATTTCCGCGCCGCTTTCGGCCAGCGTCTCGCAGATGCCGACCTCGCCCCAGATGTCCTCGCAGATCGGTATGCCTATGCGCACGCCGCGGAAGTTGACCGGTCCCTGGATCTCGGGCCCTGCCTGGAAGACGCGCTTCTCGTCGAACTCGCCGTAATTCGGCAGGTCGAGCTTGTAGCGTTCGGCGATGATCTTGCCGCCATCGGCGAAGACGATGGAATTATGCGTGCCGCTCTTGCGCTTCAGCGGCGTGCCGATGATGACGCCCGGACCGCCGTCGGCGGTATCGGCGGCAAAGTCCTCGGCGGCGCGCTCGCATGCCCTGAGGAAGGCCGGCTTCAGCACCAGATCCTCCGGCGGATAGCCAGCAAGGAAAAGCTCGGTATAGAGCACGAGATCGGCGCCCTGGCGGGCGGCATCCGCCCTCGCCTCGCGTGCCTTGGCGAGGTTGCCGGCGACGTCACCGACGGTCGGGTTGAGCTGGGCGATGGCGATACGCAGTATGTTGAGCTTCTTGGTCATGCTGCTGACTTAGCGCGGCGGAATTCACCTCGCAATGGCGTTCGTTTGGACCAATTCAGACCGTCAATCGTCGCCCATATAGTCGCGCAACGATTGCGGAGAGTGGTTTTCGCCGATCGACATCGCCAGGATGCGCGAGATGTGCCGGCGCGGCAGGCCTGTCTCGTCAGCCCATCGGTTGATCTGGATCTGGACTTTGTCGAGGTCTTTCTTCGATGTCGGATTTTCGGCGATGTCGAGGCCCGCGTCGCGAAGTGCGGCGGCCATGTCGGCCGAAATGACGAAAGCATCCCAGCCCAGCCAGCGCAGGAAATACTGGCCGGTGTTGCCGCCGAGCCGGCTGCCATGCTTGCCCAGATAGGCCATCAGCCCGATCTGGTCGTCGGCGGGCCATTCGGCGAGAAAATTGCCGAAGCCGCCATGTTCCCTGGACACGCGTTCAACGAAAGCGGCGTTGTCGCGAACGGATTTGATCTTCTGCGGATTGCGCACGATGCGTTGATCCGAAGCCAGGTCGTACCAGAAATCGTCAGGCTGGAACAACAGCCGCTTGGGCTCGAAGCGCAGGAACGCCTCTTCGAATCCAGGCCATTTCTGCTCGATGACCCGCCAGACGAAGCCGGCTGCGAAGACGCGCTCGGCCATCGTCGAGAGGATACGGTCATCGGTGATGTCGGCCACCACCGCATTGTCGGGCATCGGTCCCAACAGGGAGGTCAGTTCCGCCTCACCGCCCTTGCGATTTGCCGCGCGAGCACGAATTTTCTTGAAGTCGGCCATCGGTCCCCTCGTTTCGCCTCAATCTAGCACTTCCCGCCCGGGCCGGCAGCCTCTACCTCTAGCGCAGCAAAGCGCTTGGAGACGACCATGAACAGGACGATCGACGATCTGGCGAACCGCTGGCTGAGGCGAAAGTCGGACGGGCTGAGCCAGCTGGAGAGCCGGGTGCTGCAAAGCACCATCGAGCGTACCACCATCACCAGGGACACCAACAAGGCCGTGGCCTTCCACCAGACCTTTGGCGACCGCCTTGCCGATACGATAGCCCGCATCGGTGGCTCTTGGTCGTTCATCCTGACCTTCGTCGCCTTCCTGATCGTGTGGACATCAGGCAATGTCTGGCTGTTGTCGCGCGATGCGTTCGACCCCTACCCCTTCATCTTCCTCAACCTGGTGCTGTCGATGGTCGCCGCCCTGCAGGCGCCGGTGATCATGATGGCGCAGAACCGCCAGACCGAGCGCGACCGCATCGATGCCGCCCACGACTACGAGGTCAATCTGAAGGCCGAGATCGAGATCATGGCGCTGCATGAGAAACTGGACGAACTGCGCCACAGCGAAATCATCGGCCTGCGCGACGAGATCGTGCGGCTGGCGGAAATGGTCAAGCGAATCGACGAAAGACTGTCACAGCAGTCGGCTTCATGACCGACGCGATCCACCATTTCATCGAACAATACGGGTTGCTGGCGGTTTTTCTCGGCTGCGTGGCCGAAGGCGAAAGTGCCGCAGTCCTGGGTGGCTTCTTCGCTCACCAGCATGTTTTCGTACTGTGGCATGCCTTTGTCGCGGCAGCGCTGGGTGCCTTCGCCGGCGACACCTTCTTCTTCACCCTCGGCAGGAGTTTCGCCGACAATCGCCACGTCGTCAGGCTGCGCCGGCGGCCCGGCTTTCGCCGCGCCTACCGCCTGCTCAACACTCATCCCAACATCTTCGTGCTGTCAAACCGATACGTCTACGGCATGCGCCTGGTCGGCGGCGTGGCGGCCGGCCTATCGACCATAGCGGCGCCGCGCTTCGTTATCCTCAACGCCATCTCATCGGTGATCTGGGCGGTGCTGTTCAGCACGATCGGTTATGTCTTCGGGTTGGGGGCCGAAGAATTGGTTGGCCAGGCGCTGATGCGCCACGAGCGGTTGTTCGTCGGGCTTGGCATCGGCCTTGCCGTGGCCGTGCTTGCATGGCTTGTCGCCCGCCACATCGCCAAGCGGGAGCGCGCCAAGGAGTTTTGACCGGGCTAGTCGATGCCGAGCCCCTGATCACCCCGATCGAGAATGAGCGGGATGATCAGATCCTCCTCATCGGCGAGATGCCGGGTCAGCATCGCGATCAATCGGCTGTTTTCGTCGGCATAAGCATCGGCGGCGAAGCGCTGCTTGTCCTCACTCTCCTGAAGTGTACGGATGAAGGCATTCGCTGCCTCGGCGTTGCGCTCCAGTCCTTCGTGGATCGTGTGGTGATCGGCATCGAGGATGTCGAAGCCACGTTTCAGACGGGGCTCCGCCTTGGTGAAAGCCGGGAAATACTGGTAATCCTCGACATTGTGATGGCCGTCGAGATGCCCGAGAAAATGGTTGAGGCGCGGTGCGAACCAGCGCGCGAAATCGGGTGCCGTCAGTGCGCCCTCGCGATAGTTGCCAATGCCGCCGGTGAGCATGCCGCCGAGCTCGCGGAACATGTCGTGCCGCTGCAGCCACATATTGGCCAAACCGTGAATATTGGCGTGACCCTGCCAGTTCTCGCGCGGATACTTTTCGGCCAGCCAGCGCAGGTCTTCCGGCAGGCCCAAGCGTTCGAGAAGCGAGGTGTTCGTGAGCTCTGCCATGACGGTCTCCTTTGGTGACTGTCATATAGGGATCAAAGTCTCAGATCGGGACCCCCGTTATGCGCTCGATGAGAGCGATGCCCCAAACGCCGCCAGCGATGACTACCGAAATCAGCACCGCCAGCGAACCGCAATCCTTGGCGAGCTGGATGTCGATGTGGAATTCACGAGAAATTGCGTCGCACGCCGCTTCGATGCCGGTGTTCAGCACTTCGACCATGATCAAGAGGAGCACCGCGCCGATCAGCAGCGCGTAACCGCGCCACGACACTGAAACGAACCATCCAGCGGGCAAGGCCAGCACCAGCAGCATCAATTCCTGCTGGAAAGCCTTCTCGCTGACCGCAAGCTTGCGAAATGCCCGCACCGAATTGATAAAAGCATCGATCAATCGCTGCATGCCAGGGCCCCTCTCGGAATCACCGGCCCGAGATAAAGCAATGCCCCGATCAATGGAATAAGGCTGACCGTCCAAATTTCATTCAGCGACCGGTATGGATGGCGTCGACTTTTCAAACTGAGGCAGCCCGTCGTCGATCGAATAGTAGTCGCCTTTGTCGCCGACGAAGATATGGCATTCGCCCTTGAGCGCTGTCGGCGTGTCGAACGATCCCGCCAGGACGGAGATGTAAGCGTCGTCCCGTGGCTTCCAGAACAGCAGCGAGCCGCATGTCTTGCAAAAGCCGCGCTTGGCAAAGGAAGAAGCCTCGTACCAGGTGATGCTTTCCGTACCGTCGATCACGATGTCGGGGTCGGCAACATTGGTCGCGGCATAGAAATGCCCGCTCTGTTTGCGGCATTGCGAACAATGGCAGTAGACAACGCCACGCAACGTCCCACTTGTCCGGAAGCGGACCGCTCCGCACAGACATGATCCCTGGTGGTTGTCGCTCATTTCGGCACTCCTCGAAGAAACTTCGTCCGGCATCAAGATTCCAGCTTCGCGGTGGTTACGCGCAAGCAAATACGACATCGATTGGCGTGACGAATTCGAAATTCAGTTTCATTTGCAGCAGTTCAAATTCAAAACGTCAAACAGGCTGCTATTCAGGGATGGCGGCGCAAAACTTTACGCGCGTACAGTCACAGCTGGAGAAAACCTGTGGAAGTCGTGCGAATTAAGGAAGCTTTAGCGCCGGCGCAACTATGATCTCACAAGCGAAGGGTGCGGATGGGGCCGCGCCTCTTCGCCAGATGTTCTGGAGCATTGGGTAGCGCTCCCCAGGTCGGCGATCAATGGACCCGGGAATTCTGCGTCGGGATCCGAGGGGAAGAGTGAATTAGACATGCAGCCGGCAGCAGCCTCGACCGAACGAAGCACCGATATCGCAACCACCGTTGTCGCGACCATGCGCCAGCTTGGCGTACTCGGCCTGCCACGCAACTACGAGATTTTCTATGAGGCCTTGAGCGGCACCAATCGCGAGCTCAGCCTCGCCGTCGTGTCGTTGAGCAACCGGCCGACGCAGGACGAACTCGACCAGATCGGGCGCACCTTCTTCGCCCACAACCATGGTCCCGGCATCGTCGAGCATGCCAGAGACGTCATCGCCCGAGAACTCGAGGAGGTCGCGTCGCTCCTGCGCAGCGAGCGCAGCCACATCGAAAAATACGGCAGGATCCTCGATGAGACATCAAGCGGCCTGGGAAACCGCAGCCTTCTCTCCCAGGACCTTCTGCAAAAGATCGCCAACGCAATGACCATCGCGACCAATTCGACGATCGATCACGGCCGGCAGATCGCCTCGACGCTCAGCGACAAGACGGCGGAACTCGAAAGCGTCAAGTCGAAGCTCGAGGAATACAAGCGGCTGGCCGACACGGATCCGTTGACCAAGATCTGGAACCGCCGCGCCTTCGACAAGGAAATCACCAAGATCTACAACAGCAACAAGGGTATCCTGTTCAATGCCCTGATCCTCGTCGACATCGATCGGTTCAAGGACATCAACGATCGCTACGGCCATCCTGTCGGCGACAAGATCATCCAGATCATCGCCGAGATTTTCCAGACCAGCATTCGCGGCGACATGTTCGTCGCCCGCACCGGCGGCGAAGAGTTCGCGCTGATCATCGAGGGCGCCAGCGAGGACGCAACCTACGAGATCGCGGAACGCATTCGCGCCCTGATCGAGCAGACGCCGTTCACCAGCAGCCAGACCGGCATGAATTACGGCACGGTGACGGTATCGATGGGTATCTGCATGGCGTCCGAGGCCGAAGGCCCCGAGGACCTCTACACCAAGGCGGATCGGGCGCTCTATCGCTCGAAAGTCAGTGGCCGCAACCGCGTTACCAGGCATTCGGCCATGGCAGGGCGCGCCGGCAAGAGCTGGCTGCTCTACAAGCAAGACTGAAGTTTTTGCGGTTGCACCGGAGGCAAAAGATGAAAACGGAAAAGGCGCCGGGTTTCCCAGGCGCCTTTGCTTTATCGATCCAATTGGCCCGGCTCAGCCGTTCGCGACCTGCTTGTGCTGCACCGGATGGCTCTTCTTCAACAGGTCCGAGACCAGGAACGCCAGTTCGATTGCCTGGTCGGCATTGAGGCGCGGATCGCAATGGGTGTGGTAGCGGTCCTGCAACTCCTCGGCCGTGATGGCGCGCGCGCCGCCGGTGCATTCGGTGACGTTCTTGCCGGTCATCTCGACATGGATGCCGCCTGGATGAGTGCCTTCGGCGCGGTGCACCTCGAAGAAGGTCTGCACCTCCTTCAGGATGCGGTCGAAGGGCCGCGTCTTGTAGCCGGCCGCTTCGATCGTGTTGCCGTGCATCGGGTCCGACGACCAGACCACGCTGCGGCCTTCCTTCTGCACCGCGCGCACCAGCTTCGGCAGATGGTCGGCAACCTTGTCGGAACCGAAGCGGGCGATCAGCGTCAATCGCCCCGGCTCATTCTCGGGGTTCAACAGATCGATCAGTTCCAGCAGGCCGTCCGGCGTCAGCGACGGACCGCATTTCAGGCCAAGCGGGTTCTTGATGCCGCGGCAATATTCGACGTGCGCGTGATCGGGTTGGCGCGTGCGGTCGCCGATCCAGATCATATGGCCCGACGTGGCGTACCAGTCGCCGGAGGTCGAATCCACACGGGTCAGCGCCTCCTCGTAGCCGAGCAGCAGCGCCTCGTGGCTGGTGTAGAAGTCGGTTTCGCGCAGCGCGAAATTGGTTTCCGACGTAATGCCGACGGCGCGCATGAAATCCATGGTCTCGGTGATGCGGTTGGCTAGCGATTCGTATTTCTCGCCCTGCGGGCTGTCGGAGACGAAGCCGAGCATCCAGCGATGCACATTCTCCAGGTTGGCATAGCCGCCCTGCGCGAAGGCACGCAGAAGATTGAGCGTCGCCGCCGACTGACGATAAGCCATTTCCTGGCGGGCGGGATCGGGAATGCGTGATTTCGCGTCGAATTCGATGCCATTGATGATGTCGCCGCGATAGCTCGGCAGCGTCACCTCGCCCTTGGTCTCGTTGTCGGACGAGCGCGGCTTGGCGAACTGGCCGGCGACGCGGCCAACCTTCACCACTGGCTGCGCACCGGCGAAGGTCAGCACGACCGACATCTGCAGGAAGACGCGGAAGAAGTCGCGGATGTTGTCCGCGCCATGTTCGGCAAAACTCTCGGCGCAGTCGCCGCCCTGGAGCAGGAAGGCTTCCCCGGCGGCAACAGTCGCCAGCTGCTTCTTCAGCTTGCGCGCCTCGCCGGCGAAGACCAGCGGCGGAAAGGTGGCGAGTTGGGCTTCCGTGTTCTTCAGCGCGGCAAGGTCCGGATAAGCGGGAACCTGTTTGATCGGCTTTGCTCTCCACGAATTCGGCGACCATTTCGTCATCGCTGCAACCAACGCTCTTTCCGGCGAACACCTTGCCCGCCATTTCCAGCCCCTAAATGGGGTGGCGGCTCCATACACGAAGCCGATTTCCTATTCTAGACCGGAATTTCGGTGCTGGCGAATGGCTTGACGCCCCCAGGACGCCCCGAAAAGCGAGATCAGGCCGTCTTCTCAGCCAACTTCGCCAGTTGCGTCATGACGACAGCCGAGCCCGCCAGACGCTTCTCCGCCGTCGGCCAGTCGCGGATGAAGACCACGCTGTGGTCGGCCCGGATCTTGGCCAGCGAACCCTGCTCGCCAATATACTTGACCAGTCCGACGGGGTTCGAAAATTCGCGCTTGCGGAAATGGATGACGACGCCCTTCGGCCCCGCATCGAGCTTCTCGACATTGGCCTTGCGGCAGAGCGCCTTGATGAAGACGATCTTGAGGAGATGCTTCACCTCCTCCGGCAGCGGGCCGAAACGGTCGATCAGCTCGGCGCCGAAGGCGTCGATTTCCTCGGTGTTTTCGAGATCGCCGAGACGGCGGTAGAGCGCCAGCCTGAGCTGCAGGTCCGGCACGTAGCCTTCCGGGATCATCACGGCGGTGCCGACGGCGATCTGCGGCGACCAGCCGCCATCCTGGACCTCGCCGGAATCCTTCACCTCGGCCACCGCTTCCTCCAGCATCTGCTGGTAGAGCTCGAAGCCGACCTCCTTGATGTGCCCGGACTGTTCCTCGCCGAGAAGATTGCCGGCGCCCCTGATGTCAAGGTCATGGCTGGCGAGCTGAAAGCCGGCGCCCAGCGTGTCGAGCGATTGCAGCACCTTCAGCCGACGCTCGGCGGTGTCGGTCAGCTTGCGGTTGGCCGGCAGGGTGAACAGCGCATAGGCGCGCACCTTCGAGCGCCCGACGCGGCCGCGCAGCTGGTAGAGCTGCGACAGGCCGAACATGTCGGCGCGATGGATGATCAGCGTGTTGGCGGTCGGGATGTCGAGGCCGGATTCGACGATTGTGGTCGACAGAAGCACGTCGTACTGGCCGTCATAGAAGCCGTTCATGATGTCGTCGAGTTCGCCCGGTGGCATCTGGCCGTGGGCCACCGCTACCTTCAGTTCGGGAACGGATTCCTTCAGGAAATCATGGATTTCCGCCAGATCGCTGATACGAGGCACGACATAGAAGGAGTGCCCGCCACGGTAACGCTCGCGCAGCAGCGTCTCGCGAATCACCAACGGATCGAACGGCGAGATGAAGGTGCGCACCGCCATGCGGTCGACCGGCGGCGTGGCAATGAGCGACAGTTCGCGCACGCCCGTCAGCGCCAGCTGCAGCGTGCGCGGGATCGGCGTCGCCGACAGCGTCAGCACATGGACGTCGGTCTTCAGGTCTTTCAGCCGCTCCTTGTGCTTGACGCCAAAATGCTGCTCCTCGTCGATAATCAGCAGGCCGAGATTCTTGAACGAGATGGCGGAACCGAGCAGCGCATGGGTGCCGATAACGATATCGACCTGCCCTTCGGCGATGCCCTTCTTGGTCTCGGCCAGATCCTTGGCACCGACCAGCCGCGAGGCCTGGGCGACACGAATGGGAAGCCCTGAGAAACGCTGCGAGAATGTCTTGAAATGCTGGCGCGACAACAGCGTCGTCGGCACCACCACCGCGACCTGAAACCCTTCCATCGCCGCGATGAAGGCGCCACGCAGCGCCACTTCGGTCTTGCCAAAGCCGACGTCGCCGCAGATCAGCCGGTCCATCGGCTTGCCGGCGCCAAGGTCATCGCGCACCGAGTCGATGGCCGTCTGTTGGTCGTCGGTTTCCTCGTAAGGGAAACGGGCGGCAAACTCGTCATAGAGGCCTTCGGCCGGCACCAGCGCCGGCGCGGCGCGCATCTGACGCTCGGCGGCGATGCGGATCAGTTGCCCGGCCATATCGAGCAGGCGCCGCTTCAGCTTGGCCTTGCGCGACTGCCAGGCGCCGCCGCCGAGCTTGTCCAGCGTCGCCTCGGCTGTGTCGGAGCCGTAGCGCGACAGCAGCTCGATGTTTTCCACCGGCAGGAACAGCCGGTCGTCGCCGGCATAGTGGATTTCCAGGCAGTCATGCGGCGCGCCGACCGCTTCGATGGTGCGCAGGCCGATGAAGCGGCCAATGCCATGGTCGGTATGGACGACAATGTCACCGGCCGACAAGGCCGAGGCCTCGGCAATGAAATCGGAAGCGCGCTTCTTGCGCTTCGAGCGGCGGATCAGCCGGTCGCCGAGAATGTCCTGTTCGGCGACAACCACCAGCCGTTCAGTCTCAAAGCCGGATTCCAGTGGCAAAACCGCCAATGCGGCCTGTCCCGGCTCGAGCTGTTCAGCCTCCGCCAGCGTCTCGACCTGCTTGAGATTGCCGAGATGGTGCTCGGCCAGGATCTGGCCAAGCCGGTCGAGCGATCCTTCGGTCCAGCCTGCGATGACGACGCGGCGGCGCGCCGCGCGCTCGTCGGCTATGTGCCGGACGACGACATCGAAGACATTGACGTTCGGATCGGCTCGCTCCTCGACGAAGCTGCGACCATGGCGCGAGCCGGCGTGGAAGACTTTCTTACCCCCCAAATCAGGCGCATCGAACACGGTAAAATCGATGTCCTCGCGCTCGCCAAGCGAAGCCTTGAGATTCTCCGGCGAGAGATAGAGCAGGTCCGGCGCAACCGGCTTGTAGGGCACCGCATCCCTAAGCGCCCCGTCAGCCTGTTTTTTGCGCGCCTCGTAGTGGTCGAGGATCAGCGTATGGCGCTCGGCAAGCGCCTCATGCGCCAGATGGTCGAAAACCACGGGTGCGTCGGGCAGGTAGTCGAACACGGTCTCCAGCCGCTCGTAGAAGAACGGCAGCCAATGCTCCATGCCGGCGAAGCGCCGCCCTTCGCTGACCGCCGCGTAGAGCCCGTCGTCACGCGATGGCGCGCCAAAGGCTTCGATATAGGAGCGGCGGAAGCGGCTGATGGTTTCCGGCGTCAGCGCCACTTCGCTCATCGCCTGCAGCGCCATCGACTTGCGCTGGCCGGTGGTGCGCTGCGTGGCGGCGTCGAAGACGCGGATCGATTCCAGTGTGTCGCCGAAGAAATCAAGCCGCAGCGCCTCGGTCCAACCGGGTGCGAAGAGGTCGAGAATGCCGCCGCGCACCGCGAATTCGCCGATGCCGCGCACGGTCGGCACCCGCTCGAAACCCGACGTCTCCAGCCGTGCGATCAGCGCATTCATGTCGATCTGGTTGCCGGGTCTGGCGTGGAAGGTCTGCGCCTCGACAAGCTCAGCGGGCGGAATGCGCTGCAGCAGCGCGTTGGCGGTGGTGAGAATGACGGCACGGTGCGGTTTCTTCGCCAGCGCGATCATGGCGGTCAGTGCATCGAGGCGCTTGGCGGCGGCATCGGAACCGGGCGACACACGGTCGTATGGCAGGCAGTCCCAGGCAGGCAGTTCCAGCACAGGCAGGCCGGGCGCGACGAAGGACAGCGCCTCGATGATGGACGGCAAGCGCTGGCCGTCGCGGGCCACGAACAGCACCGGCTTGTCGGGTGCGATTTCGAGCGCCGTCTGTACCAGCGCGAAGGCCTCGTAGCCGTCGGCGACACCGTCGACGATGAACTGGCCGGCGCGGCCCTTCGGCAAGCCAATGGTGGGGATGAGAGCCATCAAATCACGGTCTTGTTTATCGCAATTCCGAACGGAAAACTGCTTCGCACTTTTCCTGGAATTGCTTTTGTTCAGAATGTCATGGTCCGGCGGGACGCCAGGATTTTTTGCAGGACGGCACAGTCGATCTCCGCCGGCACCGGGCGTTCGCCCGTGACCAGCGGCAGGAATTCTGTGTCGGCAATATCGAGGAGCCTCTCATATTGGTCGATTTCCTCGGCGGTCAAGGTGCCGATCTCGGCATCGGCGAAGGTGCCGAGGATGAGGTCCATCTCGCGTAAGCCGCGATGCCAGGAGCGGAACAACAGCTTGCGGCGGCGGGCGTCCAGCCCCTCGCTTGATCGTTTCGTTCCGGTCATTGTGCCGCATCCTCGCTTCAAGCGGCGCATATAGCGTGGATAGTGGGCGGTGTCAGCCTTTGCGCTGCGGCCATCGCGACATAAGCTGACATCATGCGTCCTTCCATACTCGATCCCCTATTTGTCCCGATCACCTCGCTTGCCGGCGTCGGGCCGAAGGTCGGTGCCCTGATCGAGAAGGTCGTGGCGGCCGACCTCGGCGATCGCGCCGCGCGCGCCGGCGATCTCCTGTTCGTGCTGCCCCACACCGTCATCGACCGCCGCAATCGGCCTGGCATCGCCCTCGCGGCCGAAGGCGCCATCGTGACGCTCGAGCTGCGCATAGACCGCCACCAGCCGCCGCCGCGCGGCAACAGGTCGGTGCCCTACCGGGTCTACGCCCATGACGATACCGGCGAAATCGGCCTGACCTTCTTCCATGCCCATGCCGCCTATCTCGAAAAGGCAATGCCTGTCGGCGAGCATGTCGTGGTGTCAGGCCGTATGGAATGGTTCAACGGACGCCCGACCATGGTCCATCCCGACCATATCGCACTCGCCGGCGAAGCCGAGAACCTGCCGCTGGTCGAGCCGGTCTATCCGCTTACCGCGGGGCTATCCGGCAAGGTGCTGCGCCGTGCGATCGGCCAGGCGCTCGGCCGCCTGCCGGACCTGCCGGAATGGCAGGATGATGCCTTCATGCGCCGCCAGAGCTTTCCGTCCGTTGGCAACGCGCTGACCCGCATCCATTATCCCGGCGATCCGCTCGATGTCGCGGTCGAAGGGGCTGCATGGCGCCGCCTCGCCTATGATGAATTGCTCGCCGGCCAGGTCTCGCTGGCCCTGGTGCGGGCAAAGGTGCGACGCCTGTCAGGCCGCCCTCTCGTCGGCGATGGCCGCATCGTCGAGAAGCTGCGCGCGGCCCTGCCCTATTCGCTCACTCCCTCGCAGGAATTCGCGCTCGCCGAAATCAACGCCGATCTCGCCGATCCAGAGCGCATGCTGCGGCTGCTGCAAGGCGATGTCGGTTCGGGCAAGACGGTCGTGGCTTTGTTGGCCATGGCACGCGCCGTCGAGGCCGGCGGCCAGGCGGCGCTGATGGCGCCGACCGAAATCCTGGCGCGCCAGCATCTGGCGACGATCACCCCGCTTGCAGCCAAGGTTGGCTTGCGCATCGCCATCCTGACCGGCCGTGAAAAGGGCCGCGAGCGAGCCGAAACACTGGCTGGTCTTGCCAGCGGCGAGATCGATATCATCGTCGGCACCCACGCGCTGTTTCAGGAAACGGTCAGCTTCCACGATCTGGTCCTGGCCGTCATCGATGAGCAGCATCGATTCGGCGTTCATCAGCGGCTTGCCATAACCGCCAAGGGCGACGCGCCCGACATGCTGGTGATGACCGCGACCCCGATCCCGCGCACGCTGGTGCTGACCGCCTTCGGCGACATGGATGTCTCGAAGCTGACGGAAAAGCCGGCCGGCCGTCAGCCGATCCGCACCGTCACCCTGCCGCTCGAACGGCTCGACGAGCTGGTCGACCGCATGCTCGATGCCGTCGCGGATGGCCAGAAGATCTACTGGATTTGCCCGCTGGTCGAGGAATCCGAAGAAATCAAGCTAATGTCGGCCGAGGATCGCTTCGCTTCGCTGAAGCCGCTGTTCGGCGATCGCATCGGCCTTGTCCATGGCCGCATGAAGGGTGCCGAGAAGGACGAGGCGATGCGTGCCTTCAAGCAAGGCGAGACGCGCATCCTGATCGCCACCACGGTCATCGAAGTCGGCGTCGACGTTCCTGACGCCACGATCATGGTCATCGAGCATGCCGAACGCTTCGGGCTCGCCCAGTTGCACCAGTTGCGCGGCCGGGTCGGACGCGGCGACAAGCCCTCATCCTGCGTGCTGCTCTACAAGGACCCGCTTGGCGAGACCGCCAAACGCCGGCTGTCGGTGATGCGGGAGACCGAGGACGGCTTCCTGATCGCCGAAGAGGATCTGAAATTGCGCGGCGAAGGCGAATTGCTCGGTACCCGCCAGTCCGGCACGCCGGGTTTCCAGGTGGCGCGCATCGAGGCGCATGCCGACCTACTGGAGGCCGCCCGAGACGACGCCAGGCTGATCCTGTCGCGGGACCCCGAACTGCAATCGGATCGCGGCGAGGCGCTGCGGCTCCTGCTCTACTTGTTCGGCCGCGACGAGGCCGTGCGGCTCCTGCGCGCCGGATGAGGCCCTAGCGGCGGATTGGCCAGGGTTCCGTTGATCGGCTCACCGTTCAGCGTCACCAGTTTCGTCTTCACCTCGGGGGCCACCAACCCGGCCGATACGATCAGCTTGGCGCCGTCCTCGATCGTCATGTCGAGCGGCACGATGTCCGACTTCAGAACATACATCAGGAAACCGGTCGTCGGGTTCGGCGTGCACGGCATGAACACCGCAATCAGCGGATCGCCTTCCTGGTCGAGTTTCTGGTTGATCTCGGTTTCCTTCTCACTGGCGACAAACACCAGCGACCACACACCCTTGCGTGGATATTCGACCAGCCCAACCTGACGGAACATGTCGCCCTTGTTCGACAGCACGGTCTCGAAAATCTGCTTCAGCGACCTATAGATGCCGCGCACCAGCGGCATGCGGCCAAGCAGGCGCTCGCCAAAGCCGACGATGGCGCGGCCGACAATATTGGCCGTCAGGAAGCCGATCAGCGTGATCAGGATGAGCGCGACGATCAGCCCGAACCCCGGAACCGGGAACGGCAGATAGCTGTCGGGACTGTAGCGCGCCGGAATATAGGGTTTGACCCAGGAATCGACCCAGCCGATGAAGGACCAGGCGATATAGGCGGTGATCGCCAGCGGCGCGCAGACGATGAAGCCCGTGAGGAAATAGTTCCTCAGCCGGGTCATGCCGGAAGTCTTCGAAGCGTCTGACATGGTTCACCGGGCACGGGTTGCGGCGCGACATTAGTGAACCGGAAGGCGCTTTGGAACTGCGAAGTTTTTAGAAGTTTTTAAAGGTCCTATTATGCGGCTGTTTCCAGCGGCGCGATCTTCTCAAGTTCCGGCGCCAGCTTCTTCGCCTCAGTCTCAAGCTCGTAAGCCTGCTGAAAATTCATCCAAAACTCAGGCGTTGTGTTGAAAAACCTGGCGAGGCGAAGGGCCGTGTCGGGAGTCAAGCCGATCTCTTCCTTGGCAATGCGTTCAATACGGGTGCGCGGAAGATTGAGTTTTTTCGCCAGCGCGCCTGCACTCATGCCGAGCGGGACGAGATATTCTTCACGCAGGAATTCTCCAGGATGAACTGGACGTGCGAACTTGAGCATAGTTCAGGAGTCCTCAAGGGTTCAGGGCAAGTGCCCGCTCAATGGTAATCGACGATCTCCACGTCTTCAGCCCCAGCAGCCGTCCACCTGAAGCAGATGCGCCACTGGTCGTTGATGCGAATTGAATGTTGCCCAACGCGGCTCCCTTTCAGGGCTTCCAGATGATTTCCGGGCGGCGATCGAAGGTCATTCAGCTGGGCAGCGTTGGCAATCGCGCGAAGACGACGTTCGCCACGAGCAACCAAATCCGGCGGAAAGCCTTTTGGCGCCTTCCCTTCGGCAACCGCTTCGACCGCCTTACCTTTAAACGAAACGATCAACGAGGCGCCCTCTTAATTGTATCATACATTGATACAGAGCGGCGGGCAAGTATCACCGATCGATACAAAATTTGCGGGCGGCAATTGGGAGTCGCCGATAGCTATTCCACCGTCACCGATTTCGCCAGATTGCGCGGCTGATCGACGTCGGTGCCCATGAACACGGCGGCGA
>NZ_JAPYKS010000041.1:0-32910 GCF_037179605.1 Mesorhizobium salmacidum (SeqCode)
CTTCCATCGAGGTGTGGATCTCGTCGCCAGTGCGGTCGAGGAAGCCGGTGTTGATGAAGACAACGCGCTCCTTCGCGGCGCGGATCGCCTCCTTGAGGTTGATCGTGGTGCGCCGCTCCTCGTCCATGATGCCCATCTTGATGGTGTTTGGGGCCATGCCGAGCAGGGCTTCGACACGGTCGAAGATCTCGACGGCGAAGGCGACTTCCTCCGGCCCGTGCATCTTCGGCTTCACCACATACATCGAGCCGGCGCGGGAGTTCATCCGCCGCCCCTTCGGTCCGACGTCGTGCAGCGCGATCAGCGCCGTCATCACCGCGTCCATGATGCCTTCCGGCACCTCGCTGCCGTCGCGGTCCAGGATTGCCGGATTGGTCATGAGGTGGCCGACATTGCGCACCAGCATCAATGAGCGGCCAGGCACGGTCAGCGTACCGCCGGCGGGCGCGGTGTAGACGCGGTCGGGGTTGAGCTTGCGGGTAAAACTCTTGCCGCCCTTGCTGATCTCTTCGGCCAGGTCGCCCTTCATCAGGCCGAGCCAATTGCGGTAGACGGCGACCTTGTCCTGCGCATCCACCGCCGCGACCGAATCCTCGCAGTCCTGGATGGTGGTCAGCGCCGATTCCAGGATGACGTCGGCGATGCCTGCCGGATCGGTGCGGCCGATCTGGCTGGCGCGGTCGATCAGGATCTCGACGTGCAGCCCGTTTTTGATCAGGAGCACGGCTTGTGGATTGGCGGCGTCGCCGCGACAGCCGACGAATTGCCTGGGATCGGCCAGCGTCGTCGAGCCGGCGCCTTCGCCGACCTTCAGCGCGCCGTTGGCCACGGACAGGCCGTTCACCCCTGCCCATTTGCCAGAGGTGAGCGGCACCGACTGGTCGAGAAAGTCCTTGGCCCAGGCGATCACTTTGGCGCCGCGCGCCGGGTTGAACCCCTTGCCCTTCTGGGCGCCATCGGTTTCGGGTAGGGCGTCGGTGCCGTAGAGCGCGTCGTAGAGCGAGCCCCAGCGCGCATTGGCGGCATTCAGCGCATAGCGCGCGTTCATCACCGGCACGACGAGCTGCGGTCCGGCGACGACGGCGATTTCCGGATCGACATTTTCAGTCGAGACACTGAAGGCCGGCCCTTCCGGAACGAGATAGCCGATCTCCTTCAGGAACGCCTTGTAGGCGTCCATGTCGATTGGCGCGCCATTGTCGCGGTACCAGCGGTCGAGCTTTTCCTGCATGGCGTCGCGTTTTTCGAGCAGCGCCCGGTTGCGGGGGGCGAGATCGTGTACGATCGAGGAGAACGAGGCCCAAAAGGCCGAGTTGCTGATGCCCGTTCCCGGCAAGACTTCGTTGCGCGTGAAGTCGTGCAATTCTCGCGCGATCTTCAATCCCGCAATCTCGACCCACGCGACATGGATAGGCTTCCGAGTCATTGAATGCGCGCCCCTAAGCTCCCACCCGCGTGTCGACGGGAACGTCTGACGCAACGGCCTGGACCAGTACGGCGGAGGTCGCAGCCGACAGAGTCCAGCCGAGGTGGCCGTGCCCGGTATTGTAGAACACACCCCGCGCACATCCCTTCCCCACGCGGGGCATCATGTTCGGCATCATAGGCCGCAACCCGGCCCACGGCACGACGCGGTTGGTCGTCACACCAGGGAAGAGCGTCCGCGTCCAGTCAACCAGCGGCCTAACCCTGTCATCGCGAATGTCTCGGTTGAGCCCATTGAACTCGGCGGTGCCTGCCACCCGGAACCGTCCAGCGCCGAGGCGGCTGGTCACGATTTTCGCACGGTCGTCCAGGATACTCACCCAAGGCGCGGCTGCCTGAGCCGAGGGGTCATCGAGATAGACAGTGATCGAGTATCCTTTGACCGGATAAATGTTGAGGCGATCGCCGAGCATGGCCGCAAGGTCGCGGCTGTGCGAGCCCGCACATACTACGACTCCATCAGCTTCGATGACCTGTTCGGCGTCTTGCTCGCCCGCGCAATAAGTTGAGTAGCTCAGCCGGAAACGGTCGCGCCGGTCGATGTGCCTCACCGCCGAGTCGTAGAGGAAGGTGCCGCCGCGCCTCGCGCAGGCCTGAGCCAAGCCCGTGGTGTACTTGTGAATGTCACCGGTCGAGTCGGACGGCGTGTAGAAGCCACCATGAACGTCACCGTGCAGAGCCGGTTCTATTGCGGCGATCTCCTCTGCGGTCACGGGTCGCCGGTCCAGTCCTCCTTCAATTAGGAGCTCGTTCACTTTCGTTGCGTGATCGAAGCCGGTCTTGTCCCAGTAAACATGAAGGATGCCGCTGCGGACATGATCGAAATCGATGCTCTCCCGCTCCGCAATCTCGAACATGTACTTGCGGGCGGCGATCGCCAGGCGCGTTGTCGCGACTGTGTTCTCGTGATAGCGGGGGATGTTGGACACGAACTCTGCCAGCCAGCTGTATTTGTGCCAAGACGGCGCCGGGTTCATCAGCAGCGGCGCGTCGGGCCGGACCATCCACTTGACCCCCTTGAGGATCGTAGACCAATGGTTCCAGACTTCGGCGTTGCTGGCCGAGAGCTGGCCGCCATTTGCGAATGAGGTCTCCATCGCGGCGTAGCGTTGCCGCTCGATCACGGTCACATCGTAGCCGTGCTCCAAAAGGGCGTACGCTGTCGAAACGCCGGTGATACCGGCGCCAATTACAACAATCCTGGGCACTTTCGCTCTCCAGACAGACCACTGGGTGCGGGTCGCAACCCGCGGCTCATCCCCAAATCTGTCTCTGTACCTGAGAGCTTAACCGGTCAGCCCGGCTTTCCCCTTCGGTGGACGCTCTGGCGTCTCTCTCCAGATTGTTCGGCAGCACGGTCTCTTTTGCCTGAGAGTTTCCTTGGGGGGTTGCTCCGTCGGCGTCGGCACTCGCCGATCTCTCCCGTCCTGCCTTATGAACGGCACGTTTATAGGATGACCAGTTGCACTTGCAGAGCCAATCAGCTTGACATATGAAACGCTCGAACCAAATTTCAACCGACCTTTGAAACAGCAGGATCAGCGCGCCCTTTTGTCGGGCACTGCGGGGCACACCGGGGGCCATGGGCAGAAAATAGGTCATCCCGATTTACGGAGATCTTTGTGATGTCGGCACAGGAACATCTGTCCTGATTCAGGCAGCCCCAGCGCCCGGTGGCGGCGCGGTTCACAGCAAAGCACGGTCGGCGTGGAACGAGTGTGCTTGTCGTCCCGTGACGACGGGATTTATCAAATTGATGCTGCGGCAGACTTAATGTTGGAGACAAGGACCCACTCGTAAGCTTGGGGCTCATTGTTTGCACTTTCGTTTCTGGAAGGCGCGTTGACAGCTTGAGAGGAGATCAAGAGTGAGAGAGAAAGCGCGTGGATTGATCACGCTTGCGCGTCGGCCCGGTCGGCAAGGCAGGCGGGTGAGCGCAAGAGCAAGACAGCACTCGGCGCAGGCGATGCACGCGAGTGATATCAGATGTTCCTGAGACAGCTTTCGCCTCAAGACATGGTTGCAGATCCCGGCAAAAAAGGCGCCGGTCCCGAAGCCGGCCATCAGGATGCCATACCGGATCGACCCTGCGCCCAGCTGGTCACGAGCTACTAAGGGGAGCAGCGCCAGAATGGAGATGCTTGCGATTCCGAAAAGGGTTCCGCGCGCGATTGCCGCCTTGACTCTGAAGACATCGCTGTGAAGCGCACCCCATTATGGATTGCGTCGCCATCGCCTCACGCGGGAGAGGTGAAGGGCGAACTTTCCATTGACAGCGCCATATCGCGCAAAGCGGTGCGAGATAGCTGAGCGTGGTCAGAGCGAAAGCCGTTAGCTGTCCAAAAGAGGCGACCACAAAGCCGCCGAGCGCCGGGCCTACGCTTCGGACGGTGTTGAACCCGACCGAAATGAGCGTAATGGCAGCTGGGACGTCGCGTCTGTCAACAAGTCTCCAACTGACGCCTGCCAGGCGGGGTCGTTGAAAGCGGCGCCGCATCCAACCAAAAAGCTGAAGCCGAGAATGATCCACGGATCGACAAGGCCCAGCGCGACAAGAACGGTGAGTATGGCAGATGCCAGCATCATCAGACACCGACCAGCGAACATAACCCTGCGTCGGCTGAAATTGTCGGCGATGGCGCCAGCGAAGACCGAAAGGATGAATGCCAGCAGCGTCGATGACGCCTGCACCAGCGCGACCATCATAGCGGAAGTCGAGATCGTAGCCATCAGTCAGCTGATGGCGAGGCTTGAAACTTGCGTGGCCAGCCAAACCGATCGAGACGTGGGTTCTCGAGCGGCGCAAACGTCGACGACGAACCTCCTGCGCGCGCCACCTTGATCATCTCCTTCCGTCTATGGGTCGCGGTTGTGGCTTCTTCCAGTCCGCATGGGCGAGTATCAGGGTAAGCGGTGTTCTCAGGCCACGGCCTTGAGCTCGAGCTTGTTGATGTAGACCCAAGGCAGGAGATCGTCGATCTGGCTGTTGGAGTGGCCGTTGGCGATCCTGGTGAGGATGTCGGTGAGATAGCCGAGTGGCTCGACGCCGTTGAGCTTGCAGGTTTCGATCAGCGAGGCGATGACTGCCCAGTGTTCGGCGCCGCCGTCGGAGCCGGCAAAGAGCGCGTTCTTGCGGTTGAGCGCGATCGGACGGATTGAGCGTTCGACCGTGTTGCTGTCGATCTCGATGCGGCCGTCGTCAAGGAAGTGCGAGAGGCCTTCCCAGCGCGAGAGCGTGTAGCGGATCGCCTCGGCGAGTTTTGTCTTCTGGCTGATCAGGCCGAGCTTCTCACGCAGCCATGGTTCGAGGTCGGCGACGATGGCGCGGCTTTTGTCCTGACGCATCGCGCGGCGCTCGTTGGCCGATCGGCCACGGATGGCGTCCTCGATCTTGTAGAGTTCGGCGATCCGTCTCAACGCCTCGCTGGCGATCGGCGCGGGACCGGCTGCTGCCAGTTCATAAAAGCGCCGACGGACATGCGCCCAGCAGAAGGCGAGCGTGACGCCGCTCTTGTCGGCGAGCACACGATAGCCGCCATAACCGTCGACCTGCAGGATTCCTGTGAAGCCCGCCAGATGAGCGATCGGACGCTCGGCCTTTCGGTCCGGCGCATAGACATAAGCGACGCCCGGCGGGTCGCTCCCCTGCCATGGCCGATCATCACGCGCATAGGCCCAGAGCTGGCCTGTCTTGGTCTTGCCGCGACCGGGATCGAGTACCGGCGCGGTGGTCTCGTCGGCGAACAGCTTCGGCGAGGACTTCAGCTTCGCCAGCAGCCGTTCATGAATCGGACGGAGGTGCCAGGCGGCGCGGCCAACCCAGTCGGCGAGTGTCGAGCGATCAAGATTGATGCCCTGCCGGGCGTAGATCTGCGCCTGGCGATAGAGCGGAAGGTGATCGGCATATTTTGAGACCAGCACCTGGGCGACCGTTGCCTCGGTCGGAAGACCACCCTCGATCAGCCGGGCCGGCGCGGGAGCCTGAACCACGACGTCCTCGCAGGCGCGGCAGGCATATTTGGGCCGGCGCACGACGATTACACGCAGCTGCGCCGGAACGATGTCGAGCCGCTCGCTCATGTCCTCGCCGATCCGATGCAAGCCATTGCGGCAGCATGGGCAGGCATGGTCCTCGATGTCGACGATCATTTCCACCCGCGGCAGATGGGATGGCAACGTGCCGCGGTTCGTCCGACGCCTCCTGGCGCGCTCCAGGCGCTCTGCGGGAGATGCTTGTTCGCTCTCTTCCTCCTCGGCCGCCTCGATCTGCTCGGCTTCCTCAAGCCCCAGCAGAAGCTGGTCTTCCGGCAGCGTCTCGGCACGCCGGCCGAAGCGGTGGCGCTGCAATTCCTTGATGATCTGGATCAGCCGGGCGTTCTCGACGTCTCGCGCCAGGACCATCGCCTTCAGCGCGTCCGGATCGTCGGGAAGCTGGTCAGCCGTCATCGCCATGAGCCGATCAGACCATATTCGCCGACGCCGGGCGACAATGGAATCCGACCTGATTCACTTGGTCGCGGATCAGCCCGCCTGCGCCGGAACGCGGGTCCGGCGGGCTTCGTGGACCCGCCGCCAATCAAGCCCTTCAAGCAGCGCCGAGAGCTGCGCGGCGGTCAGCCGCATCATGCCGTCATGCACTTTCGGCCAGCGGAACTCTCCATCCTCCAGACGCTTGGCATAGAGGCAGACGCCGGTGCCATCCCAGAAGATCAGCTTGATCCGGTCCGTCCGCTTCGCCCGGAAGACGTAGACCGCACCGCTGAACGGATCAGCGCCCATCGTCTCGCGCACCAACGCGGCCAGCCCCTCCGCGCCCTTGCGGAAGTCGACGGGCTTCGTCGCCACCATGACCTTGACCGCACCCGTCGGCCCGATCACGACGTCGCCTTCAGCGCGCGGATCACTGCGGCCACCGTCTTGGTATCGGCGCCCCGGCCGACGCGCATCGCGATGCCGTCGATCTCAAGCTCGATCATGCCGGTATCCCGGGTGGCTTGCCGTTTCCGCTGCGTGAACGGTTGGCTACAGGTTCCGCCGCCGCCACAACCGCCGGCACAAAGGCAGGAGAATCTTGCTGCACCGAAGCGGCTTGTTTGCGCGCTTCGCGGCGCCACGCGAAGACCTGCTGCGGCCTAAGGCCATACCGACGGGCGACCTCGGAAATGATTGCGTTCGGCTCCAGCGTTTCCGCGACGATCCGCGCCTTGTCATCCACCGACCAGTGACGCCGACCGCCGGCACCGTTGATCACCTCGAACCGCCGAAGCTGCCGCTCCGGGTCAAGCGTAAGGTCAAGTCCAGACACAAGCCGATCTCCGATCCCAATACAGGATCGGCAACCTCACAGATCGCGACCACTCCCGAAAGGTGGTCCGGAAACACCGCTTACGTATCAGGACCAGGGCATTTCGGATGTGATCCAGCGAATTGACCGTCTCGGAAACATGCCGCGACGAACAAATCTCCGCGCCGGCTTGGGCCGGCCGTCTGAACATACCGCCCTGCCGGCTGGGAGGCACACCGGCAGGGCGCGCCGCGCAAAACTCACGGCCGGTGGCGACCGGACAGCGGCGGCAGGCAGTTGTTCGTGCAGCGCTCCTCTTTTCCATTGAGTTCACGAAACAGTATTCTTCATTTTCGCGCCACATCGCGGCGTCGCCGGTCGCGATCTATGTACGAGGGGCTGTCATCGACAGATGTTGAGGCATTGCCGTTGTCTGAACCGAGCTCTGATGGTGCACCTCTCCTGAACGACACGGATGGAACTCATCATCTATCGCCGTGGATCGGCACTCCGGAGACGCCTAGGAGCCGGGACCGCCGAACGCACAGCGTGAGCAAACAAGGGGGATGGCGATGATGGAAAGACATTTAGCATGCCCCTCGAGCGCACCTTACGCCCTCTGTGCGCCAACACGTCAGGTAGCCAATACCGTCTCGACCAGATTCACCCAATAGCCGCTACCATACGGCAAGGCTTCGTCATTGAAATCCTATGCGGGATGGTGCACAGGAGCGGTCCGCCCCATTCCCAAGGAAAATGAAAGCGCCTGGCCGCGCCTCAAGCATGTAGGCGGAGTCCTCCGCCCCCACACTGGTCTGAATTTTTTCGTTCACCGATGCAGGCCCGATCAGGTCGCCTGCCGCCCTTATCGCTAAGTTGGTTCCCTCCATGTGGTTGACGGCAAACGGCACGGAACGACGGTACCTAAACTCGATATCCGCGCCGAACCCGCGCGCAATGCTTCGAGCGCATGTCGAAATCTCTCGTTCGGCGAAATCTCGGAGGCCTGACGCCCTGGACCCTGACGGTTCCGGCGATTTCTACTTGATCTGGGATAACGTTATAGGCCTGTGCAGCCTTCAACATTGTGACTGAAATCACCAGCGGCTCCATGGGATCGGTTTTGCGCGATACAAAATCTGCAGGCCGAGGGTGATCTGCGCTGCTACAGTGACAGGATCGACAGTCCGATGGGGTGAGGCCGCATGGCCGGCCCTGCCCTTCACGATGACGTCGAAGGCGTCCTGATCGATCTGCGTCTGATTCTTGGTGAAAAGGACGACTCCCTCCACGATATCTCTCTCGAACGAAAGAAGGGGCTAAAGCGTGTCGCGATTAATTGGCCTCATATCCGGCAGCTTTGAAGAAATTTCTCCATTCGGTTGGCTCGAACAGGTGACAGATATCGCCGAGGGCCTCGCAGAGTGCATCGAAGGTTCTGGCGGCCTTCTTTCGCAGCCGCGCCTTGAGTTTTGAGTAGGCCATCTCGATCGGGTTGAGATCGGGCGAGTATGGCGGCAGGAACAGCAGCCAGGCACCCCTTTGGCGAACCAGTTGTGCGGCGCGCTCGCTCTTGTGGAAGCCGACATTGTCGAGAATGACGACATCGCCAGGCGACAGTGCGGGAGCGAGCTGGGTTTCAACGTAGTGTTCGAAGATAGCGCTATTCATCGGCGCGTTGACGATCCACGGCGCGACAAGACCGTGGCATCGCAGTCCGGCGATGAAGGTCTGCGTCTGCCATTTGCCGAATGGCGCATGCGTCCTGAAGCGCTCGCCCTTCGGCGCCCAGCCGGTGCGTTTGGTCAGCTTGGTGTTGGTCGACGTCTCGTCGATGAAGATCAGCCGCGCCAAAGCCTTGTTGAAGAAGCGGTTTCGCCGCCCCATCCACAGCTCACGCGCCTGGCGAACGTCGGCTCGCTGCTGCTCGCTGGCCTGTAGGGTTTTTTTATGACTGAGCCCAAGGCGATTGAGCAGGCGACCGACATTGGAGCGGTGCACGCTCACCCCGCGCACCTCCAGTTCGACGCAAAGCTCATCCAGCGTCAGTTCGCCGGTCTCGGCCAGCCGCAAGAGGACAAACTCGGCATGCGGCTCAAGCTTCCCGCCTCCCACATGGCCCTGCCGACGCGCCTCAAGCGAACCGGTCTGCCTGCGCAGTTTGATCGTTTGATCAGATTGTTACCAAAGCGAGGCGAAACGCGGAAATGGCGTGCAGCCTCTCGGTGACCATGACCCTCATCGACTTACGCAACAACACGCCTACGCAACTCGAGCGGTAGCGGCTTGCCCATCGCGGTCTCCTTTCAACCGCAATGAATCATGATCTCAAATCAAAGGGAATCCTGAATCCTTTAAAACGCGGCACGCTTTAGGTTTGAAATTCGCGCGCTTTTTGAGGCCAGTATTGGGCAACCGGATGTGAGAGGGGCGGTGGCTGACCGGATCCGATTCTGCCCCCAGTGTTGTGTGATCGTGTGGCTGTTCTCGCGTCCCCGGCCACTTGCGGGTACATTTTCGCCGGTCGTGTGATGCACACCTAAAACGCAGACGCTGATGCGTTGGCAATGTCAGATCTTAGAGGCAATCGGCGGCGTGCCGATTGAAATTCCCACATCCTCTACAGCCCCTCGCTGCTGTCGTAGTTTGGCTTGACGTCCTGATAAGGCCGCCGGCGGCAACCGTTCCGCTACTTTCATTCCGTTATATCCGCCGGGAGTCCCTTCTACCCCTTCTCAAGTTGGAATGCGGCTCCATCATGACGGGCTCGTCGGCTCGTCTCGCCTGATCTCAGTCGCAGGATCATCGAGTTCATCAGTTTCCAGATCGCATCCGTATTCGCGACGCAGTCGTTGATGCAGCCGTTCGGCATCTCATTAATATTGTCGGCGGTAGCGATCACCCAGACAGGTCAATATCGCATAGGATATGGTGCATGCCTGCGTCCCGCGCGACGTCCTCCGAGGGTCTGGTGCTGCCCGAGCACCTCGACCAAGCTGCCCAATGTCAGCGTATCCTCAGGCAAGGCGGTGATATCAATTGTCGTGCTGTCCATCGACACTCTTCCGACGATCGGCAGCCGGATTCCTTCATAATAGACGGCACCGCAACTACTCAGGCTTCGGGGCAGGCCATCAGCGTAGCCCGCGGCAATGGTCGCGAGCCGCGTTTCCTGGTGCGTGACATGCGCGCCATCATAACCGACTCTGATGCTAGCCGGAACAGTGCGAGTCTGCACGACGGCAACATCGAGCCTAACGACCGGTTCCATTGCCTTGTCTCCCTTAGCGCTTGGTGCCCCGCATAAAGTGCGATGCCCGGCCGGGCGAGTGCGCCGTGGCCAGGAACACACCCCCGGAATTGGCGAAGGAAATGTCAAAGCCGGGAAACTCATCGGCTGTTCGTGTCATCTCGCCTACTGGTCGGCGTTTTGCTCGCTGTCCTTGTCATCTGCGGAAGCCAAATGGCTCATGATGAACAGTATCTCGAGGTTATCCTCTTGTTCGAGTGCGTCCGCCAACGCCGAACGCTCTTCCGGCGGTATGCCGAGCCGCGACATTCCGGTATGAACTGCAGCACGGTCGGCAGCGTGCGCTTTCGATGGCTGGGGACGTCCGCCCATCGCCTCCACTGCTCCAGCGAGTCGACAACCGGGATGATGTTGCTTGCGGCACAGGCGGTCTCGTCGCTGGGTTGCAGTCCGTTCAGAACGAAAATCTCAGCGTCACACGGGAGGATGGGTCGCAATTTGACCGCCTTCCAAATACAGCAACGAACAATTGCCTACAACCTTTTGCATACAGCGCCACCGCGATTGGCCCGACACCGAGCCCATATGCATCCGCCTTCACCATGGCAGCTACGCGCCCCGGAGCGAGGATCGATGCAAGCTTCTCATAATTGCGGCCGAGAGCGGAAAGGTCAATGGTTAGACAGCCTGTGGCTCCGTGCGCCTTGGCGCTCGTGCGAGGATCGACATACTGCAAGCCACTTCCTCTCGCCTTTAGATGAGCTCGGCTTCAGTTACGCCAAATAAGCGACCGGCAGCATGCCGGGATACTGAAGCCCCATTGTTATTGTCACGCACCTGTCGAGCCTGACAAACCTTTGTGGTGCGCATACGTCGAGGTATTAGCCGCGCCGGCTGATCAAAATGATAACAGCGAATGCTCAGTTCCACATTCTTGAGCGACCAAGCTCATGCTAAATGCCGCGTTACGTTGAAGCGGGCTGCAGTCGGATCAACCCGACGCCGTTTTCAATTTCGACCTGCGTGCCGAATGGCGCCGAGAGGCTCTGGAGACGCTCCAGAATGGCCACTCCCTGAGGCGCAGGCGCGAGACGCGGCACTCCCCGGTTGGCAAACCGCATCGTGCGGCGAAGCTCGATAGGATAAAGCCGCAGTTCGGCAAGATGGTTGTCCTCAAAACGGCTGATGGTAACGACACTCTCGTAGAATTCCACACCAGATTGGGGGCCAATTAACCCTTCTGCTGTCGGGTAACCTTTCGCCACCTCATCAACGGTAACCTCGGCATCTGTATCGACACGCGGGTCCTTGCCGTATTCCTCGTACATGTCAGCGCCTATGGGCGTCCGGAGGTCCTGGCAGAAGAAATTTCCCAAGCTGTAAAAGATCGGCCGCCCTTTATAAATCTCGATGCCTCGCAACACATGCGGCCCATGCACAATGTATGTGTCCGCCCCTGCATCAATAAGGCTCCGGGCAAACGACTGTTCGTAATCAGCCGGTTCCTGGCTCCATTCTCCGGGCTCGTGCCCGTGGTTAGTGGCGATGCAGAAGTCTGAGACCTGCTTGCCCTGACGTACGTTGCGCAGAATATTGGCAACATCGCGCGAGTTAGCTGCGAAGCTATAACCGGCTTTTTTCCCCGGTTCGTAGGTGACCCCGCCCAGTACTACCCGGCTTGGGTCCTTTAGGGCGGGTTTGTCGCCTGGAAGCATTTCGCGCACTTTTCTCAAAGTCTCGAGCATCTCGGGCGGGACTATGATGCTCCTCGTCAAGCGAAGAGGGTTCAGGCCCGGCCTGCCAGGGGCCTCGCCGGCGGGGTCGCAAGCGCGAGCCATGGGCCCGAACGTCGAGGCAAACGACAACATCGCCACACGTCCGCGAGGCGTCTCCAGGAAGCGGGCGGCTCCCGCCTGTGCGAGGGTTTCGCCTGCGCCCGCGTGGATAATCCTGTGGTTATCAAGCGCGCGGGTGGTCTCGCGCATACCTTCGACACCCCAGTCGAGTGTGTGGTTGTTGGCGCGACTGACCATATTGAAGCCCATCGCTTTCAAATCAGCTCCCAGCTCGGGGTCGCTGATGCAATATGCTCCCCCGTATTCAGCCTGCGGACATCCTTTGGACATGACATCCAAAATGTTGGTTTCCAAGTTGCCAAAAGTAACGTCGGCCTCACAAAAGGTCCTAAGGACATCGTCCAGGCCGGGATAATGCCCGTTCGTTACGGGCCGCGCATAGAGAAGGTCGCCAACAGCCGCCATTGTGAAGCCGTCATCAACGTTTGTGGCAATGGAGCCGACCGTGTCAAAACCACCGACGTCGTGGGTTGGATGACGACCGCTTTCGTGTGAGTTTCTCTCCATGAATTCCTGCTTTTCACGAGTACTTTTCTGAGCGCCACTGTAGTGCGTTCTGACGCCTAAAAAAGGCCCGAACTGTGTGGCTCTGCAACCGGCGGGGGTCGAGCGCTGACCGCGACCTCCGGCTGTGCCGGAGCGCGCACATGACAGGCTACGACGCGCCCATCCGCCATCGGCACCAAAGGCGGTACCTCGATGCGGCAACGCTCGACGGCGAGCGGGCAGCGTGGATGGAACGCGCAACCTCTGGGCGGATTGACAGGGCTCGGCACCTCGCCATCGACGGGCGCCGCCAGCCGAACTCGCGTCGGATCCGGAACGGGGGCTGCCACGATTAGCGCCTCGGTATAGGGATGGACCGGTTTGGCGAACAGCGCCTCACAAGGGGCGAGCTCCACGATTCGCCCCAGATACATGACCGCCACGCGATGGCCGATATGCTCCACAACGCCGAGGTCATGCGAGATGAAAACAAAGGCGATGCCCATCTGCTGCTGGAGATCCAGAAGCAGGTTCAGGATCTGAGCCTGCACAGATACGTCGAGGGCGGAAACTGCCTCGTCGGCGATGATGAGTGCCGGCTGGAGGGCAAGCGCCCGTGCAATGCCGAGCCGCTGGCGCTGGCCGCCCGACAACTCGGAGGGGAGCCTGTCCATCATCTGAGGTGACATCCCGACCTGTTGCAGAAGCTCAGCGGCGAGCGCCTTGCGCTGCTTCCAGCTAAGAGGCTCAAAATTCTCGACGGGTTCGGTGATGATCTGTCCAGCCGTGAGGCGTGGATTGAGCGACGAGTAAGGATCCTGGAAGACCATCTGCATCCGCCGGCGCCAGGCGCGAAGCTCATGCTTCTTGAGACCCGCTATGTCGGTCCCGTCGATCAGCACGCGCCCTGCCGTCGGTTCGGCGAGCCGCATCAGGAGTCGCGCGACGGTCGACTTGCCACAGCCGGATTCGCCGACGATACAGAGCGTCTCGCCAGCCTCGACCGAGAAGGACACATCCTCCACCGCCCGCACCACCGGGATGGTCTTCTTCAGGATTCCTGCGCCGAGCGGATAGTGCTTGGTCAGGTTCTCGACTTTCAGCAGAGGCCCGGTCATGCGCCAACCACCTCTTCGGCGCGCCAGCAAGCGGCGGCGTGGCCCAGCCCGACGTCAAGCATGACGGGTGTCTTCTCGCGGCAAATGTCTATCGCGAACGGACAGCGAGGCGCGAAGCTGCATCCCACAATCGGCTCGCGCAGGCTGGGCACGATGCCAGCGATTTCTGGAATGCGGCCCTGTCGGCCCCGCCGGCGATCAGGCACGGAGCGCATCAATCCCTGGGTGTAAGGATGCGCAGGGCGTGCGAACAGATCAATGACGCTCGCTTGCTCAACGATGCGGCCGGCATACATGACAATCACGCGTTGGCAGGTCTCAGCGACGACGCCCAGATCATGGGTGATGAACATGACCGCCGTTCCCGTGCGCTCTTTCAGTTCAACCACCAACCGCAGGATCTGCGCCTGGATGGTGACATCGAGCGCCGTCGTAGGCTCATCGGCAATCAAGAGTTCCGGCGAACAGGCGAGTGCCATGGCGATCATCGCGCGCTGGCGCATGCCGCCCGACAGTTCGTGGGGGTAGTTGTTGACCCGACGCTCGGGGTCGGAGATGCGCACGAGATACAGCAAGTCCTGGGCCTTGGCCATGGCGACTGATTTGCTGGCTTTGGTGTGAATCTGCACTGCCTCGGCGATTTGGTGACCGATGGTGTAAACCGGATTCAGGCTTGTCATCGGCTCCTGGAAGATCATGGCGATCCGGTTGCCACGGATTTTTCGCATCTCGCCGTCCGAGAGTTTTAGAAGATCGCGTCCGCGAAAGCGGATTTCGCCGCCCACGATCCTGGCGCTCTGTTTGGGCAGCAGGCGCAGAATGGAAAGCGCGGTGACGCTCTTGCCGCATCCCGATTCGCCAACGACACCGAGCGTTTCGCCACTCTCGACCTGGAAGCTGATGCCGCCCAGCGCGCGAGTGACGCTGTCTTCGCCGTAAAAGTGGGTCTGGAGGTCCCGAACATCGAGAAGCACGTCATTGCCTATTGTCGTATGCATCTGCATCTCAGCGCCTCCTTTTCGCACGGGGGTCGAATAGGTCGCGTAGGCCATCCCCGAGCAGGTTGACGGAAAGGACCATGACCGCAAGGCAGATGCCGGGAGCGAAGACTGTTAAAGGAGCGATAGCGAGATACAAGCGAGAGCTTGAGATCATGTTGCCCCAGCTGGGGATGTCGGGCGGCACGCCCACGCCGAGAAAGCTTAGCCCGGCCTCCGTCAGAATCGCGTCTGCGCAGACAATGGCGCTTTGCACCATGAGCGCTGGTATGGTGCTCGGCAGGATATGCCGCCACAGCACCTTCGGCAGGCGCGCACCACCACAAATCGCGGCTTCTACATAGGGACGCTCCCGAACACTCATGACCACCGAACGAACCAGCCGGGTGACGCTTGGCAGCTGGACGATCGTAATGGCGAAAATGAGGATACCGACTCCCGAGCCGGTCAGGGAAATCAGTGCAATAGCAAGCAGAACCGTCGGGATCGACATCAGACCGTCCATGACCCGCATGGCGATGCTGTCGAAGCCGCGGCTGTAGCCGGCGAGGACACCGATCAGAAGGCCGCCAAGAGCTGCGCCTGTGGCGGAGGTCAATCCGACGATCAGGGAGATCCGGGCGCCGAACATTGTTCGTGCAAACACGTCCCGGCCCAGATTGTCGCTCCCGAACCACATTTCGGACGAAGCTGGCTGAAGCCGTTTGAATGGATCCATATTCAGAGGATCGCCAGCGTAAAGCGGAGCAGCGAGTGCTAGAACGATCATCAGCATCAGGAGGCCGCCGCCGATTACAACAAGCGGGTGGCGCCTTGCGAGACGAGGTAGGTCAGATATTTGCAGACGGTCCGGCGAAACGGCTTCAACTGGTGCAGAGAGGAGTGTCATATCAATACCGGATTCGAGGGTCGACAAGCGTGTATGAAAGATCGACCGCCAGATTGATCAACACGTACAGACCCGAAACGAGGATGAGGACGCCCTGGATGATGGGGTAATCGCGGTTGTTGATCGCATCGACCACCAAACGACCCACGCCAGGTACGTTGAAAACCGTTTCCGTAATGACAACACCGCCAATCAGGCCTGCGAAACTCAGGCCAATCACGGTAAGGATCGGGGCACCTGCATTCTTCAGGGCGTGGTGGAAAAGCATGGCATAGGAAGACGCGCCCTTGGCAGCCGCCGTTCGCATATAGTCTTCCGTCAACACCTCGAGCATGCTCGCTCGCGCTATCCGGGCGATGAAAGCAATATAAGAAAGGCTCAAAGTCAGAGTCGGCAGGATCAGGTGCACGAACCAGGGCTCAAGGCCTTCGCCAATCGGCCGGTATCCCTGGACCGGCAGCCAATGCATGCTGATCGCGAACAAGTATATCAAAAAGAAGCCAATGACGAACACCGGGACCGAAAAACCCAGCGTCGCGAATCCCGTAAGCATGCGGTCGACGAGGCCGCCAGCCTGCCAAGCGGCAAGGATGCCGAACGAAACCCCGACCGTCGCCGAAAGGATCATCGTCATCATTGACAGGCAAATCGTAGGTTCAAGGCGCTGCGCGATGAGATCGAGGACCGGTCGCCCGGCGAAGATCGAGGTGCCGAAATCGCCGCTGAGCATATCGCGTACCCAACGCAGGAACTGGACCGGCATGGGATCGTTCAGCCCCAGCTTCTCGCGAATTCCCGCGATCATCTCCGCCGTGGCCGATTTGCCGGCAATGATTGCGGCCGGGTCGCCGGGCGCCAGCCTGAGAAGCAGGAAAACGAAAATCCCGACCATCGCCATGACAGCGATGGTCGAAACCAATCTGCGGAGGACGTAAGCAGTCATTAGGCAGAGGCTTTCTGCATGTTCCACCACGCGGTAAGCTGCGGTCGCTTCCAAGATCCTATCCACACCAGAGTTATTGCGAATGACGTCTGATGACCATATTCAAACTTAGGACCTCGACCATGAACATTTGCGCCAAAAGGAGCCGACTGCTGCAATAGAGGCCCCACAAAGCCGCGTTCTTTGAAATGTGTGAGTTTATGTGCCGCGTCCGATAGCTCGCCTTAGCTCGCAAGCCTCCCCCGAAGCGGCGGCAACGCACCACGTCGAGATCGTCCGAATGCCCGGATTTAATAAGTCATTTAGGATATCAGATGACTCTCAGTTCCTTGCCCACCTCGGTGAAGGCTTCGACGGCGCGGTCGATATCCGCAGTCGAATGCGCCGCGGACATCTGCGTGCGGATGCGCGCCTCACCCTTCGGTACAACGGGAAAGGAGAAGCCCACTACATAGATGCCGCGCTGAAGCATCTTCTCGGCCATCTGCTGTGCCAGGCTTGAGTCACCCAACGTCAGAGGGATGATCGGGTGGTCGGCGCCCGCAAGCGTAAACCCTGCCTTTGTCATCTTCGCGCGAAAGCGGTCCGCATTGGCATAGAGCTTCTTGCGCAGCACATCACCTTGTTCGATCAGGCTGAAGACCTTCAGCGAAGCCCCTGCGATAGCAGGCATCAAGGTGTTGGAGAAGAGGTACGGCCGCGAGCGTTGTCGAAGCCAGTCGATGACTTCGCGACTGCCTGACGTGTATCCGCCCGATGCGCCACCAAGCGCCTTTCCCAGTGTACCTGTGAGGATGTCTATGCGGCCCTCGACACCGCAATGTTCTGCCGAGCCGCGCCCGTGCCTACCGACGAAGCCGACCGCATGGCTGTCGTCAACCATGACCATCGCGCCATATTTCTCCGCAAGATCGCAGATGCCGCCGAGATCGGCGATGATGCCATCCATGGAGAACACACCGTCGGTCGCGATGAGCTTGAAGCGCCGGCCTTCCGCTTTCTTCAGTTCCTCTTCTAGTGCGGCCATGTTGTTGTTTGCATAGCAGAAACGCTTCGCCTTGGAGAGCCGCACGCCGTCAATGATCGAGGCGTGGTTCAGCGCGTCGGAAATAATGGCGTCTTCCTCGCCTAGAAGCGCTTCGAACAGCCCCCCGTTGGCATCGAAGCAGGACGAATAAAGAATCGAGTCTTCCATCCCGAGGAATGACGAGATGCGCGATTCGAGCTGCTTGTGCTCTTCCTGAGTGCCGCAGATGAAGCGCACCGAGGCCACGCCGTAGCCGTAGCGGTCTAGCGCAGCCTTGGCCGCGCTCCGCAGATCTTCATGGTCTGCGAGGCCAAGATAATTGTTGGCACAGAGATTCAGGACCTTGCCGCCATCGGTGAGTTCGATCTCGGGTGACTGCGGTGAGGCGATGACGCGCTCGGATTTGTAGAGACCCGCGGATCTTAGCCCAAGCAGTTCCGCCGACAAATGGGCAATGAAAGCGTTCGTCATCGGAATCTCCAATGGAACAGTTTGGGGCATGACCGACGAGAACTAGACGCCCGTACTGCCGAGATCGTGACACCGAACACAGCGGCACATATCCGAGGAGGCGACGAGCGCCGCTCGTAGAAAAGCGTCCTCGGTGAATGACGCCCGCTTGGCGGCGCGGAGCGTCGCCAGACCATCATGGATCGTGCTCAGGGTGTGGGCAATGGCAGCCCATCGAGCCGTCACCTAGCCGCTCTCAACTTGCGGCCATTTCTATCAGGGATAGGTGACAGCAGTTGACCATGCCGGATCATCATGCTTCTGCCAGTAGAAATTCATGAGCCGAGAGGTTATGGGCCCGACCTTCCCATTGGCGATCTTGGCCTCGTCGATGCGCGTCACGGGCATAATGCCGCCAGCAGTCGAGGTGACGAACACTTCGTCAGCCTGTTTGATCTCAGCACGACTGACATCAGTGGCCGCAACCGACAACCCAATCTCGGCGCAAAGATCGAAGACTGTCCGGCGTGTAATGCCAGGTAACACCCCAAAAGCGGGCGTCGTCAAGGACCCGTCCCTAACAATGAACACGTTGAATCCGGGTCCCTCCGCGATGTGCCCATCGGTATCGAGAATTAGCGCCGTCTCCGCTCCCATGTCGTACGCATCGAAAAGACCTTTAACGAGATCGAGCCAATGATAGTTCTTAATCGAAGGATCGATCGATTTGGGAGGGATGCGTACTGTCTCGCTAATCGCGACGTGCAAGCCTCTTTCCAGTTGCTCGTTGTTGGCAACGGAACCAAAAGGGACGGCAAACGCCATGAAGCGATTTTCCGCCTGGCGAGGATCGCGGCTGAACGTGGGCGACGAACCGCGCGTGCAAATCATCTCCACGTACGCCGATTTGTGGCCCGACAAGGCGACGCAGCTCTTGAGGATCGATGTTATTTCCTCGCGATCATAGGGCAAATTCATGCGCAGACGTTCAATGCCACCCAAAAACCGGTCAAGATGCAAGTTCAAGCGGAAAAACCTGCCGTTCCAGACGTGGACGGTGTCGTAAGTCGCGTCGGAATGCAGAAAACCCCAATCGAGCACGGATATCTTGGCCTCGGACATCGGCAGGTATTGCCCATCCATGAAAGCAACCCCGTGAGGATAATGCCGTCTATCGACGTGATGATTAACGACAAATGGAAGTCTAGGTAAGAGCTGCGTCATCGGATTCGCCATTCTTTTTCCCATCGGGTCAGCTGCTCGCCTGCGGGAAACAGTTTGGCTACCGCACCGTCCGACGCAACATCGACTGCCCGCCGATAGATCGCATGCTTCTCTCGAAGAAAAAGACCAATCCCTTGGTGGTCACGCAATGGATGCGTCAAAAAACGACTCGGGGTGGCGGCTTCAACGAAATCTGCCCGGCGTTATAGCGTAACGCGTGGCTCGAACTTGACCCTATCAAGCGCAATCATGCTCCGGAATTTCCGGACATTCGGGTTCGTGTAGAGCTTCGTTTTGACGAAGACATCAAAAGCCTCGACATCCTCGACCGTGACGATCAGGACGAAATCAGCATCGCCGGTCACCATATAACACTGACTAACTTCTTTGGTCGCCCGCATTGCACGCTTGAAATCGTCGACCAGGTCAAGACGCTCCCGATCCAGCTCGACCGTAACGACGATGGTGAGTGATTTGCCGACAGCTTTCGGATCTACCAGCGAGATATCCGCTACAATTACCGCATCCGAACGCAGCTTGTTCACCCGACGCATACATGACGCGGCCGAGGAACCAACGAGCTCAGCGAGTTCGGCAAAGGATAGCCGATTGTTCTTTTGTAGGGCGGTGAGGATCCGTCGATCTAGGTCATCCATAATTGGTCTGCTGCAATTGATGGCTTAAATAATCGCCCGAACTGCCGCGATCTTTATGCCATTTGATCGGGCAATATGAAACAGGCAAATCATCATGGGGCAGCCTGCGCCAAGGATCAGCCGTCTACGTCCCACAGCAGGTCACGACATCAGCCAGTGTTCACTCTATCTTCGTCGTTGCATCACGGGCGGAACGTACACTTTTGCGTCGACATCCTTCAGGACCCATTGTCCAGCATCTGCTCTGCCAGAAACTTCTTCAGATTGGCGCGTACTCCTCCTCCGAAGACTTCAGCCGCTTGGGCTTAGACACGTCCATCCGGCAAAACTTGGCCTCCAGGGTACAGGTTCTGCGCGAGCATGAGTTAGGTGCGAAGTCGGACGCTCTGGCGGCCAAGCACGGCGTCTCGGGGCGCGCAATGATCTGCTCTTCCCCGAACCGCTTTCTCTTCATCAGTCCGTCCTCAATCAAGGGTCGAAATCTAATCTCAAATGGACTAGAAACTCAGCGGCACGTCGGTGCAGTGCCCAGCCAAGGGCGATACGGACGGGCAAGCTCCGCGACCGAGTTATCTCCCGCTCTGGATGCTCTCATATGCTCCCTCTCTCATCTTCTTATCCGGAATAACATCTTGGAAGTAGGTCCGCCATCTGGATGCTATTCACACCAAGCTTCGCGTACGATTGGGTGGTCAATAAGCGGGTCGAGTTACAGCCCGCAGGATTGCGCTACGGCCGTTGTGAACGTTTCGACACCGATGCGGCTGCCGGCTGTCATCCGGAATTGGCCGTGGCCAACAAGCAGCAGCTACAGGCGGTGATAGAAATCGCGATCCCGTGCTGCAGTTTGCCGGCATCGCGCGCGCAAGGAGCTGGATGGCGGAACACACCATACCTGCCCAGTTGCTTCTGGAATGCCGCACAAGACCTAACAAGAAAGCTCGATCACATGCCGAAAAAGGGTCAGAAGCCTCTTGGATTACGGACAGCAACCGAGAGCGACCCCGCGATCCGTGGGCGCATAGTGCTGCTTGAAAAGTGGAGCGATCCGCTTGCCCCTAAGGCGACACGGTTCCTGACGAAATCACCGTTGCAGCGTCAAGGGTCCATAAAGGTTGGGACGCCGGTCGTTCCATAGACCGAAGAAACTGCGATACCGGACGACCTCGCGGAGGTCGATCTTTGCGCGCAGGATCTCTTCGCTCTCACTATCAGCAGCAGCCAGATTCCGGCCATCGGGAGCGGCCACCACGCTGCTACCCAGGAAGCAGTGGCCGCTCTGCGCACCCACGCGGTTGCAACTGAGAAAGAACACGCCATTTTCCTGCGCGCGCGTAAATGCGCGATGATGGAACTGCGCGGGGTCCAGCGGGTCCTCGTTCTCTGGCCTGAATGAATTCCAGACACCCGTCACGACTTCCGCGCCAGCTAGCGCGAGAGCCCGCGTTGCCTCAGGAAAGCGGACATCATAGCAGATCTGCATGCCGATCCGACCAATCGGCGTCACGGCAACCGGAAAATCTTGGCCGGCCGCAAACAGCAGTTTTTCATTCTGCCAAAGATGCACTTTATGATAAACGTAGGTTGCACCCTCAGGCCCGATCAGCACGGAAGAATTGGTCAATCGACCCGGTACTAGGGCATCGCGCAACGCCATACCAACGACGATCTGGGCGTCATATTGGCGAGCAATGACTGTAAGACCGCTTATGGTTGGTCCTCCCAGCGTTTCAGACACCTCCTGCAGGCGTGCGGCATAATCCTTGAAACCTGCAAACCCGAGCCCGACTGAGGAGCCCGGCGTGATTGGTTCCACATATCCGGTTGTAGCGAGTTCCGGAAAAGGATTAGGCGGGAACCCGACGCCGCCTCGGCCCCGGCGATCTCGATGATCCTTGCCCGGTTTCTGTCTGGATCTAGAGCCGCAATGTCGATCTGCGCCAAGCTCACCTGAAAAGGATCGGGCATCTGTTCCTCCACTTACTTTCGCCGGACCGTGGCCTAGAAGTGTCAACGATGAAAGTCGTGCGATGACCATGCCACCTATGTCAATTTGAGTATCGACACCATGCCACTTTAATGTGAGATAAACGACGAGACACGCGTCGAGGGCGGTGGCTCAGGGAGCGGTTGGCAAAGCCGAACACGCGGAGGTAGCAAGTGAAGGACTGGGTGCCGGACCTGTCGAAGGTGAGCGGCTACCGATATCGGGCTCTCGCCGAAGCAATAAGGGCGGCTGTGCGGTCGGGCGAACTCGCACCGGGGGAGCGCCTGCTTTCACACAGGCACATGGCTTGGAAGGCCGGAGTGACGATAGCGACGGTGGCCCGCGCCTACCAGATCGCCGGAGAATGGGGCGTGGTCTATTCGAAGGTGGGGCACGGCACCCGGGTGCGTGAGGCAGCAGACAGCAGGCGGCCGCTGGTGCTGCGGGAAGAATCCAACCACACGGTGAATTTCGGACTGCTCCTGGCCACACCGCTCACCGAGTCGGCCTTGCGCAAAACAGGCCTTCACCAGTGTGTTTGCCTACATCGGTACGAAGATCGTGGAACGTTCCCTATCGGGCTATGCGCCCGATCTTGGCTACCGCGCGCACCGCGATCTCGGCGCAGCGTGGATTAAATCCCTCGGCGATACCTGGGAAAGCGAGAGCATCACCATCACGCGTGGCGCCCAGGAGGCGTTCCTAATCCTGCTTTGCATGCATACGCAGCCGGGGGATCCCGTGCTGGTGGAGGAGACTACATATCTTGGCCTCGCGCACATGCTTAGGCTGCGGAACCACCACATGGTGGCGACGCCAATGGATGCGGAAGGTATCATGCCGGACGAACTAAATGAACGCGCGCGCAGTTCGAAGGCGCGCCTCCTGTTTGTAAGCCCGACGCTGCAGAATCCGACCGGTGCGACGATGTCCCTGGGGCGGCGCCAGGCCATCGTGGGCGTTGCTCGCAGCAACGACCTGCTCATCATCGAAGACAATCCCTTCGCCGCATTGCTGTCGGGCCAGCGCCCTATATCGCTTTCCAGTCTGGCGCCGGAGCGCACCTTCCCTCTCTATAGCCTGTCCGAATACGTCGCGCCCGCCATGCGTGTTTGCTTCATGCGCTGCCCAAGCGCGTACATCCAGATGGCTGGAGGGCGTCAAGCATGCGCTGACACTCGGCGGGCCCTTTCTGCAGGCGGAGATCGCGGCGGGGTGGCTGCGGAGCGGAATTCTCAAGAAGCTGTGTGACTGGCAGGCCGAGGAAATGCGCCGACGCTGGGCGCTAGCACGCGGCGCTTTCGGGCACCTGCTCCCGGACGACGCGTCACCAAGCCCCTTCATATTCCTTCACCTACCCGAAAAATGGCGCGCCGGCGAGTTCGTCAGCGCCGCACGGGCGGCACGGGTGAGTTGCATCGAAGCGGACCGGTTCACCGTCGGACGAGCGTCGGCACCGCAGGCTGTCAGGCTGTCGCCCAGTTCGCCGGCGACCGATGACGAATACAGGCTGGGCCTCGCCCGCCTGTCGGACGTGCTGGCTTCCAGCTATGTCGCCTCGAGCGCGATCCGCTACTGAATCACCCTCGGGCCGACGTCCTGCTCATACCCCTGCGGGCGCCGGTAATGCCGACTTCTCCGCAGTCGTGCAACCATGACACGCTATAGTGCTCCGCGCTGCTTAGCGGCCGAAATCGATCTTTTCATCGCCAGGCTGGCAGACACATCGGATCGCAGGGCACGGGCACGGTCTCAAGGAGGCCGGCGCCGAGGGCTGCCGGCGGCAGCCGTGCTGCGCGGCCTGCTCAAGCAGCACCGCCAACCAAGCTATGAGGAACTGGCTTTTCACTTGGAGGATCCCGCCTCCCATAGCAGCCGCAAAAGCCAAGGACCGGCCACAAGCGGCTGCACAGGGCATGCCCGAGAGTTCCGGAATAACCAAGTGCGGAGAAGGCCGCAAGGAGAGGGTCTGACGAGCCTGTCAGTTTGCCACGCGACAAGGATGGCGAAAGAGTCCCCAACCTTCAAGATCGAGGTGCCGAATCGCCTGCGAGCAAGTCCGCACGCTATGGATGAACTGAACCGGCATAGGATCGATCAGACCGCGTTCGGGATGTCGGCAATAATCGCCGCCGCATCCCCGGCGCCACCTGAGAAGAGGGAACGAAGATCCCCACGATCACGACAAAGGCGAGGTCGAGACCAATCTGCGTAGGGTGTAGCCGACCATTACGAGGCTTTCCGCATGTTCCAAAAGGGGACTTGAACAGCAGGCAATTCGATTAGACCGGTCAGCATTTTGCGCCGTGCAATTGGCTCGACTACTTGACCGAGCCTAACATCGCCGACGAAGTTCCACCAAACCCGTTGCATCTCGCGAGCCAAGGCCTTGCGTTCATCGAGGGTGTTTAAGTCCGGCCATTTGGCGCGAAGTGCCTCATATTCATCACTCTTCGGCCAACCGAACCAAGCCTTGTCGCCGCTCGCGTTAAGAAAGACGGCAGAAGGCGGGTCGCCTTGGACGTAATCCGGATCGTTTGTGATGAAGATGTTCCAGCCTCCGTTCTCAACTGAACCCGTGTTGCTCCGTCGCGCGACAAGCCCCCCCCAGTCGCTCGACGCGAGCTCCACATTGACACCAATTTTTCGCAGTGTGGCCGCTAGAAGCTGGCAGGCAGCATGACCCTCTGCCCAATCTGTGGGGTCAAGGATCACGACCTGGTCTCCGGCATATCCCGACTCCTTGAGAAGCTGCTTTGCTTTCTCTGGGTCGCCTCCCTTCTTAAACCATCCCGTATTTTCGTCGTTGGAATAAGGGGTACTGTTCCCAAAGATCGAAGTGACAGGACGGCTGAATCTGGAATCCGGAGCCATCACTCGGAGGAATGCCTCCTGATCGATCAGATGAAGAATGGCTTGACGCGCCTTGACGTTGTCGAACGGTTTCTGCAAAAAATTCATGCGCAGGCAGAAGTCGTTACCCGATTTATTAAGCACCTGCAGGACAAGGTTGGGATCATTTTCAATGACGGGATAAAGATCGGCTGGCAGGAAGGTTTCAAAATCAACCTCGCCCGCCTGCAAAGCCGCCAGTGCAGTTTGTTGATCGGCGATGTTTTCCCATATAACCCGATCAACATTGGCGACCTTCCCGCCAGCCAAACCGTTGGAGGGCTCGCTGCGCGGTCTATATTGTTCGTTTCGATCGTAAGTATAGCTTGAGCCTGGCCTCATCAAAGATTGGTTGAACTTGAATGGCCCCGATCCGATATTCGACGTTACTTGCTCGGCCACGGGGCGTTCAGCATCTTTAACGCGCATCATGAACGGATAGGGCGCAGCAATTCTCGCTAGCATATCGATAAGCAGGCCCAGTGGCTCCTTGAGCACGACAGTGAAGGTTTCATCATCCTCCTTCGAGATGTCCCGAACCCGTTCCATGAGCACGTGCCCGCCGGCCTGTCCCCATCTACGGATCGAGACCACACAGTCCGCTGCGGTGACACGCGTGCCATCATGCCAACCCAGTCCATCACGGAGTTGGAAAGTGTAGGTCTTCTTATCGTCGGACACACCCCATTTGCCTATCATTTGGGGTTGCGGCCTCAACTCAGAGTCGAGCGCAAATAGCGTATCGTAAATGGCCAGTCCATGAGTTTGTGTCGGGTCCGTCGTTGTAAAAATCGGATCGAAAACGGTGAGGTCATGCATTGCCATACGGACCGTGCGATCGGCGCTCGGCGAGGTCTGCGCCCGCAGGACCGACGGGAAGGACAAAGCCGTTCCCGCAGCCATGCCCGTCTTGATGAGGTCGCGTCGAGAAATCGTCATGTTCCAGCTCCCCTTTTGATTTAGTAGCACGGTTGATCCGCGTTATCCGTTGTATCGACACTAAAAACCTTTGGCCTGCCGGCTGATGGTAATACCTGGAGGAGGAAGATTGCACCAAAATTCCTCGGCCGCTGAAACGCGGACCGCAGGCACCGTCGCGATTTGAAATGTTCCGGTCGGCTGCTACGCACAATGTCATGCGTCGTCGATTCCTTCCTGGACCACCATGGCAATGAGCAGGCCGCTGCCTTCCGCTTATGTGCCCAGTAGTTGGTTAAATCCCAGAGCCGCGACGCTGCACCTGCTCAGGCCGAGCCTGAGCACTCCCTCTTTTCAATGGACGGCAGCCAAACTTAACGCCGGGGCCATTATGAGATCCTCGTGGACACTAGAACACTGGAAGAGTAGTTTTTGGATCGGCGCATCGAACGGTCATGCGTGAAGCTGGATTCCGACAATCCGACCGTGCCATGGTAGATTGCTCAACTTGCGCGTGTAGTGATTTGGGCGGCGGAGCACGACACTTTCCATCGTCTTCGGCGAGCAACAAGCACTATCCTGTCCAGCGTACAGAGAATTGGACGATCGAAGGCTCGCGCGAAATCAACGAGCGGAAGGCATGGAGCACGGGCAAATCACGGCGTCGCGACCGCAATACAGGACATAAACTCCGAGGCCAGGATTGAAAGGTGATGCCGGTTTTGCGTCGGACGCGCGCGCAACATCGACTCGGAATACGGCCCCGTCTCTGACCCGCTCACCGCGCTCGAGGCATTGGAGCGGCATTAGTCAATCAAGTGCCGCGCCGCTCACAGGGGACGAACTCAGGCGTGGATGAAGCCAAATGACCAAAATTGGATGACACGCAGCTCGCGACTGGCTTCGTACGTTGGCAACCCTCGACAAAGGCGCTCGTCGAGCCCCGCGGCGGGCCATGGCGAAGGAAGGACGCCTGGGAAAAGCTCGTTTCAAATTTGGCAATCACGAGCTTCACTCGTGGTGAGCAAGCAATGCGCAAGCATGTTTCATAAACCGGCAGTTGTTGGTCCGCAGTTTCTGAAAATGGCAAGCCTGCATCTACTCTACACAGAGAAATACATGAACGCGTGGCTAGGAGGCGGGCGTCCTTACAACCGGTACAATATCTGAGCAACGGCAGATACATCGGGGAGGCGGACACGCACTACCGGGAATTCCGAGTCCATTGGGCGGCCGGCGGCAAAGGGCATCTCGCGTAGAAGATCGGAATCCGCATTCCTCTTATGAGCGCGCGCAGGTTCATCATAGCGTTGATCGTTTCGATAACAACAGCAAGAACGATGACCGCCACGCTGTCGAGCCAACAGCTATCCCGTGAAGTCGCTTTCTGTGCCAGCCGTCCGGTTGAAGACATCCATGTGCGGAACCCGACACACTGAGGCACAAGTACCGCCCTAAGGGCGCGAAAACCGATGGGTTCGCCCATCTTACTCGCACAAGCTCTCGTGGTACGCTGATTGCAACGCCGAGGACGCGGCTTTGATGCAGGCAAGAAGGTCAAGTGCCCTAAGTCTCGAGCTATCGTCGATACCGAAAGGCGAACCCTGTTCCGGAACCGGGGCTCGTCTCCAACAGCAAATCACACGTGGATGAGCCAAGGGGAGTGATATGTCGATCCAGAATCCCACCCATTCCATCGGCCCTCTAGCAAGCAGGTCGAGCATCACGACTGCGGAAATTGTCAAAGCGGCCGCCGATGAAGTTTGGAGGCCATACATGTATCACCAGACGTTCGATGACGGAGACACAGCTGAGGCTGTCGCCGAGAGCCGGCAACAGCCAGGGATACACTTTGGCGACGGGGACGCTCTTTGTTGCGGCACATTCGGCGAGTTGCTGCAAGGCCAGTTGCCGATCAACTCCCATTCCCGCGACTCTCATTTCCTGGTCACGATGCCCATTGCGCTCTTTTCTCGAGCCCACTTCATGCCCATTGCAGGCGAGCAATGCGTAACCGTTTATCCGCCACATAAAGTCAAAGCAAAACGACTGGCTGAGAGCCTCGTCAGTGCGCTCGACGTGTCAGGAGGAACCCTCCTTTTGCAATCTGAACTTCCCGAAGGCAAAGGGCTGGCGAGTTCGTCTGCGGATCTGGTTGCGACTGCGCGATCAATCGCGTGCTGTCACAAACGTAGAGTCCGGACATCGTTGATTGAGAATCTCATGGCGGAGATCGAGCCATCCGATGGGGTGATGTACCCCGGCGTGGTCGCATATCAACAGCGATTGTGTCGCCTTTTCTCCTTCCTCGGGCAAATGCCGCCGCTTGCTATCGTTGCTATCGATGAAGGAGGGACGGTCGAAACCATCGACTACGATCAACGGCGAGGAGAAATCTCCGCTAACCAAAGAATGCAGTATCGCGAATTACTCGACCGCGCGCGAACAGCAATTCCGCGGGGCGACACGGCCACGATTGGCAAAATCGCTACAGCCAGTGCGCTCCTGCATCAGGAGCGCGCTCCGAAGAGACATCTGAACGCGGCGTTGAAAGCATGCCAGGATATTGGCGCGCTCGGCGTCATAGTCGCGCACAGTGGCACGATGATTGGAATCCTGCTCGATCGAACGGCGTCTTGCTTCCCCCGGAAGCTTCGGTCGGTGGTCGAGCATGTCTCGCCGTTCGACACCTCGCCAAAAATGTATCTGACCATGAATTGAAGCTCATACATATGAACAGTGTTCGCAAACACCTGCCATTCTCCGGCTATTCTGCTGCCTATGCGCTCCCGCGCATTATTAGGTGTGGGACAAATTTGTATGTCGCGCAGTTTGCATTCATGAAGCTTCTCCCTGCCAAGTACATTATCGACCAAGCAGTGGCTCAAGGTACTTTGACACACGGCGCAACCGTTCTGGAGACCTCGAGCGGCACCTTCGCATTGGGGTTGGCTGTAGTTTGCCGGGAATACGGATTCCGGCTCGAAATTTTCACGGACCCAGTGATGGATAAAGGTCTTGAAAACAGATTGAGATCGCTGGGTGCGGAAGTTTTCATAGTAACCAAGAAGGCAAAGGAGGGCGGATATCAAAGAAGCCGCCTCGACGCGTTGCATTCTAGAATGATGCAGCTGAACCACTCCTGTTTCTGGCCTCAGCAATACAATACCCCGGATAACCCCGCAGCCTACAAGTTTTTCGCTGATCAGATCTCGAAGATGCTTGGCGCCGACGTGACGTTGGTCGGTTCTGTCGGATCGGGCGGCTCTACTTGCGGAACGATAGAGCGCCTCCGCCAAAGCGCTCCCAGCGCCCGCCTGATCGGAGTAGACACCTTCAATAGCGTCATCTTTGGCCAACCGGACGGCGAACGCAAACTGCGGGGACTGGGGAACAGTCTCGTCCCCAAGAACGTGAAGCATGAACTGTATGACGAGGTGCATTTCACATCGGCTTCGATCGCGTTTGCTGCAACGTGTGACCTTCACGAACGGCACGCCGTTTTTGCCGGTCCGACCTCCGGAGCGAGCTTCGTTGTGGGGCGCTGGCGCGCTCGACAGTATCCAAGGGAAACCGTAGTGGTCATATGTCCTGATGAAGGCCACCGCTACGCCGAAGCTGTTTACGATCCCGATTGGCTTAAGCAGAGCGGATGTCTTCACGAAGGGCTCCTGCTGGACGCTCCAGTCAGCGAAGAGCACCCCACGACTGCTCTCCCTCCTTGGAACCGATACCTTTGGAATCGCAAAAGCCGGAAAGAAGTGCTCAATGCATTGGAGGAGGACTTTGATGAACCCACGTAGTTTTCTTTTCGTAGAAAGCAACACGACAGGTACTGGCGAGGTGCTGCTGAAGCGGGCCCGACTCCTAGGCTTCGAGCCTTATCTTGTTACCCGCAATCCTGCCCGCTATTCCTTTCTTAACGGGTCCATCGCTCGAGTGATCGAAGCAGAAACGCGCAATCGGGATGAACTCATCGGAGTCGCCGCCAAGGTACCAAGGCTGGCAGGAATATATTCGTCGTCGGATTATTTCGTCGAGGCCGCATCAAGGGCCGCGAAGGCGATCGGGCTACCAGCATCGAGTCCGGAGGCCATAGCTACGTGCCGGAATAAATGGAAACAAGTGGCCGAGTTGCAGCGACAATCGATCTCGGTCCCTCAAACTTGGCTCGCCACTACCGTCAGGGATGTGGAGACCATTCTTGCCCAAGCTATTCTCCCCGTAGTCGTGAAGCCGATCTCCGGGAGCGGCAGTAGCGGTGTAAGGCTTGCTGACAGTGCCGCAGCCGCGGTCAAGGCGTTTGAAAGTGCGAAGAACGCGCTGCGTGACCAAGTAAACTTGGGGAGTCCCGAGATTATCATTCAGCAGTATATAGAGGGCAGGGAATACTCAGCAGAGATTATCGCCTGCAATGGGGAGTTGCATTGCCTTGGAATTGTTGCCAAGCACAAAGGGCCACCTCCCTGCTTTGTTGAGGTAGGGCACGACTTTCCGGCCCCTCTTCCGGAGTTGTCCTTACACGAATTGTCTTCTTTTGCGGCACGCGCAGTATCGGCTCTGGGCTTAGAGTTCGGACCGGCTCACGTGGAGTTCGTGATAGCGGAGTCGGGCCCTGTTATTATCGAGGTCAATCCCAGGCTGGCTGGAGGAATGATTCCAGTCATGCTCTCCCACGCTTTGGGCACATCAATTCCTGACATGGTGATCAATCTTTACGCGGGTGAAGCGTTCCCGCCTCTACAATCGAGCAACACAAGAGCGGGGGCTATCCGTTTCCGCCTCGCGCAGGATTCCGGAAAGCTCAAACGCCTATGCTTTTCTCATAACCCAGGGCCAACCGTGCCCGAAGCGGGTCTTCTGAAATTTGAGGGAGAGGAAATACAAATCAATGGCGACTTCAGAGACCGTGTAGCCTATGCAATTGCCGTCGCTGACGAACTCGATGCCGCTGTCGTCGCAGCTGAACGGATGATCGATTCTGTCGGCATCGACATCGAGGCGACTGCTAGGGCATCGGACAACAGGAAGGACCCGGGGCCCGACGAGGGCATATGGGCCTTGCATCCTGAAGCGATGAAGCTGCTCGCTCCGCCTATCGAAATCTCGAGGGATGGTCGCCTCCTACAACTCCAAGCCGCCATAGATGAAGCTCATCTAGTAATGCTCGTCGACCAGGCCTTGGTCAGCCGAGCAGTCGCTGCAGACCTGCTCACACATATTTTGGACCTCCAGAACGAGGGCTTTCAATCTTTGGACGGCCGTGATGCTCCGCGCGGCCTCTATCTGGCCTATGAGGCCGAACTTGCCGCCAGAGCGGACCCGGAAACGGCCGGCTGGCTACATCTGGGAAGGTCCCGGAATGACTTGAACGCGACGATTTCTCTACTGGCCCTTCGCCAGGCTGCGTGTTCCATAACGCAAGAATTAGGAATTCTACAAGACGCCCTGCTTCAGCGAGTGGAAGAGGGATCGAAACTTGTGGCACCCTTGTACAGCCAGTACCAGATCGCACTCCCTGGGTCCCCAGGTCACTATCTGCTGAGCGTGTTCTTCGCTCTGGGGCGCGAGCGCAGCCGCCTTCATTGCCTACTGGAAGACATCAGGAACTGCCCTATGGGAGCTGGTGCAGGCGGAGGCACCAGCATCCCAATAGATCCCTTCAAAACCGCCCAACTTCTGGGTTTCGAACTGCCGTCATTCAACTCACTTGATGCGGTTGCAAGTCGCGACCATCACCTGCAAGCGATTTCACTCTTCGCTGGCGTTTCAATCTTGCTCAGTCGTGTGGCCCAGGATCTGCAGGTTTGGACAACGCGTGAGTTCGCTCTCGTTGACGTTCCTCGCAATCTGGCCGGCGGATCTTCCATGTTGCCTCAAAAAAAGAATCCATTTTTGCTTGAACATATTAAGGGATCGGCAAGCACCGTGATCGGGGCATATGTTTCCGCGGCAACAGCAACTTGCAAAGCGCCTTTCAGCAACTCGATCGAAGCCAGCAACTACGGCTGCTCTCCGCTGCGCCTTTCCGAAGATGCCCTCAATCGGGCCATCACCCTCACCTCGCTCATCCTAAAATTCATGTCCTTCAATGAGGGACCGATGCGTGAAAATCTAGACGACGGCCTAGCGATGACGACGATCGCCGCCGAAAGAATGGCGTCGCGAGGCGTTCCCTTCAGGAAGGCTCACACACAAATTGGCGAGATCGCCGCGCGCGTGTCCCAGGACAGCTGCGTCGCGAAGCGCCGCAGTGAGCTGGCCAGCAACCTCGCTGATGTGTTGCCAGCGAGTCCTGAAGAGTGCAGGGATGCTCTGCAGTTTGGCGGAGGACCCGGAAAAAGATCAACCGATTCCCAGGTTTCCATGGCAAAAGCGCTCTTTCGCGACGCGCAGCTGAAATGTGCGGGCATACAGGAACACTGGGCGCGCGCCGAGATCAACCGCAAACAGAGAGTGAAAGAGCTCATTGACAAGCACCATGCCACCTGACGATGTAGATATTATGTTGAGATACGACAAAAGGCGAGTTGACGCAGGTTCGTATCCTGCGCGTTGGGATATGCACTCGAAGAGCAGGAAGTCTGAGGCGGCCGTTGGTGCGTGTTGGTGTAGCTCGGGGGCAACAGCTGTTCGTGAACGCGCCCTCAATAGCGCTGTAGCGAGCGAGCAGCTTTTGCGGTGCTCGTCGGCGCTTTCCCGTGAGTCTGAATTGCGACACCAGCCCTGACGGCTGCCAACGACAGACAACAGACCCGACGCCGAGCTGTTGCGCGAGATGGTCTGGCTGAATCCGGCAGTCGGGGCATCCAGGCGGATTGAGGTGATCACCACCTTCTCACGCGATCCGTAGCTCTGCACCCAGGCGTGCTGCGTGAAGGCAAACCCGGAAAGCTGCTCACCGAAATATTGCACCATGACGGGCCAAATCGGGTAGCCTAGCAGGCTTCTCTGATTGGGGTCGTTGAGGTCAAGCTCCTCCTGATATTTTTCCGGATCATGTCGCCCCGCGGGTCACTCGCTTCTCTTCGCGGTCGGCGCGGAGCCGCCGCATGATGGGGTCAGGGAGAGCGAGGCGTCTCAATCTGTTGAACGACCTTGGAGAATTCCCCCAGGATCGTGCCTGCTAACGAGATCGCCTTGCCCATCGTCTCCACGGGAACGATCCGGATCACCCTCTCGGGCGAACCACTGTCTGTGTTCGTTTTTGTGTTCCTTGTTCTATTTCATGCCAATGTGGGGCCGGGGCCGGCGGCTTCCTTTCCAAAGCGGAATTCGGTTGCGTCGGCCCACATGCGATGCAGGATGACGGCCAGCTTGCGGGCTACCGCCACGCGGCTCGCGCCATGCCGCGGCGTTTGGCGATGTTCATGCCCCAGGCGCGCAAGCTCGACCATTTCTTCGAGCGCACGAGTAGCGAATGTGCTGCCTCGTAGAGGGCGGTGCG
>NZ_JAPYKS010000042.1:0-32889 GCF_037179605.1 Mesorhizobium salmacidum (SeqCode)
TCCTTTGCCGTATCCGGGATGATGATCCCGCCGGCGGTCTTGGATTCGGATTCGACCCGGCGAACGACCACACGGTCATGAAGTGGGCGGAATTTCGATCGTGCCATTTTGGATTCCCTGGTGCGGATGTTGAACGGTTCCCCGTTGCCGGAGCGCGATTAGCACTCACCGAGGTCGAGTGCTAACAACGGGGTAAGTAGGCCGTTGGCGGTTGCAAGTCAAGGCGCGAAGGACGGCGAAACCGAGCCGCAGGGACGTGAGCTGAGGGCCTCCATCAATCTTCAGAACGAGCAGGAGTATGGGCTCGTTTCTTGCATGGAGATCTCTCCCCAACCGTCGGCCGCCGGCAGTGGGCTGGGCATCAAGGCCGTTCACAATGCGATCGATAAACGCCTACTGATACAGTGCCTTGCACCGTTCGCTTTGTCGGTTTTTCGGCCTGATGCGGTTCTCGTATTCAACTGGGGACGATCGGCGATGTTTGCCGCCAATCGTCAGGATGGATTTGCTTCGAACTGCTGGCGAGGTCATCTAAAATCCACGCTGCTGGTAAGGTGCGCTGGTCCAGCCACCGACGAACTGAGGATCAGACCTGCGGCTTAATGTCATGCTGCGGCGTCGAACCGCCGTTGAAGAAGTTCTTCGCCTTCTTGAACTGGTCAGTCGAGTTCGCGTTCACCAGCTGTTGGAAGTTTTCATAGTCGTGGCCGCCCTTCCGGATCCGGCGTGCCTGTACGACGCTGATGACCTCGGTGTAGTCCAGGTTCACATCGATTTGTTGCGTCGACGAGCAGCAGGATTTCAGCTCAAGGAAATTCTCTTTGAACTCGATCTGGCGCAGAACGATCGCTCCGTAATCGTAATATCCACCTGCCCCGTTGTCGAGAAGGTAACTCTGGTAAGTGCATGTCAGCGCCCTGTATTGCTGCGCCTTAGCGCTGGTGCTGAAAGTGATGTCACCCATCGCGGTCAGGAAGGACTCGAAATCCATCAGCAACGACGCCCCGTCGGTGATGATCGCCTGGGCAACCAAGGAAAGGAACGTCGCAGAGACAGAAGTCCCGAAAACTGCTTTTGAATAACTCTTCTGGTTTTGCGCTCCGATCGAAAGATTCGGAATCTTGCTGAGGACGTCTGCCCAGATTCTGATGTCGAGTTTTTTTGAGTCGATGTTAGGGTAATTGGAATGCATGTAGTCGTAAATGAGTCCGCCAATCGCCAGAAGATTGTCCTGATTCTCATTCAAGATTCCGCTATACATACGGTCACGGGTGTTCTGGCCGATGAGGTGGAACTGTACCGTCCCTTGGTCGTTGGCGATCATGTCGTCCCTCGCATGTGCGGCGTTTGCCACCGAAAGAACCAAGGGTCTTGCGTGGAAGAACTCGCGAGCGGATTTGTAAATGTTGTCGGAGTATTCTTTTTCGCGTTGCTTAACATCAAGCGAAAATACGTTGGACATCTTATTCTCCTATGTGAGAGCTACGGTTGCTTGGGAGGTGGCGAGGCGTCTGAGTGCGAGCACTATCAGCTGACCTTTGTGTGCCTCTTGGCTGCATAGAATGGCGGTCAACAGGGAGAGCTTTGAGAGGAAGCATCCGTTATTGCCGTGATGTTTGCCCCGGCTCTGTTTGCAAGGCTGCTGCCGTGATCTCATGGCGCAACCAGCGTTGCTCCGGGTCGCGATGGCAGCGTTCGTGCCAAATGAGGGCGACCTCGTAGGGGGTCAGTTCCACGGGCGGATCGACAATCGCCAGGTGCAGCAAGGCGGCGATCCGTGTCGCGACGCGCCGTGGGACAATCAGCACCAGATCGCTCGTCGCGACTGAGGCGGCTGCCGTCAATATGTTGGACACCAGCACAGGATCACGATCTAGGAGATCCAATTTGACCAATTCATCATGCACCCGGCCGAACCCATCCTTGGAGTCCGAGGCGAGGGCAGCGTGGTGCAAGGTCGCGAAGGTATCGATCGTCCATTCCCGCGCCAGGGCTGGGTGATCATGGCGTAGCAGGCAGACAAAGCGATCGGCATAGAGTGTCCGGCGCAAGTACCCCAATGGTGCAGCATCGATCTGCCCAATGGCCAGATGGATTTCGCCTTGCTCGAGCCGCCGGAGCGCGCTGGCTAGAAGCGGGTCGGTGACGATATCGAGATTGGGAGCGTTCTCGCGCAGAAGTGGTAAGAGAGGCGGCAGCAAGATCAGCGCTTGGTGATCGGGCATCACCATTGTGGCTTTCGATCGCCACTCCCCTTGGGCACAACTGCGGTCTATCATCGCGCGGACGGCATCCAAGACCGTCGGGAGGATCTTGGCCAGGCGCTCCGCCTGCGGCGTGGGAACCAGACTGCTCGATCCACGAACCAGGAGATCGTCATTGAAAATTTCACGCAGCCTAGTCAGCGATCGGCTCATCGAGGGTTGGCTCACGCCCGTGTGCCGAGCCGCATGCGTAACGTTGAGGTGCTCCAGCAGCGCTTCAAGAGCCAACAGCAATCTCAGGTCAATCGACGCCAGCATCCGTTCTTGCCGTGCGGCGCGCGCGCCATTGACAATGCGTGGCCCCCGCTCACTCCTGTTTGAACGATCCGGACTGTAAACGAGGTCCATGCCCCTCTCCTTGTCTTTGTAGCTGTGTGCTCTTGCTAGTGGGCGTTGCGGGGTGAGCCTGCGGTTAACGACCGCGATGTCGCCCAGCTGGTTTGACGTGGTTCAAGGTCATTGGTCTTGATCAGAGAACCGATCAGTCGGTGCGGCGACGAGCGCCTCCTGTGGCTTCGCGCCCGGTGAGGCAGCAAAACACTCGGCACTGTGGAGGCGATCGTCGTTGAGTAGCGGGTGAACCCTCACTCGTTGCTGTGGCCGGCACGGTGTTCATTCAGTGACGAGAGAAAGTCGCCGCACCACTTGTAGACATCGTGCTCGCGAAGAACCGTCATGATCGCTGTCCAGCGGTCAATCCGGTCCCTTCGCGGCAGAGCGAGGGCCTCTTCCATGGTGCGCGCCATCTCCTCCGTGTCGTAGGGATTGACGAGCATCGCTGCGTCCAGTTTCCTGGCGGCGCCGGAAAAGCGCGAGAGGACGAGAACGCCCGGGTCAAGTGGGTTCTGCGCAGCGACATACTCCTTCGCCACCAGATTCATCCCGTCGCGAAGCGGAGTCACCAGACCGATGCGCGCCTTCCGATAGAGGCCGGCCAGGTCCGACTGCTCGATAGAGGCATTAATGTAGTGCACTGGCACTGAATCGACGGTTCCGAATTCTCCATTAACGCATCCCACCAGTTCGGCGACATCCTTCTCGACCGCCTTATATGCCGGTATAATTTCCCGGGACTTCGGGGTGATCTGCAGCAGCAGTGTCTTGTTCACACGTGGCTGGTAGCGCCGCAGAAAATGGCGAAAGGCGACGATGCGCTTCTCGATACCCTTTGAATAATCGAGGCGGTCGACGCCGATCACGATGTCATAGCCGGCGATCCTCGCATAAGTCTCCTGCAGACGCTCATTGCGGGCCGCATTCTCGGCAAGGCTTTCGAAATTCGCCGTGTCGATGCTGATCGGAAAAACGCCGCAGCGAAACTTGTTCCCATACGCTTCGTGGAAGCGCTCTTTGACAATTTTGCCCTGCTTCTGGCGGGCCAGGCATTCCAAGAAGTTGCTCAGATCGTAATCGGTATGAAAGCCGACGAGGTCGTAGCAGGAAAGCCCGCGCAGCAACGTATCGTACTTCGGGACAGTGGAGAAAATGTCCGCCGGCGGCCAAGGAATGTGCAGAAAAAAGCCGATCCTGTTGGTGCACCCGAGCTTACGGAGCTCTTCCGCAAGCGGAATCAAGTGGTAATCGTTCACCCAAACGACGTCCTCATCGCGCAAAAGGGGCTTCAGCAGCTCTGCAAATCTCTTGTTGACACGATAGTATCCGGCCCTTCGTGCCTCGGAATATTCGGCGAGATCGGGACGACCGTGGAAGATCGGCCACAGAACACTGTTCGCAAAGCCGTGGTAATATTCGTCTAGATCCTTTTTCGAGAGATAGACAAGCTGGTAGTTGATGCCGTCATCTTCCCGCGGTGTCGGCTCCGGGCCGTCCGGCGCCATCTCATTGTCCGACCAGCCCATCCAGAAGCCGTCCTGTTTCTTGAGGACCGCCTTCAGCGCAATGGCCATCCCGCCCGTGGGCGGCGCCCCGTCTTTTTTGGGCAGCGGAACCCTGTTGGATACAACGATCACTCTACTCATTTCCATCTCCTGTGGTTGTTGCAGACAAAACAGAAGCTCATGCGCCCCAGTTTCCGCCAAGTTGATAGATCTATTGTAAAGTATATTGCAAGTTACGCTCTACATTAATGCGGTAAGTGGCAACGCCATATAAGCATTCTAAACCATAATTATCTCGTGAGTTGTGCGTCTATACAAATCCATGGCGCAATAAATCCATCTTGATGGCAGGAATGTCAATTTTTTCGGGGTTTCAGATGAAATGAGGCTGAATCCGATCACGTGCGCTGCAGGCGCAGAACGCCTCATGAGACCAGCCTCAAGGTCGCGAGGGGAGGGATCCGCAGGGCCTAAGGGCCGGCATGTCGCACGGGCGAGCAGCCAAACGAGTAGGACCAACACTCTGAGCAAATCGGAGAAGACGGCCGCACATGCGAGGCTTGGCGAGCTCGGTCCTGGTTCACAGCGGCAGTCCCGTCTAGCACCTATGTATCTGCGCTATTATGTCATGCGCCCAACGAAGATTGTCCCGCCTGCGGACCCTGCCTAATTTGGCTGATCATCGGGGAAGCCAAGCTGGATTCAACAGGGGTAAGCATGAAGAAGATTCTCGTTTTGAGTCAGGACGCTTCAACGAGAGAACTGCTCGTGGACCTCTTGTCCAAGCATGAGTTTAGGGTCCGTGCGGTCGAAAACGGCCAACAGGCCGCCGGCAAAATGGTTTCTGAAGCGGTTGATCTGGCAATTGTCGATCTGAGCCTCGACCGAGAGGACGGCTTGCAATTCGTTCGGGATTTTGGCGCCAACAGGGACCTTCCGATCATCATCATCAGCGCCGACCACCTAGCCGAGTCCGACAAGGTGGTAGGTCTCGAAACCGGCGCCCGCGATTACATCACTAAGCCCTTCGGCCATCCGGAGTTCCTGGCCCGCGTGCGCGCCGCCGTGCGCCAGCGCCCGGGGCGTGAGCGAAATGCGATCTTTAATTTCGATGATTGGCAAGTCAGCACGAAACGACGCCGCTTGCGCCGAGGGACGGATCTTGAAGTCAAGCTCACCACGGGTGAGTTCAACCTGCTCTTGGCCTTCCTCAAGAACCCAGGCCGGGTGCTTTCGCGCGAGCAGCTTCTGCGGGCGACAAGGGTCTATGATCAAGAGGTCTATGACCGCAGCATCGACGTGCTGATCCTGCGCCTTCGCCGTAAGCTGGCACACCCCTCGGCCCTGCAGTACATCCGTACCGAGCGCGGCGCTGGGTATGTTTTCGAGAGCGCCGTGGACGTTGAGGAGCTCAGGACGCGCAGCTAAGGCGGCGCCCTTCCTTATGTTGCCGGCCTAACCGGCTAAGGTGGCTGAGAAGCTCTTCCGCGACGCCCCCGATCAGAGCGTCAACTGATGCTTGCGCGCATTTCCGTCGTGGCACGTCGCGGACATTGAGCTGTGTGGACTGGTGTAACCATGGGGCAACGGCCAGTGTCGGGTTTGTCAGGCCCACGACGCTGTCACGGTCGATTTGCATCCGGCTAGAGACAAAGGCTTTTGGAAAATACGTTTCCGAGTTATTCCCACGCCTTTGGCTCGATTTTTGCTCTCCTCCCTCGCGACACTGCAGATGCTGCCCAGGACGCGCCTTACCCCTCTAATGGGAAGCCGCTCTTTCGCGCACAGTCTCGGGTTAGGAAAAGGAGAGGCTTGTTGGGGATTGGGTGGAACTTTCGGTATGCTGCACTCGGATTTTGTCTGCTCACCTCAATGGCGATGGGGCAGGACAATCTGCTTGATGACGCGAAATCGCTGTTCAGCCCCATTCCCAAGGACCCGCCGGTCCTGAACAGCAATCCGGCGACTGCAGAGAAGGTCGAACTGGGCAAGATGCTGTTTTTTGAGCCGCGGCTCTCGGAGTCGCACAACATCAGCTGCAACACCTGCCATCAAATTGGGTTCGGCGGGGCAGATGGCCGCCCCACGTCAATTGGCCACAATTGGCAGCACGGCGGCCGCAATGCACCAACTGTGCTCAATTCGGTGTTCAACATCGCTCAGTTTTGGGACGGTAGGGCAGCCGACCTGATGGAGCAGGCCGGTGGACCCATCGCCAACCCGATCGAGATGGGAAGCACCCCTGCGCGCGCTGTCGACCAGCTCAAGGGCATTCCGGGCTATGTGGATGCATTCCGCAAAGCCTTCCCAGAGGAAATCGATCCTCTCAGCTACAATAACATCGGGAAGGCGATTGCTGTGTTCGAGGCGACGCTGACCACACCCAATGCGCCGTTCGATCGATATCTCGAGGGTGACGAAAAAGCGCTCACCGTGGAGGAGAAGAAAGGCCTCGCGCTTTTTATGGGCAAGGGGTGCGCTTCGTGCCACAGCGGTGTTAATGTCGGGGGCGGCATGTACGCTCCTTTTGGCGTGGTCGAGAAGCCGGGCGGGGACTTCCTGCCGCCCGCCGATGAAGGTCGCAAACGGGTGACAGGAGAGTTGCAGGACCAATATGTCTTCAAGGTCCCTAGCTTAAGAAACGTCGAACTTACTGCCCCGTACTTCCACAGCGGCCGTGCGTGGGACCTGGACGAAGTGGTGGCGGCGATGGGCACTGCCCAGCTTGGCACCCGATTGGCCCCTGAGGACGTCTCCAGTATCGTCGCGTTCTTGCGGACACTAACCGGCGAGCAGCCGCAGGTAACTTACCCCGCCCTGCCGCCGAGCGTCGCCACGACACCTCGACCAGCGCCGTGATCGCTGATGGGTTGATTTTGCCTCCGCGGCCGGCGGTGCACGACGCCCCTCCCGTCAGTTCAAAAGCGCGGTATCCCGGCCCTAGGCGGCGACCGAGCTTAGCAAACCGTTTCGCAGGGGATACCGTCCTTGTCTCGGTCCAACTTGCCTCCCCATGAGCAGTTTGCGAGATACCAATTGGCTTCATCACATGAGCTGATTTGAGAACATGTCCGCCGCGGCTGACACGAGTAGCCGGTCTGCGCGAGCAGTCTGCGGCTGACGAATCCTTGTGTTGTCGGGCTCGACGGCGCCGCGCCATCTGCATGCTCCGCTCGCCACTCCCAAGGCGCTTGAAACTTGCCGGCCCATATGCCGATCTTCATAGCTTCCGCCTTCGATTGTTGCTGAGCGTATGCGCCGTGGCTGTAGCGGGGCCAATCCAGGGCCTGGCCGTGCTCGACCATCCAGGCCGATAGGTTAGCACCATCTGAGCGCAGGCATTCGCCGACGAAGCGGTCGTAGCGATCCCAGGAGACGAACCGGCAGCTAACTGGTCTAGATGTTGCCAGGAACGCGTCTAACGCCTCGGCCGAACGGCGCCCGCAGGGATAGTCGAGCCCCTTAGCGTCGTTGCAATACTGCTTACTCTCAGGCGCATCGATCCCGTTGAGGCGAATGCGCTGACCGTGGATCTCAATCGTGTCGCCATCTACGATGGAGGCGATCCCGGCGATCGATGGAGGGCTCGGGCGGGTTAGATCCGACAGACTGGTCTCGGGCAGGCGGTCGCTTTGCTGTATGGCCGACAGGAAGGCTAACATACCAGCGGCAGCCACACTGACAAAGATCAGCCGCTGTGGAACGAGTGCCCAACGCCGGGCGCGTCTCCGCTTGGCGGCGGTGCGCTTTCGGAACTGGTCAAGCCTATTGTAATGCCGAGATTTGTCCAAAGCCCATTCCCCTGGGGGAAGAATGCGTCGATCCGGGCGGAGAGTCCATAGTTGTGGCGGCCTGATACGAGGCAGCCTGAAGGCCGATGCCATCGATGGAGCCAGCGGTGTCACGTGCCCTTTGCGTTGGCCTTGATTACCAATGCGCGATAGTGCGGGGGACTCGGAACACTGCGCATGGTACTTAGAATCCTGCCCGCCGAATGCGCTTGGACCGCAAAATGCTGCCGCGGTGGTGAGCCGCGATCGCGAAGCCGACAACTTGCCCCGGATCGGTCAACCTGCCAGAGAAGGGGGACGACTCATTCGGTGACCGGAGTCCGCAGCGCCTCACAGTTCTGAATGCACTTTAGTCAGTGCAGCAACCCTCGATGGGATCACAATCGATCGAGATGGGCGTCCAACTGAGTGAGGATTGCATCGAGTGAAGGCCGATCCCTGTAGTAGAGGGCGCGGGTTCGCTCATAGGCGTCGGCGTAGATTTGCCGGGTCGTGGGCTCGCTGAGGCGAAACGCCTCGTTCCGCCGCAGGTCCGGCTCGTCCCCGCCTCGGAACCGATCGGCTTTGTGTGCGCGGTATGCCGGGCTGCCGATAAAGGCCTGGACGCCATCATCCTTCAGAAGGCAGGAGACGTCATAGTAGTGACGCATGAAGTTGACAGGCATCTCTCCGGAAGCCTGCTGCTGGCGAAACTTGGTGGAAAGGGTCTGCAACTTTTCGACGAAAGTGTAGCCGGGCTCATAGCAGAGAACATCGATGGCACGGTTGTCGATCAGGTCCGGCACGTCGGATGCGACCGCACGATCGTAGGCCCAGGAAGAGATGAGGCGGGCCTGATTGGGCGCTACCCGATCGAAGCCCGCTTCCAACAGCACGCCAGCCTTGAGCCCCGCGGGCAAGGGATTGAGCTCCCGATAGATCAGACGAATTCCAGCACCCCGCATCCGACCCGTGGGATCGTCAAAGGCCTGATCACGCTCGGCGCGCAAAAAACCGGGTATGTCCAGTCGAGGAACCAGACCGTTGAAGAATTCCCGGCGCTGTTCGATGTGGACCGGCTTGTCGTGATTTCTGCCGGTCGGCAGAGTGTCCTGCGGATGAATCAGAATGTCGATGTCTTCAGAGAAGCGGTGGATCAGCTGATATCCCTTCGACAGCGAGGTGCCGCCCTTGAGCTCGAACCGGAAACCGAGCTGTTGCAGGCCCCAGAGGGCATGCATGATCCAGTAGTCCTTCTCAACCAAGCCGGAATCAATCTTCATGTCCGCGGCGACGACCGTGATCAGATCGCTGAAGTCGGCGAGGTCGTGTAGAAGCGGCATGGGAATCAGGTCGCTTCCAGCGCTTGGCTCACCAGCCGCTCGGCGCGAACCGAACCGAAGTCCCGCGCTGCCTTGGCCAGATGCGCGGGATTCATGTCGCGGGCGCGCTTGAGGGCGCGAGGCAACACCTCGGCCTTGCTCTCGGCAAGACGATCAAGGTTCTGGAGAAGGTCGACCAGCAACACTTCCTGGGTCAGTTTCGCGGGCACCGAGGGCTTCTTGCGGAAGTCGTAGAAACGGCCGTCGAGCCGAAAGCGTCCGTGACGCTTGAGGTTGTAGACCACCGGCTCGTTGTAGAGCTGGGTCGTGCCCACCCCCAAGCTGTTATAGGCGCTGGGGGAGACCATCAGAAAGCGATCGTCGTTGAGGAACGTCTCGACCAGCTTTTCCGCCACAGCCGGAGCCTTGCCGAAACGCGTATTGCGCGGAGCCATGTACAGTCCACCCGACACCCTATCGAGCCGACCTTCCTCGACAAGCTGACGTAGATGACGGTCGACAGCAGTGGACCATTTCGCCAGGTCCTTGCGCCGATAGACCTGCCCCGGCCGCAACCGCTTCTTCAGTTCATTCAATGCGGACATCGTCAAATCCTTTATCCTCCACATAGGCCGCTGTGCCGCATTTTGCAAGGTTTTTCGTTTAAAATTCATGCACGCAAGCAGCCGGGCCAGATATCGGCTCCGCACAAACTCACGGCGCGGACGCCAAGCGACGGTTGCGCCGGGCACACTGCCAGTGGAGGAAGCCGACAGGAAACCGACCCGCCTTGACACTCAATGCACCTTTTGTTTATACTGCAATTCAGTTGCAAATAGTGCAACAGAGGGAGAAGACATTGCTGAAAAGGTTGCGAGCGGTGGTCGCCAAGTTCAACGGGTTTGTACCGGCCGTAATTGTGTGCGCCGCAGGGCATCCGGCGTGGATCGTTCCGGGCAGGGTGCTGCCGCAGCATGTAAAGATGGCGGGCTAGACGATGCGGTCTCCGAACCTGAAACGGGGTACGCAACTGGTGCACGCCGGCCGGCACCCGGCCGAGTTCGGTGGCGTCGTGAACACGCCAGTTGTCCGTGCCTCGACGGTGCTCTATCCCGATATCGGCGCCTATGAACGCTCCCGCGCCAGCAAATTTGGCGCGTTGCGATATGGCCGTTATGGCACGCAGACGTCGTTCGCACTGGCAGAGGCGATGGCCCAAATTGAAGGTGCTGATGGAGCCGTTCTCTATCCATCAGGACTGGCCGCTATTGCCGGCGTGCTGAAAGCCCTGCTCAGCCCGGGAGACCATCTGCTCGTCACCGATGCGGTGTATGGCCCGGCACGAAATTTCTGCGAAACCGAGCTTCGCCGCAACGGGATTGACGTCACGTTCTTCGCTCCCGGCATCGGCGCGTCCATTGGCGATCTGGTGCGCCCGCAAACTCGGGTGGTCTATTGCGAGTCGCCAGGCAGCCTGACCTTCGAGGTCCAGGACATTCCGGCGATCGCGGCCGCTTGCCGTTCGCCCGACATCGCCATCGTTGTCGACAACACCTGGGCGACGCCCTTCTTCCACCGGCCGCTGGACCTTGGCGCGCATGTCGCGATCCACGCGGCGACGAAGTACATCGTCGGGCACTCGGATGCGATGCTGGGTGTGGCGGTGGCGAACGAACGTCACTTGCCGCAGATCCGGGACTGGGCAGCCGGACACGGCGTGCTTGCCGGGCCGGATGAATGTTGGCTGGCTCTGCGCGGCCTGCGCTCGCTGGGTGCCAGGCTGCGCCAGCATCAGGACAGCGCCAAGGCGGTAGCCGGTTCGCTGAAGGATCATCCCGCCGTCGAGAGAGTGCTCTATCCAGCACTTGATACCGACAGCTCGCACGCGATCTGGAGCCGGGATTTCTCGGGAGCGACTGGGCTGTTCGGCGTTGAACTGGTGAACACCAGCCCTGATACGGTCCGCGCCTTCGTCGACTCCCTGGAGCTGTTTGGCATCGGCTCCAGCTGGGGCGGTTTCGAGAGCCTGATCCTTCCTTCAAAACCGGTGCGCATAACCAGCGAACAACACTGGAAAGGTCCGCTGCTGCGGCTTCACATCGGCCTCGAGGATCCCGACGATCTTCTCGATGACCTTCAGCGCGGCCTTGACGTGCTGCATGAAGCCAACTGCCATGACGAAAGGAAACGCAATGTCCAGCATCGTTGACGGTGAAGTCCAGGCACTCGTTGCCGAGGCAAAGACGCGTATCGAGCGCGATGGCGCGAACCGCGGCAGTCTGGCCGATGTCCTCGCGGTCATCGAGCGGGCCGCGAGCCTGCCCGGGCGCTGGGGTCCCGATCGTTATCCCGATCCCGATGCCGGGGAACGCCAGGCCCGCTATCTGATCGCGACCGATCCCGATGACAGCTTCACGCTCTATCTCAATGTGATGCGGCCAGGAAACCGGATACCGCCCCACAATCACACGACCTGGGCCTGCATCGCCGCCGTCGAGGGTGCCGAGCACAACACACTTTACGAGCGCACCGACGGACGCACCGGCGCCGGACCCGCGACGCTGCGCTTAACTGGTGAGGTCGACGTACGGCCGGGCAGGGGCATCGCGCTCCTGGCGGACGACATTCACGCGGTGGAGATCCGCGGCGAGCAGCCGATCAGGCATTTGCATTTCTACGGGAAGGCGCTCGAGACGCTCAGCGCGCGTCTGATGTTCGATCTCGATGCGGGTGAGGCGAAGCCAATGAAGATGGCTGTCGCGACGAAGAAATAGGGCAGGCAGGATGCGATTTCCCTCACCCATCAGCGCTTCCAAGGCGAAGGCGTGGCTGTCCGACGGGCAAGAACTTGCCCTGCTCGATGTTCGCGAGGCGGGAGAATTCGCCTCGGGCCATCCCCTGTTTGCAACGTCGGTGCCGTTTGGCCTGTTTGAAGCCAGACTGCCGGTCCTGGCGCCTTCAAGGGCCTGCCGCCTGGTTTTCATGGATGACGGCTATTCGCAGCGAGCCGAACGCGCCGCGGAAATCGCCCGGGTGCTCGGCTATCAGAATGTGTCTTTTCTCGATGGCGGAGCGGCCGGCTGGCAACGGGCGGGCCTGTCTCTTTTCGAGGGCGTCTTCGTTCCCAGCAAGGCGTTCGGTGAACTGGTCGAGGAAGCATTCTCGGTACCACATGTTTCTCCCGAAGAGCTCAGTCACTGGCAGCAGGAGGGCAGGAGGCTCGTCCTGCTTGACGGGCGACCGCGTGATGAACATCGCCGGATGAACATTCCAGGCAGCATCTGTCTGCCGAACGGCGACCTTGCCTATCGGGCGAAGGCCATTATCCCGGATCCGCAAATTCCGGTGGTGGTTCATTGCGCGGGTCGCACCAGATCCATTATTGGCGCCCAGATCCTTCGTGACCTCGGCTTTCCCAATCCCGTCTTCGCGCTGGAGAACGGAACCCAGGGCTGGACACTTGCCGGTCTCGAACTCGAACGCGGGTCGGAACGGGCTGTCGAAGCCGTTCCAGACGAGGAAAGCCGGACGACGATGCGGGCCAGGGCGAGGACGCTTGGCAAGGCGTGGCAGGTGCCGTTCATCGATGTTGCGACCGTGAATGCCTGGCTCGGCGACGGAGGTCGGACGACCTATCTTTGTGACGTGCGCGGCGATACCGAATTTCACAGCCAACACATAATGGGTGCCATCCATGCGCCTGGCGGCCAGCTCATCCAGTCGACCGACCAGTGGGTTGCCGTGCGCCGGGCGCGGATCGTGCTCGCCGACGATACCGGCCTTCGGGCCGTGGTCGTTGCGCGTTATCTGGCGATGATGGGGCTCGACTGCCACGTGCTGGCGGCGGCAGAGGACGCGTGGGGCGACATTGTATCGCCACAGCCACCACGCCCTGCGATGCCCGAACTGCCGCGCGCGCCGGTTCCGCTTCCGCACGATGCTATCGTCCTGGACGTCAGGCCAAGCATGGCATATCGCAGTGGTCACATTTCCGGTGCTCAATGGGCACTCAGACATCAGCTTGGCGAGCGGCTGAAACATGCTGATAATGCGGCGCTGGTCGTGTTGTGCGCTGACGACACCGATGTGCTTGGACTGGTTGCCGCAGATCTCAAGGCCTGCGGGTTTTCCAACTTGGCCGAGCTTTCGGGCAGCCCAGCCAGCTGGCGCGAAATCGGCCTGGAGGTGGTCTCCACGCCCGAGCAGCCATCGGACGCTCAGGCGCTTGATTTCGTCTTTTTTACGCATGACCGACATAGCGGAAACCTCGAGGCGGCCCGTCGCTACCTGTCCTGGGAAACGGGTCTGGCCGGTCGTCTCGACGCCGCGGAGCTTCTGGAGCTGAGTCGCTGCCTGCGGACGCGAACAGAATCGATCGCAATCGCTCAACAAAGCGGAAAACGACTTTCCAACGCGGGATGAAAACAGAAACCCTCGACTTGAGGGCCACCAAAGCGTGCCTGTAAACTGAAAAATAGTTGCACTATTTGCAACATTAAAATAGGGGAATAAGACATGACCGTCCAGACATCCATCCGTATCGCCGCTGCCCTGGCCGCCCTCGCGCTGGGCACGCAGCTGGCCATCGCCGATCCCATCATGATCGGGCTCAGCAGCCCACAGACCGGCGGCGCGGCCTATCTCGGCCAGCATCAACGCTGGGGCGCGGAACTCGCCGTCGAGGAGATCAACGCCGCTGGTGGCACTATTGGCCAACAGCTTCAGCTGTCCGTCCAGGACAACCAGTGCAACCCCACACAGGGCGCCGCCAGCGCCGAACAGCTGATCAGTGTCGGCAAGGTTTCGGCCATCGTCGGCGCGCTCTGCAGCTCGGCCACGCTGAGCATCATGCCGATCATCGAAAAGGCGCGGATTCCGTTGGTTGTCGAGACGTCGACCTCGCCGAAAATCACCGAGCTGGCGGGTGTCGGCGGCAACAAATGGACGTTCCGCATCAACCCGTCCGACCAGGAACTGGCAATCGGCCTCGCCCGCTATCTGATTGCCGACGGCAAGATCAAGAAAGTTGCCTTCGCCGGTGAGGACACTGACTACGGTCGTGGCGGTCACGCCGCCCTGAAGACCGTGCTCGAGAAGAACGGCGTCGAGGTTGGCAATGGCGACTTCTTCGGCCGCGACACACAGGACTTCTCGGCCTTTCTGGCCCGCATGGGCTCAGACAATCCGGACGCGATCGCCGTCTACCTCAATGGCGCGGATGAGCTGAACTTCCTGCGGCAATACCGAGCCTCCGGTCTGACCATTCCGCTGACCGGACGTGTGGAGTTCTCGGAGCTGCAGGAAGGCGTCGTCGAAAGCGGTGCAATCAATGGCGCGACGAGCGTGTTCCCTTATTCCGAGCAGATCACGGTCGGCGACAACACAGCCTTTGTCGAGCGGTTCCGCAAAAAGTTTGGCGAGGTGCCGAATGCCCAAAGCTATGAGGGTTACACGGCCATCAGACTGATCGCCGACGCGATCGACCGGGCGAAGTCGGCCGAACCCGGCAAGATCCGGGATGCTCTGGAGGGTGCATCGTTCAAAGCAACGTTGGGCGATGTGCTGAAGTTCGATGATCACCACCAGGCCCATCCCTCGGCGGTGATTCTGCAGATCGACAACAGCAAGGTTGTCGTCAAAGGGCTGTTCAACACCTGATCGCGCCGGCGGTCCTTTTCGCGAACGAGGTTGTCATGCTTGTCTCGACACTCATTCTCAACGGCCTCGTGATGGGCGCGATCTACGCGCTCATCGGGGTCGGCCTGTCGCTGATTTTCGGGGTTCTGGAAATCGTCAACTTCGCGCACGGGCCGATCTACACGCTCGGCGCATTGGTCTTGGCGTTGCTGGTTGGCCATTTCGGATTCGGCTTCCTGCCGGCAGCGTTTGTATCGGCGCTTGGCGTCGCCGCCTTCGGCTACATTCTCTACCGGCTTTTCCTGCAGCACATCCGCAAGGGTGAGTTCGAACGCGGCATTATCCTGACGCTCGGGATTGGCATCGTTGTCCAGAACGCCCTGATCTACTTCTACGGCGCCACACCGCAAATCCTCGACACCGAGTTCAGCTTCAGGGACATCAGTTTCCTCGGCTTGCGGGTGGAGATGATCAAGGCAATCGCGGTCGGGTTCGCAATTGTGTCAATCACCACGCTGCATCTGGTGCTGACGCGGACGCGGTTCGGTATGGCGATCCGGGCTTTGTCGCAAAATCGCGAGGCTGCTCTCGTTGTTGGCATGCGGCCCGCGGTTATCGCCGGCCATGCGGTTGTGATCGGGACGGCTCTCGCAGGGCTTGCCGGCGCCGTCCTGGCACCAGTCTTTACGGTCCATCCGCTCATGGGCGGGCCGATCCTGTTCAAGGCGTTCGCCATCGTGATCATCGGCGGTCTCGGACATCTGCCGGGCGCCGTCGTGGCCAGCCTTATCATTGGTGTGTCCGAGAGCCTGGCCGGTGGCCTCGGATCGGCCTCGCTACAGGATGCGGCCGTGTTTCTGGTGATGATCGCGATGCTGCAGTTCCGGCCAATGGGTCTTTTCGGCAAAGGGGTCAGGATATGAGCATGGCAGCCACCAGCATGAATTCGCCCTGGCCGCCCTTGCGCCGGATTGGACTGTCGGCATGCGCCGTTATCCTGCTCACGCTTCCGCTCTGGTCGCCGTCGGACTACATCACGGGCATCGCGACCCTTGCCATCTTCTTCGCCGTGGCCAGCACCGGCCTCAACGTGGTCTATGGCTATGCCGGCCTGCTGTCGTTCGCGCAGGTCGGGTTCTGGGGCCTTGGGGCATATGTATCGGCTCTGCTGGTCACTGATCATGGCTTTTCGCCGTGGACGGCCATTGGCTGTGCGGGAGTCGTCTGCGTCGTCACCTCCCTTGCCGGCGGGCTTGCCGCGCTACGCGTTTCGCGCGATGCGTTCGTCGTCATCACGCTCAGCTTCAGCCTGCTTTTGCAACTGCTCGCGCGCAGCTGGACATCGCTAACCCGGGGCGCGATGGGCATTCCCGGTTTGCCGTTTCCGCAGGTTCGCCTAGGTAACGCGATCCTGCTGGATGGCAACACGGCATCTGGGTTCTACTGGATCGCGCTGGGCTGCGGTGCCCTGGTCGTCGCGGCGACCTGGTGGCTTCTTCGATCGCGCGTCGGCAGGGCGTTCGTCGCGGTCAACCTCGATGAGAATCTGGCGCGATCGCAAGGAATTTCCGTCTTCCTTCACCAGCTGTCGGCCTTTGCTCTTTCGGCTCTGATCGGCGGCCTCGCCGGTGCGCTCTATGTCTTCAAGCTCGGCATCGTCGATCCCGGCATCTTCGACATCTACTATGCGCAGATGATGCTGATCATCGTCATTGTCGGCGGCGCCGGTCACTTCTGGTTCGTGCTGTTGATGAGCTTTGTCTTCACCGCGCTGCCCGAACTGCTGCGCCTCGCACCGGAACTGCGCATGATCCTGTTTGGACTTGTGCTGATCATAACCATCCAGTTCATGCCCCAGGGGCTGGGCGGATATCTGGCCGATCGCCGAAACCGTATGCTGAGGAGGACCGAATAATGCCGTCACAGCAGCCACTTCTTTCGGTTGAGGGCCTCAGCAAGTCATTTTCCGGCATCAGGGCGGTCGATGACCTGACCTTCGTGGTCGGGCCGGGCGAGATCCTGGGCCTGATCGGACCAAACGGATCGGGCAAGAGCACCTCCATCGACTGTATCACCGGCTTCGCCAAGGCGGACCAAGGCTCCGTCCTGCTTGACGGGAAGCGGCTGAATGGCGCGCGCGCCGAGCAGATCGCCCAGGCAGGCCTTTCCCGGACGTTCCAGAATGTGCGCGTCTATGACCGGCTGACACTCATGGAAAATGTGCTGATCGCGCGCCAGGCCTATGACTGCGTCCCGTGGTGGCAGGCGCTGGCTGGCACGCAGGCCTGCCGCGGTGCCGAGCGTCGGGCCAGCGAGCGCGGCCGTGAGCTGATCCATCTGGTGGGGCTCTCAACGATGTCGGCCTTCCCGGCCGCGTTCCTGTCCTACGGGCAAAAGAAGCTGCTCGCGCTGGCAATGGCTCTCATGTCCAATCCGAAGATCGTCATTCTCGATGAGCCGCTGGCTGGCGTTAACCCGACGGTCATCAGGAGGATCGCCGGCCTCATCCAGTCACTCAACAGCGACGGTCAGACATTCATCATCGTCGAGCACAACGTGCAGTTCATCATGGAGCACTGTTCCAGGGTGGTGGTGATGGAGCAGGGTCGAAAGCTCGCCGAGGGGCCGCCGTCCCTCATCAAGGAGGACGAGCGGGTGCTGCACGCCTATCTTGGCAAGGCCGACGCCGTAGCGATGGAGCTAGTATTCCATGGCCAATGACATCGCACTCGAAATCAGCGACTGGTCGGTCGGCTATCTCGATCATCCCATCGTGCGCGACTTCTCGGCGGTCTTTCCCACCGGTTCGGTGACCAGCCTGATCGGCGGCAATGGCGCCGGGAAATCGACGCTGCTCAAGTCCATTTTCGGCCTCAACAAACACTTCACCGGAAAACTGACCTTCGAGGGCAAGGCCGTTGAGGGACTGTCGCCAGCCGCCAGGCTCAGGTCCGGTATCGGCATTGTGCCGCAGGGTCGGTGCAACTTTGCCCAGATGAGCGTTCACGAGAACCTAGAGATGGGCGCTTACCTTCTGCCGCGGGCCAGCGCCTCGGCCGCCATCGAGAGCGTGACCGAGCTCTTCCCGATGCTGCGGCGCAAATGGCGCCAGCTCGCCGGCAATCTGAGCGGCGGCGAACAGCAGATCCTGGAAACGGCAATGGTGCTCGAAAACAGCCCCAGGCTTCTTCTGCTCGACGAGCCGTCGCTGGGCCTTTCACCTAGGATGCAGTCGGAGGTGTTCGAGACGGTCAATTCGATCCGCGGCAAAGGCGTGACGGTCATCATGGCCGAACAGAATGTGTTCGGATCGCTGATGATCTCGGACCGTGCGATCGTCTTGGAGCTCGGTCGCAAATTCGCGGACGGCCCCGCCAGGGACGTCATGCATGATCCCCGTATCAAGGCTGCCTTCCTCGGCGGCGAGCCGGTAGTGGACACGGCAGACGTATGAACAGCGCGGAGCGAGACATGAGCCAACCTGAAACGACCGTCCTCCCGGCCCGCAAGGGCATTGCCTTCGAGGTGCGCCGCGGAAGCCGGCTGAAGATCATCAACACGCACGGGTCGCAGGTGCTCGACACCTGGGCCTTCGCTCTCGGCGACATGAAGGAGTACATGTCGATGGAGCATACGCGATCGGCAACCAGCCGCATCATCCCGGCTACTGGCGACACCTATGTGAGCAACCAGTTCACCCCGATGCTCACTGTGATCGAGGACACGTCGCCGGGAGTCCATGACACGTTGATGTGCTGCTGCAGCCGCAAGACCTATGAGCGGCTGAAATACGAAGGCTACCACGACAATTGCAACGACAACTTTCATGCCGCGCTGGAAGGCGTCGGCAGGCAGTCAGCCTTCACACCCGGACCGCTCAACCTGTTCATGAATTTCCCGGTGTCGGCCGCAGGCCTCATCACCCGCGAACCTCCGGTCTCGCGGCCGGGCGACTATGTGCTTTTCGACGTGAAAGCAGACCTGCTCATGGTCATCTCGGCCTGCCCACAGGACATCCAGACGGTCAACGGAGTGGGCAAGATGCCGACTGACGCCGCGTTCCAGATCCTGAGCTGAAAGCCGTCATCATGTCAGAAACCGGAGACAGCCACCACACATGAAAACGCTCGATACGGCGCTCAAACTGCTCAAGCTGTTCGAAACCGAGGAACAGACCCTTTCGGTGACGGAAATCGCCGAAGCGACGGCCCTGCCGAAAAGCAAGGTATCGCGGCTGCTTGCCGACTTTCGCGCCAACGGCTTCCTGGAGCAGGACGAACAGACGCGACGTTATCGCGTTGGCCTTGCCGCGTTTGAGCTCGGCTCCAACTACATCAAATCGCAGCCGCTGGCGCACGCTGCCTTGCCGGTATTGCGACAAATCGTGGAGCGAACGGGGCATTCGACAACGCTCAGCGTGATGCGTGGCGATCTCATCCTGCACATCCTCGCGGTTGAAGGCCCGCATTACATCGACGGGCGCTGGCGTGTGGGCAATAGATTACCATTCCACGCGACCTCGGCCGGCAAGGTCCTGCTCGCGGGCCTCACCCCGGCTAGCTTCAAGACGTTTTTCGCCAATCGTCGTCTCGATCCGATCACGCCTTCGACCGTGACGGATCCCGAAATGTTTCGGCGCCAGATCGAGGAGACAAGAAGCAGCGGCGTCTCCTTGACCCGCGGTGAGAGTGCACCTGGGTTGTCGGCGATTGCCGTCCCGGTGCTGGGGCGCTCGAACGACACCGTCGCTGCCCTCGGGCTTATCATTCCCGACCGTTTCTTTGAGGAGGCGGAGACCGATACATTGACGGCGTTGCTGCATGAGGAAGCGCGAACGCTATCGATCAAGTGCGGAGCCGCCGACTACCCGTTCGGCTCTGCCAGCCCTTCACCCAGTCCTGCTGCGGCAAAGTCGGCCGCGCCAGTCTGACAACCGCGAGATGGACGGATCAAGAAGCATGAACGAGCGTGTCCCGCAGTCGAAGCCCATTGCTGTGTCCATTGGCGAACGCGGCACAATCAGTGCCGGCACCACGGCAAGCGGGTGCGAGATCAGCATTCCCTACCTGGTCAAGCGCGGCCAAGGCGACGGACCCTGTCTGTGGGTGAATGCCGCCGTACACGGTGACGAAATCAACGGCGTGTTCGCCGCACAGCGGTTTTTCGATCGGCTCGACCCGTCCGTGATGACTGGTAGCGTCGTGGTGACACCGGTTGCCAACGTGCTGGCCTTCGACGAGCGGCGCAAGACGGCGCTGATCGACAGCATCGACATGGATCAGAGTTTTCCTGGCCGGGCGAACGGTTTCGCGACCGAGCGGGCGGCGGCGGCCCTTTTCGATCGTTTCGGCAAGTCCGCCGATGTGGTGATCAACATCCACACGCTTGGCACGCCATTCGATGCCGCGCCCTACGCCGTCTACAAGGTCCATCCGGAAGCGCGGCTCTCCGAAGCTGAATTGCTGGCGCACATAGCGTGTTTTGAACCGACGGTTGCCTGTCGCATGCCCGTCGCCAACGCGTCAGGCGAGTTGCCGGGAAACATCGGCGGTGCGCTGGATTACCAGTCGCTTTCGCTGGGGGCGATCGCTTTCATGGTCGAACTTGGCGGGGGTGGCCGGCTGGAGGAGGATCGCGTCGAACATGGCGTCGCCGGACTCATGCGGCTGGCAGGCAAGGTGGGCATCTTGACCGCATCGCCGGACCCGACAGCGCGCAAAATAAGGCGGGTCACCAGGCGCGCGCACCGGCTGGCCAATGCCGGCGGCCTTTTCGAGCCGAAGGTACTGCCTGGGACAGCGGTCAATGCTGGCGGTAGCATCGGTAGCATCCGCAACCTTTTCGGCGATGTCATAGAGGACATTGCGGTCGAGGTAGATAGCTGGGTGATCGCTGTGAGGCGTGATCCGGTCGTGCACTCGGGCGATCGCGTCGCCTTCCTGGCAACCGAATGGAGCGACGTCGATGTCCCAGCATGAAGGCAGCGACACGCGACCGATCGTCGCCGTGACCCAGTATGCGCCATTGTATGGGGCGGTCGGCACAAATCTCGCTTTGTCCCTGTCAAAGATCGATGAGGCGGCGCGGCACGGAGCCTCGATCGTGATCCTGCCGGAATGCTGCACGACGGGGCTTGTCTTCCCTGACCGATCCCAACTGCTTTCGATCGCCGAGAGCATAGACGGCCCGAGCGTAAAATCGTGGTGTGAGATTGCCATGCGCCTGAACATCTATCTGATCGCCGGGATGGCGGAACGGGATGGAAAACAGCTCTATAATACCGCCGTGATCGTCACGCCTGGCGGGGCTGTTTCGCGCTATCGCAAGGCGCATGTCTTTGGCCGCGAGAGGAGCCTTTTCAGCCTCGGCGAGCAACTCGTTTGCATCGACACGCCTTGGGGGAGAGTGGGATTGGCAGTCTGCTACGATCTCTGGTTTCCGGAAGTGACCCGCGCCCTGGCAAAAAGCGGTGCAACGCTTGTCGCCTCTCCGAGCAACTGGTCCGTCCCACCACGTCAGTCCCAGGATGCCCCAGACGCCGCGCCGATGGCGATGCACCTGGCGATGGCTGCCGCCTGCAGCAATGAAATCACCATCGCCTGCGCTGACCGCACCGGCGAGGAGGGTGGCGTGCGTTTCCTCGGGCAAAGCTTCATCGTCGGCCCCAATGGCCGCCTTCTGGCAGGCCCGGCTGGGGCAAACAGCGATGACTGTCTCCTTGCGGAATGGCCTGACTCGGCGCTGACCCGGACCATGGTGCAAAGCCACATGGAGACGCGCCGTGACGACCTCTACCGAAGTGAGGTTGTGACGCTCGGCACCGGAGGCAATCGGGCGCAATGAGCCGCAGGCTGAGTCACGCGCATTGGGGAGCATTCGAAGCGAACCTGAAGGACGGTCGGATCGTTTCTGTCTCGCCCTTCGGCCATGACAGCCACCCATCGGCTCTGATGCAGTCCGTTCCGAGCGCCGTGCATGCCGCCTCGCGCGTAGCGCAGCCGATGGTGCGCGAGGGTTATCTGCTGCGAGGGCCAGGCGACCTGTCCCGGCGGCGCGGAGCCGAGCCGTTTGTTCCGGTAAGCTGGGAGGAGGCGCTTCAGTTGGTCTCGCAGCAACTGCGCAGCGTGAAGGAAGAGCATGGCAACAAGGCGATTTTCGGCGGTTCGTATGGATGGTCGAGCGCGGGGCGGATCAATCACGCCCGCACGCTTGTCCATCGTTTCCTGTACGGGTTCGGCGGTTGCGTCGATCAGGTGACCAATTACAGCTGGGGTGCGGCGGCAGTGCTGCTGCCGCACATTGTGGGCGGCATCGAAGCCGTTGCAGGGCCTGTCACGGACTGGCCGAGCATCATCACGAACACGAAGCTCATGGTCCTTTTCGGCGGGGCGGCCGAGAAAAACATGCTCGTCACCACGGGAGGCGCCGGTAACCACGAAAGTCCAGGCTGGCTCAAACAGGCGCGGGACGCAGGTGTCGAGTTCGTGTCGATCAGTCCTCTCAAACGCGACTGCAGTGACTGGGTGGGTGCCGAATGGCTGCCGATCAGGCCGGGCGCCGATACCGCCCTGATGCTGGCATTTGCGCACACCTTGATTGTCAATGAACGTGTCGACCGCGCCTTCCTGGACAAGTACACTGTCGGCTACGAGCGATTCCGCGACTATGTCCTCGGCATGGCGGACGGCAAACCGAAATCCCCGGCCTGGGCTGCCAGCCTGACGGGGATTGATGCGGATAGGATTGCTGGTCTGGCCCTGCGCATGGCCGACGCCCGCACTATGCTTTCTGCAACCTGGTCATTGCAGCGCGCCGACCATGGCGAACAACCGTACTGGGCACTCATTGCCTTGGCCGCGATGCTTGGCCAGGTCGGACTGCCAGGCGGCGGATTTGGCTTCGGCTATGGTTCGATCAACGGCATGGGTACGCCGCGTCGACCAACCAGTTCTCCGGCGATGGAGTCCGGCAGGAACCCGCTTGGGCTGGCAATTCCAGTGGCCCGGATGGCGGATCTGCTGCTTCAGCCGGGCGCGACTATCCCATTCAACGGCAAGACCATAACCTTCCCCCACATCAAGCTCGTTTACTGGGCGGGCGGCAATCCGTTCCATCACCATCAGGACATCAACCGTCTGGTCGAAGCCTGGGACAGGCCAGAGACAATCATCGTGCATGAGATCTGGTGGACAGCGACGGCGCGTCAGGCGGACATCGTATTGCCCGCAACGACCACCTATGAGCGAGATGATATCGGGGCGTCACCACGCGACCGCTTCATGCTCGCGATGCCGCAACTGATTGAACCGGTTGGCCAAGCGCGCAACGACTACGACATCTTCAGTGATCTGGCAGGCCGGCTTGGTTTCCAGGAGCACTTCACAGAGGGCCGCGATATTCGTGGATGGATCGAGTATGCCTACGATCTATGCAGGTCCAGAGCTCGAACGCAAAACGTCGATCTTCCTGAGTTCGACAAGTTCTGGAAAGATGGTTTTGTCGAAATGCCTGCGCCGGATGAGGAGTTTGTTCTGTTCGGCGATTTCCGTGCCGACCCCATAGCTCACCCGCTTCGCACGCCATCGGGGCGCATTGAAATCTTCAGCGAGACGATTGCTGGCTTCGGTTATGAAAATTGCCCTGGCCATCCTGTCTGGTTGCCTCCGAAAGAATGGCACTCGGCAAAAGCCGCTGAGCGGTTTCCGCTTCACCTGATCTCAAATCAGCCTCCGACGCGACTTCACAGCCAGCTCGACGACGCAAAGCTGAGCCGCGAGTCAAAAGTGGCTGGGCGTGAGCCGATTTTGATCAACAGCATCGATGCGGCGGCCCGAACGATCGAGAATGGCGACACCGTGCGCGTCTTTAATGACCGCGGCGCATGCCTCGCTGGTGCATTGCTGTCGAGCGATGTCATGGAGGGTGTTGTGCAACTGGCGTCAGGCGCCTGGTACCACCCTGAAGCGTACGCGACACCGGGGTCGCTAGATCTTCACGGTAACCCAAACGTGCTGACGCGCGACGAAGGCACATCATTCCTCGGCCAGGCCCCCTCGGCTCAGTCTGCTCTCGTTGAGGTGGAAAAATTCACTGGCGAGCGAGGGCCAGGCAATTTTGAGATGCCCGAGGTTAAGCAAAGCCAATGAGCGTGAGCTGCCGGTATCAGCTGCCTGCGGGCTGGTTACCTGCGGTCTCATTGCAATGAATTTTTATCGGCTTCGCCAGATCATACGAGATCATACGAGGGATATGGGTTGGCAAACCAGCCGCTACATATCTATTTTCTGTACAAACGCGGACCCCCCGGGCCCGGCATAATTTTTGATTTTGCAACGAAATAAAATGCGCTCGTTGGAGCGGTGACGGTACTTAGCGCGAGTTTTGAGCCTTGCGCTCGGAGTCTGCTTTTGAGATGCGGCTGCGGTCTGCCAAGGACCGAAATGGAGGCGCGAAGCGGACCCGCCTTTGGGCACGGCGAGGCGGCACGTTTGCGCGGCATGTTAGCCTTTCAGTATTGTTGCTCACGAAAAAGCTGCCGTTCGTTCCGGCTTGACCGAACTCGATACGGGTTATCATTGTATTAGCTTCCACACGAAGACTCGGTGCTCGACAAGCGTCGCTATCTCAGTCATCAGTTCAACGCAACCAAATGGAAGACGAATAGCCTCCGTCTGATTACAGGCAGGGCTTTTCGATGAGCCAATTTGAGGTGGTTTGGGATGGATTCATAGAGGTTATGTCTTCAAACAAGAGCATAGCGGTCTGGTGCGCGCCTATATCTGGTGAGGCCGGCATTAAATTCGAGGTGCATTTTAACTATTGGCGCATGCCGGACAGGCCACAACGCATTCCATGGTTCCGGCGGGCACAAATCCGCGAGCACTGCGACTTCGCCGAGATCGGCATCATGGTCGAGGACGTTCGTCTCGTCGACAAACTCTTCCTTTACCTTCCTGCTACGCTCGCCCCATCGGAAATAGGGGATTGCTCGCCTTATTTTGTCGAGCGCGATGTCGTCCAGGGTATTTTCAACGAGCTCCTGACCGCACAGGCGCGAACCTCCGGCCCACTCGTTCTTAAGCGCAGCAATGGCCGCATCTTCTGCAGGATGCATTGGTTCTCTCCGAATGCCGCCCAAACCGGCATAAGCAACACTGAACTCACGGTCCGCGCATTTGATGTTGGTACCCTCTGCACGATCCAGCCTGCCGCGCTGCGAGCGTGCGAAGCGAAGAGCGGCGCATCGCGCGCTTATTTTCGGCTCCGCATCACCATGCCGGCGGACAAAGAGAACAACCCCTTCGTCGAAGATATCCCAGTATACGATCGCGCCCTGCTGAGCGGCTATGATCAGATTGAGTATCTGGACTTTCGCCTCAATGAAGCACGCACGCTTCCGACCGTGGTTGAAACGCGTATGGCATCTGACCAGCCGGCGAGTGCTGCGCACATGACGCTGGTCGCTTTTTTGACTGCGGTTCCGGTGAGTGCAGAGCTGTCGGTTGCCAATACCGAGTTCCACAAAATGCGGCTCCTCGAATATCCGATCTGGTCGACCTACGCACCTGGCCTACCAAGAGGCATGGTGGTCTATCACTGGAAGAGAACTGCCAAGGGCAAGCCGATCACCGATTTTTCTGCCTTCGTAAAGCTTCAGATCCGGCGTAGCGGACGTGCAACACTTGTTCGCTATCTCGGTGTAGCTTTCGCGTTTGGTGTGCTCGGCAACTTGACGGCAGGCTGGTTGCAAGATCCCGTGGATCATGTTTTCATGGCGCTATGGACCGGGCTCTGCGGCCTTGCGGCCCTCCTGTTGGTGACAGGAAAATTGCTCTGGACCTACGTTCTCGATGCCTTGCGTCGCTAGCGTTAGGTGGTACCTCTCCCAAGGAATTTGAGTTAGGATCGTTTTCGTGAGCCATTTACCGTATTGGATATCCACCCGCTGCGCATCCCTCGGAGTCGCTCCCTTGGCGCCGCGAGAAGCGGAGGCACTCGCGTTTCTCATGCCGCTTTCGGAAGACTATCCTGGCATTGACACTTGGTATCTGACCAAGGTCGTGCCAGGCCTGCACACTGGGACGCGTCAGCTGCTGCGAATCGAGCGAGATGGCCAGCTCGTGGGTCTGGGCATCGCTAAGCGCGAGGCAAGCGAGCACAAAATCTGCACTGTGCGCGTCGCGCCCTACTATGCCAAACGTGGCATCGGCCTTAGAATATTCGATGGACTTTTGACGTGGTTGGACGTGGATCAGCCGCACCTTACCATCAGCGACAGCAAGCTTCCGCTCTTCGAGCGCATCTTCGACTATTATGGCTTCCGACTAAGCTCGCGTCGCTACGGCCAATATTTGCCGATTGGTGTCGAGCTCGGCTACAATGAAGCAATATTCGCAGCGGTCGAACAGCCCCGCGAGATCGACCCAATATATGCGGACGTCATCCAACCCTCCTCAACAGGTCATCGATCAATTGGTCGAGTTGGAATACGTCCTCGACCTGCGCGTGTGCCAGCGGAAGGTTAAGGATCGCAGCATAGGTGCTAACCGTGTCGCGCTCCGCCTGCATGAGTCGCGCGAGGTCGGCCAATGAGCGTCTCGGACGGATCCGGGGTGCAGTGTCTCGTCGTGACGCGAGCACCTCAATCGAAGCTTCGAGCAAGATGAATCCATCTGGTCGCAAGGCAGCGATCGCCTCAACCGGTACGGGCACAAGGTGCTTGTCATTGTCGATGACCGCATGACCGTCTACTAGGACCGGAGACGCCTCGCGTCCGGTGCGTGCGCGGTCGAGGGCCGCACCCAAAAGCAGCTGATTGTCGCGTATCGCCATGTCGCTGCCCGTCCTAAGCGCCTCGGTCGTCTTGCCCGTCGCTTCACTCAGCAACGCGCTCGCGCGAAGATAAAGCCACTCCGGATGCCGGGCGACATAGTCCAAACACTTTGACGTCTTGCCTACTCCAGAGACGCCTAGCACCAGAATGCAGGGACCCCACAACACGCCTAGAACAGCGCCAGTTGCCGCACTGGCGGCGGAATGTAACGATACGATTGAGGAGCAGTGAAATTGTCGATGAGCGACTGTGGCTCTATCGGCGTCTCGAAAATGGTAAGTGCGCCGATCCTCAACGCATAGGCCTTGTCGCGTCCCTTAAAATAGGTGTCGAAATATTCCTTACTGATTCCCGAGGCTTGGTAAGTACGCTCCCACAACTGTTCGGGATTGTCTTCTAGGATTTCTGCGATCTCGAACTCGGCGACGAGCTGCCCCACCGGCCTCGTAGAATAGATTAACACAGTGTGCACGTCGCGCCGGGTGAAAATTCTGCGCCGAAATTCGAAAAGCTTAACCCCACTCAGGATATTGGCTACGTGAACTGGCCTAATCGACAACAATACCCGCATTAACCTCTCCCAGCTCAAGCAGTCGATCGAAGTCTGCGCGAGGCAACTCGACCAGGTCAGGGCGCTGACGCTCGGTCAAAATCCCCTCATCCAGCAGCGTCTGCCGGATCACCCTGCGAGTGAATGCGGCATTATAGGTCAGCTTAGCAACCCCCATCCGGTCGGATGTGACATATTTCTCCCGCAGCTCCGCCTCGCTAAACACGCTGCGGGGCCTCGTATAGGCGAGGTAAGCGTCGATGCCTCTGAAATCACTTTTCCGCCGTACCTCCTCGACGACGCAAACAGACGTCACCACCGAGCGATAGCGCGCCTGGCCAGCCCGGTCGCTTGTCCGATAAAAGATAACCGGATCTCCCGGCCGCATACGCTGCAGCGCGAGGCCCGAGATATATACCTTGTGTATGGTGTTAGTATGCGACACGTCCTCGATGATATCCTGCGGCTCATTGTTGAGGATCGAGTCTGGCAGAAGGCGCGTGTGATACTCAGGGTAGATTGCTAATAGCCAGAATTTTTGGCCTGCCGCGCGGATGAACGGATAGCGCTTCAGCGGATCATCATCATGCTCCGTGAGTGAACGCAAATAGACCTGTTCAACGCCATTGTCGGTCGTCTTGGTGCCGGCGTGGACGAAACCGTAGCGCTCGAACAGCGTGATCAGGTCCTGATGGACCTCGAAGACCGTCACATAGATGCCATCGGCACCCGTGACGAGCGCGGTATCGACGATTTTCTTGATCGCCCGCTCGCCGAGCTTCGTGCCTGCTGGCTCGATCTTGAGTGTACCGACCTTAAGCCAGGCGCGATCGGGCAGGGGCGGGGCTACGTCTGTGACCGGCCCATCCTCGCGCTTCAGATAGATCATGCCGCTAATCTTGTGCCCGTCGGCAACAATGTACAGCGGCTCGTTCGCCTTGCCCGCAAACCAGTTAGAGAAACCGTTGTAACCGGCCTTGAGGCTGTCGAAGAACGGATCATCAAGCGAGACGTCCCGAAAGCGGGTGAGCCTTAACTGTCGTGCCATGAATTTCCCCCACCAGCGGCTATTACTAGCGGACGAAACAGTGTGATTGAAGAGCGAATTACACAAATGAGCAGGGTATTTGTCTATGCCTATGGTCGCGACCGTATGAGCGGCTCAGCGGCGCTGAGGTTGGCTCCAGAATGGCCGTCTTGACTGTGTAGCTCCCGCGATCCCTGGTATAGGCGACTGGCTAGGTCGGCCGCCGCCGCGCGGCGGCGCGTAGATGGTTGTGGGTTCTTTCCGTATGACAGCAAGAAGAAAGAGCATATGTTGTTGGATTAGGCCGAATGCTTCGAAAAAGGGAGAAGACAATGACTATGCGTCAACATCACTTCGTGCTCCTTCTTGCTGCGTTTGTTTTCACCCGCCTTGGAACGCAACAGGCGATTGCTTAAGATTTACACTTTGGTGTAAGATCTGGTGGCGTAGATGACCATTTAGTGTGGGTCGTGTCCGCCCAGGAATCCGCCTATTCCTGAGTGCGACACCAGCTACCCTGTCCTCGATGTTAGGATAAATGTCAACAAGAACGGGCCGGGTTGAACGCCGTCTTCCTCGGGCGTGCCATGCAAGGATTCCTGATTTTGCGAATATGAAAGTTCCTTTGCGGCGACTTATCATGCGCCTGCGAACCGGCCGCGGCAGGTGGTGTGGTCATTTTGTTATGAATCCTGTTAAGGGAAGTCTGCGCAAAGTCGAGGGTGCGGAAATGGACAACTATCAACTACTTGAGGACCGGGTGTCCTACTCATTGGTCAAATCGTGAGGCGTTGGGGGCGTATCCCGTGGGCCTGGGGCCAGGTCGGGTCATTTCAAACTATGGCGAAGGCGCGTCATTTGCGGTCGCCTCGCGCCATGTACCCAGACGTCCCGGTTGGCTTCGTTCCAGACCTAAATGCCGGCGACTTTCCGTCGCGAGGAAGGCGCCCACCTGTTCCCAGGTAGTCACCCACTCGTCAAACGGTTCGTCGACGGTTCGGTCCCCGCGGTCGAACTTTTGCATATCGTGTGATGATGGCAGCGATGCGCGCTTCAAATGTCATTGGATATCCCTCGGAGCGTCATCGCCACGGACGCGGACGCCACGGCGTTTTCGAGAGCGTCGACGGCCCCTTGGTCCGGGTCGATTTTGGGCGCACGGATGCGGCGCGTTTGTATGTCATCGTTGTTCCTAAAGTTGGCAGACATCAACTAAGCGGTTGATTGCCGAAATTTGTAGTGTTCAACCCGAAGATCACGATCTACAGATAAGAAAGGGCCGGCGAAAAGAGGGGTGCAGAACGTGACCTTAATTACCGAAGCGCAGTTGAAAAAGATCGCCAGCGACAGTCGAGGGCTTAGAACCGCAGCTACCATATTGAAAGAAGAAACAGCGAGCGCTGCGACCAAGTCGTCCTTTGACGCCTTTCTCTCGCATTCTTTTGCGGACGCTGAAATAGTACTTGGTGTCAAACGGTTATTCGAAAAAATGGGCATGTCCGCCTACGTCGATTGGATCGAAGACCAGCATTTAGATAGAAGTAAAGTAACCGCGGATACTGCTGATCTGCTTAGAACGCGCATGAAGCAGTCGAAGTCACTGGTGTACGTACACTCTAACAACTCCCCCGCATCCAAATGGATGCCTTGGGAGTTGGGGTACTTCGATGCTTCTAAAGGGGCTGTAGCAGTCCTTCCTGTTGCTAAAAGCGATTCTGAAACCTTCTCTGGACAAGAGTTTTTGGGTTTGTACCCGTATATAGACAGCCTCTCTCCCTCGATGCTTTTCATAAACAAAGGAAAGGCGCCACGCTCGAGGCTAGGTAAGGTCGACGCGACCACGACTATTAGAAGTGCAAAGTCGTGGTTACAGGACGTAGCGGGTGTTAGGAGCTAGCCATATGAAGCGCGTTTTTATCAGCTTCAGAAATGAAGACCGCAATAAGGTTAACGGGCTGCGCCTGCTCGCGGCAAATCCGGATTTCGCTATTGAATTTTATGATGAGTCTGTTCGAACAGCTATTAATAGTGCTAATGCTACCTACATTCGCACTAAAATAAAAGAGAAGATAAGTCGGACCAGCGTGACGGTGTGCATGACTAGTGAATTGACCCATACTAGCCAGTGGGTGGACTGGGAACTCGAGGAGAGCCTCGCAAAAGGTAACGGCATCATTTTTATGGGGTTTAAGGATGGGCCGGCCAATATCAGGCTGCCCGAACTTGGAAGACGATTGGATATGAAGTGGTGGCTTTGGGACTATCGCCATCTGGCAACGTTGATAGGCCAATGAGCGCGCCTGGCTCAACAGAAAGCGAGCCGGACTCTGGGTATCAACGGCTCGAGCAGCAAATTCGATGGTACGATTCCAAATCTGGCGACGCTCAACGGTGTTACAAAAACGTCAAGATCGCGGAATTCATCCTCAGCGCACTAGTGCCGCTTACGGCACTTTGGAACGGCTGGGTCACGGCTGCTCTCGGCGTGGGGGCAGTGGTGCTAGAAGGCCTGCAACAGCTGAACCAGTGGCAGCACAACTGGATCACTTACAGATCGACGTGCGAAGCCCTACGACATGAAAAATACTCCTTTTTGGGCGGATCAGGATCCTATGATGGATTGAGCAAAGACGAGGCGCACATGGCGCTCGTAGAGCGGGTTGAGTCGCTCATCTCAACGGAACACGCGAAGTGGATCAGTAAGCAGGAATACGAACTCAATCTTGCTGCAAAAAAGCGAGCGCAGTCTCCAAGAAAGGGCAAGGGTAGCGGCGCTAAGGGCCATCCAAATTCCTAATTTGCGGATGTGAAACTTTCCTTTGGACACTGGTCTTTGCGCCGAGAGACCGGAAACGCGATCCCGCCCCGTGTATGCCCTGATCCGCATCGCCGTCTCGGCTAGCGGCACCGGCCACCTTGACAGGAAAAGTGATTTTGCGGCCGGCGCCAGGCAGGTTACGGTGCGTCATCACGATGAGGAGGATCAAAATGAAGACATTCCTCGCAATCGGCGCAGCGTTGGGCCTGTCCGTATCCGCCGCATCCGCGGACTGCGCTTATCATCAGTCTACGGCATCGGCGACGGTGGACACGACCAAGACGGCCAGCGTCGAAAAAACTGACATGACGAAGGCGTCGGACGCGCAGCAGGTCAAGAAAGAACTGCCGCCGAAGCCGGAGTAGGGCCTACCGGATGCCGCGTAGCCGCTGCGCCGCCTCGATCCTTTCCACCACACGACGGCGGGCACTGGTTGCGTTGTCGGAGCGCAGACTGGCGTCTGTCGTCTCTTAGGCCGGGAAGCCGGTCAATGTCACTTCATAGAGGTTGATCTTGGTGACTGAGACTATCTCCACCGTCCAGCCACTCCTCTTCAGAAATTGGCCAGGCTGTAGCCTGTGAAGTGGGCTTTTTCTAAAGGTACGCGTGGTCTAGCCATAGACTCATTAAATCGGCACCATATTCGAAAAGAAGCGAGTTTGACGCTTGCAAGGAAGTTGTCGTCCCGCTTGTCATATCGAGTGGCGATGGCGCGGAAGTGTTTGAGTTTATTGAAGAAGCGTTCGACGAGGTTTCGAAAGCGGTAGAGCCAAGGGCTGAATGCCGGGATGTTTTTGCGGTTCGGCATCGGCTTGATGTTGGCCCAGGCGCCGCGTTGCTCGAGGCTGGCGCGCAGTTCGTCTGCGTCATAGGCGCGGTCGGCAAGCAGGATCTGGCCATCGCTCTGCCCGCTCAACATTTCCCAGGCGCTTCGACCGTCATGGGCTTGGCCCTCGGTCAGCTTAAGAGCGATCGGCAGTCCTTCGGCGTCAACGAGCGCATGGATCTTGGTCGTCAGGCCGCCCCGCGAGCGACCCATGCAACGGGATCGGCCATCTTTTTTTGGGCGTTTGCACCATGCTGATGGACGCGGATAGAGGACGAGTCGATCATTTGGATATCTCCATCGTAAGCCTTTGAAACGGCTTCCAGTAGCCGGTCCCACACACCTGCCCGACGCCATCGGTTGAAGCGGTTGACGCAGGTCGTATGCGGCCCGTAGCGGGCTGGAATATCTGCCCATGGCGCGCCAGTCCGAAGCCGCCAGAAGATGCCGTTCAAAACCCGCCGATCATCAACCCGCGCCACGCCACGAACCTTGTTCGGCAAGAGCGGCTCAATAGTCGACCGTTCAAAGTCCGTCAGATCAAAACGCGCCATATCAGACCTCCTCAATCGAAAAGATTGAATCAGTCATCGCGCGTTTTGGGAATCCACTTTATGGGTCTATGGCCTAGGGAATGAGACCCCCATATTTTGAATTGGAAAATGTGCGGGTTTTGGCACGCGCGGTCTCCAAAAAGGCGTTGCTGGCGCGATGGGAAGACCCCCTTGTTGGGGGGGGATGGTCAATACGCCGTTTGGTCTACTGTAGAGGTCATCGCACCCGCCCTACAATTTGCGTGTTGTTTCGGCACGCAACCTAACGGAGTCACCGATGGCGCCCCAACTGTTTTCGAAGCCCGTTTCAGTATTCGTCGGGATGGGCTTTCCGCGTGATATCGTCTCTGTGGCGGAAGCTTATGAACTGCTGAACGGATGGCCGGGCAGCCGCAGCCCGACATTCACAGCCGCGCTCTGTGTCTGCCAATCTGCTTTGGTCGGTGACAA